>JAFGPC010000056.1 GCA_016926155.1 Sedimentisphaerales bacterium
ATTTTCAATCGTTCCGCATCGCCCCAGAGCAGCTCCAGGTCGTAATATTCGCGATATTCGGCATCGAACAGGTGGATCACCACATTCACATAATCGATGAGAATCCAACGGGCGGTGTCGTACCCGGCCAGGCCAAACCGTTTATGCCCATGGCTTTTGGCAATTTCGTGACTCTCGTCAGCGATAGATCGAGCCTGACGCGGGCTGGTCGTCGTAGCGATTACGAAATAATCGGTTGCCGGGCTTTTGTCATGGAGGTCTACTACGACCACATCAGTGCAGTGCCGATCCAGTGCATTCTTTGCGATGGCCAGGGCAAATGACCGGTCATCGTCTTGATTTTCCTTCTTCTTTGTCATACGGCCAAGCGAATCCGCCACTCAAAGGTTATGTTTTCTACGGAATACAAAGGGACGGCCCGAAGACCGTCCCTGAAAGGTACTGAAATCATGGATTCGGGTCAAGCGTCTGCATTAGCCAATGCCGAGCATCCGGGCGATTTCCGGAGCAAACTTGACCACGACACCGCTAAACACCACACTGACCATCGTCATCAGCTTGATCAGAATGTTCAGACTCGGACCGGATGTATCCTTAAATGGATCGCCGACCGTATCGCCAACGACGGCAGCCCCGTGGATCGGATTCTTGGAGCCGTCCGGCAACTTCTTGCCGCCGTGAGCGCCCTTTTCGATGTATTTCTTGGCGTTGTCCCAGGCGCCGCCGGCGTTGTTCATTGTAATCGCCAGTACAAATCCGGCTGTCAAACCGCCGGCCAGAAGTCCCATCACGCCCGGCACACCCAGCAGCAATCCGGTCAATACCGGGATAATGATTGCCAGCAGCGAAGGCAGGACCATTTCCCTCTGAGCCCCGGCCGTGGAAATCGCCACGCATCGGGCATAGTCGGGTTTGCCTGTGCCTTCCATGATGCCTACGATCTCGCGGAATTGGCGACGGACTTCATTAACCATTGCGCCCGCAGCTCGTCCAACCGCCTTCATCGTCATCGCGCTGAAAATAAACGCCATCATCGCCCCGATAAACAAACCGCAGATCAATTTCGGATTCATGATCGTCAGGTTGTATGCCTCAACAAAATCCATCACGCTGGCTGTCTTGGCCTGAGCGGCGGTAAAGGCGGTATCCCCGACCTTATAGATGCCGTCCGGACTGGCCATTGCCAGTTTTTTGATCCAGATGCGAATCTCTTCGATATAAGCCGCCAGCAGGGCCATCGCTGTCAGGGCTGCCGAGCCGATCGCAAAGCCCTTTCCTGTCGCCGCTGTTGTGTTGCCCAGCGAATCCAGGGCGTCGGTTCTGGTACGGACTTCTGGTCCCAGCCCGCTCATTTCGGCATTTCCGCCGGCATTATCCGCAATCGGCCCGTAGGCGTCGGTCGCCAGCGTGATTCCCAGCGTCGAGAGCATACCGACTGCGGCAAAACCGATCCCGTATAAGCCCATCGACAGGTCATTGAAGCCGCCGGCAAAGGCAAAGGCACAGATAATCCCGATCACGATGGTGATTACCGAAAGCCCTGTCGAATACATGCCGGTCGCAAAACCATCGATAATCGCCGTTGCCGGGCCCATCACGGCCTGATCGGCAATGCCCCTGGTTGGCTTGTATTCATCGGAGGTGTAATACTCAGTAATCTGACCGATGATCACACCCGCGACCAGGCCGGACACCACCGAGCCAAAAATGCCCCAGCTTACCCAATCCTGCCACGCCATGAATGCCAGTGCAACCAGAATGAGAACCGAGCTTCCCAGTGTTCCGAACAGAAGGGCATGCAGCAAGTTCTTCTGGCTGGCGCCTTCCTTACACTTGACCATGAACATGCCTATGATCGACAGGATGATGCCAATCCCAGCTACGATCATTGGGCTCAAAACGGCCATAGTCTTTTTGTCGCCTGGAAGGGCCAATGCTGCCCCCAACGCTGCCGTGGCCAAAATCGAACCACAGTAGCTTTCGTATAAGTCAGCGCCCATGCCCGCTACGTCGCCGACATTGTCACCCACGTTGTCGGCGATGGTTGCCGGGTTCCGCGGATCGTCTTCCGGGATGCCCGCTTCGACCTTACCCACCAGGTCGGCGCCTACGTCTGCGGCCTTGGTGAATATACCGCCGCCGACTCGAGCGAACAGGGCCTGTGTCGAGGCGCCCATGCCGAACGTGATCATCGTGGTTGTGATTTCCACCAGCTTCTGATCGTGATCCATACCCTTATGGACCAGGATCCACCAACCATTGTCCATGTGTTCGGTTGTATAAACCAGCTTATCCAGAATCAGATACCACAGGCTGATATCCAGCAGACCGAAGCCCACGACGACCAGCCCCATGACAGCACCACTGCGGAATGCGACCTGCAAACCTCGGTTAAGACCTTCGCTGGCGCCTTGCGCGGTTCGGCTGGAGGCATTTGTCGCTGTTTTCATGCCCAGAAAGCCGCACAGGCCGCTGAAAAAGCCGCCGGTCAGGAAAGCTACCGGTACAAACGGATTCTGTACGCCCATGTACGCCAAAACAGCGAAAATAATCAGCAGGACGATGAATACGATCGTTACCACCTTGTACTGTCGAAACAGGTAAGCATACGCACCTTCCCGAACGTGGGTGGCGATTTCGACCATGGTTTCATTGCCGGCCGGGGCGGACATCATCTTTTTATAGAAATAAACCGCAAATCCCAACGCCGCCAATGCTGCCAGTGGGGCAATAAACCAGATTCCAGGTGTGCCTCCGGATGTCGTACCGTTTCCCGTTGTACCTCCGGATGTCATGCCTTCTTCGGCCGCTATCGCCATCGAAGCCACGCATAACATCGGCACCAGAAAACCGAGTGCTTTTAGTGTCTTCACCGTCTTATTCCTTTCCTTTGGTTAATAATGTGAACCCGACCCTATAAAGAGAGCCGGTAGTGTACACGATCATGATGTGTTTTCAAGCCTTTTTGCTCAAGAAAACCACGATAAAACGTACAACATCAATCCGAATCGCACAGGTAGCGATCAGGTATGATAATCGGCGTTAATCGTTATATATTCACGACTTAAATCACATCCATAGCAGAAGTCCTTAGCCTTGCCCATCCCCAGATCAATCCAGATTGTGTGTTCTTTCTGTGTCATTATCTTTCTAACCCTGGCCCGGTCGAACGAGGTGGGCCTTCCGCCGCGAAAGACAATTACCCCGCCGATCTTGCAGGTCAGCTTATCCGGATGGAATCGCACACCACAGGATCCAACCGCGCAGATAATTCGTCCCCAGTTCGGATCTGCCCCGTGAATAGCGCATTTAACCAGGTCATAATCAGCCACAACCCGGGCGGCTTTGAAAGCCTGGGGCTTACTGGACGCCCCGACGACCTCCACTGTGAACATCCGAGTCGCTCCCTCGGCATCCAGGGCCATTTGTTTTGCCAGGTCGGTTGTCAGATCAAGCAGAACTGCGGAAAATGCGTTGAAAGCGGCGCCGGGTTTGGAGATAGTGCGATTTTCGGCAGCTCCCGAAGCCAGAATCATTGCCGTGTCGTTGGTGCTTTGATGTCCGTCTACGGTCAGTCGGTTCAGGCTGGCTCCGATGGCCGCCTTAAAAGCCCGTCCCAGCATCTTGCGTTTGATTGCCGCATCCGTCGTGATCATACAGATCGTCGTAGCCATATTCGGGGCAATCATCCCGGCGCCTTTGACCGTTCCGGCCAGCGTAATCTCGACTCCAGCGATGGTGACTTTTCGGATGGCCTGTTTGGGGCGGTTGTCAGTGGTCATGATCGCTTTGGCGAAATCCAGACCTGCTTTGGCGCTGTTACTCAAGGCCGCCGCTGCCATAGCGATGCCATCGGTTACTTTCTTGATCGGCAGCTTATGTCCGATGATGCCGGTAGAGGCGATCAGGACCTGCTCGGGCTTAAGCTCCAGTTCTTTACCTACCTTGGCGCACATCACTTTGGCTGCGGCAAGGCCCGTAGTACCAGTGCAGGCATTGGCGTTACCCGAGTTGACCACTGCCGCAAAAATCCGCGAGGTACGGATATGCTGTTTGCAGACCTTCACCGAAGCGGCGACGACATTGTTGGTCGTGAACATCGCCGCTGCCGTTGCCCCCTGCGGACAATAAACCAGCCCCAGGTCCGGTTTGCCCGATACTTTCACTCCGCTGGCGATTCCCGCCGCCAGAAATCCCTTTGCTGCCGTGATTGTCCCGTTTGCCATGCCATGTTCTCCATGAAGTTGCGGAATAATATCATCGCGGTATAAGAGCATCCCGGATCGGCTCAACCCATCGGTCATTGGGAATGTCGTACACAATAAAGTCCGAGTCAAACTGCCAATACGCCCAACTGAAACCGAACTTCTCAGCGGTCCGAGCCACGAAAGAGGTGTATTGCACACGGGATTCCATGTCGGCCCTGTCATAGGCTCCAAATTCACCCAGGAAGATCGGACGTTTCTGTTCCTGTGCCCAGTCATGAACCTTCTTAAATTCAGCAACGACGGCTTGTTTATCTTTTTCCGAAGTGGGCCACTTGACGCCGGTTTTCTTCCTGTATGTAGGTGTCCAGCTTGCTCCCTGATGCGTAAAGGACATGGGCTTGTAGTAATGGACAGTGACGATGATATTGCGATCGTCCTCGGGAAGCTTGAACTCATTGAGCTTGTCGACTGAGTTCCAATTCGGCGGGCCGAGAATGACGGCGCGGGTGGGATTGTCCTTGCGGATGATTGCCAGGGCTTCGTGATAATATTGATCCCAAAGTTCGGCCGTCACGCCCCGGCAGGGCTCGTTGAGGATCTCGAAGACGACGCTGTCCGGGGCATTGCGGAAGTGTACGGAGACCTGCTTCCAGAAAGCCAGAAACAGCGGCTTTCGCCCGACCGGATCATCGCCCATGGCATTAAACTCGTGCAGGTCCAGGATGACGGCCAGCTTGTTGGCCAGGGCGTTCTTGACGGCCCAGTCCAGCGTTTCAAACCAGGCCGGACTAAGCTGATAATCGTTGTTGGCGTCCATATGACGAAAGGCGTGCAGGTTGATCCGGACGCTGTCAAATCCTGCCTCCTTGATCAGGCGAAAGTGCTTTTCCTGAAACCGGGCCCGGTCCTGCGACCGCCAGATCGGGTCATAGCCGATGATGTTCACCCCGCGCCCGAGCTTGCGATTGACCTCGAACACATCCGCGGCTTTGGCGACAGGCGAGAGCATAAGAAGCATAGTGCAAATGACGAAACTGGTAACAACTGCTTTCAACATTTCATAATCCTCTCAATTTTTTCAGTGGTTGCCGTTTGTCATTCCCGCGAAGGCGGGAATCCAGTCTTTTCTTTTCTGATTGGCTTTGATGCCGAAAACCTCCAATCTGGATTTACAACTGTGTTCTATCCTTCGATCGTGGATCATCGGTCGCGCCTGATCCGTTGGTGAGTTTGCCGCGGATGGCCAGTTCCCGGAAGCCTTTCATCGGGTCGTAGAATTCCTGGCTCAGGTCGACGGTATTGATCATCATCTCCTCGCGGTGATCCTCCAGTTGATTGACAATCCGCCCATCCGGCTGGATAAAGCACGAGGGATACGGCGCGAACCAGGCCGAGGAATTAGCCATGCTCGCCCAGAACCTATTGGTTGCGGCCCGGCACTGCATGGTCTGCCGCATGATCTCCGAATGCACACTGGGCCCGCCTTGCCGGGCGTTGTAGAACGACTGGATCACACAATGCACCCCGGCCTTATATAGCTCACGGTACAGTTCCGGAAACCGAAGATCGAAACAGATCATCAGCGCACATCGCACGCCGTTGATGTCAAAATACACGAAACGGTCACCCGGCGTGTAGTTGTCCAGGTCCATCGGAGTGCAGAACCGCTTGTCATATCGGTCCACGATCTTTCCATCTGTTCCGATCAGATACAGGCAATTGTGCGGTTTGTTGGGTGCGGTCAACTCGTGCATACTGCCCAGAACAATCCACACCCGTTTTTGCTTGACCAGGTTCATGATCTGTCTCGTCTCGGATCGTAACAACTCCCAGTCGTATCCCTCCAATGTCTCCATATCCACACCTGCGTACCCGCTTAGGGCACATTCGGGAAAATGCACCAGATCGGCGCTGCCTTCGGCGGCCTGTTCTATGAATTGGCGGATTTGCCGCGCATTGTGGGCGATATCCGCCGTTACGGCAAACTGGCACGTTGCAATCCTGAGTATTCCCTCAGTCATCCCGTCATACCCAATAGAAAATAGAAAATAGAAAATCGAAGATTGAAAATCCTTACAGCAGGCCCATTGTTTCATCCAGCCCGAACACGATATTCATATTCTGAATCGCCTGCCCCGAGGCGCCCTTGACCAGATTGTCCAGAGTCGAAAAGCATACCACTTTGCCCTTGGCGATGGTCGGAAAGACATGACAGAAGTTAGTCCGGGCCACGTTCTTTACCGCTGGTGGCGTATCGAGTACCTGCACGAATGGTTGGCCCTCATAAAAGCTGCGATACAGTTCATTCAATTCCTTCTGAGTGACTTTTTCAACAGGATTGCAATAGATCGACGACAGGATTCCTCGATCAAACGGTCCGACATGCGGCTGGAACAGCAGGTTTACGGGCTTTCCCGCTACCTCGGAGGCAATCTGCTCAATCTCCGGCATGTGTCGATGCGAACCGACCTTGTAGGGAAGGGCGTTCTCATTCATATTTGGATAGTGAAACACATGCGACGGATTCTTACCGCCGCCCGATACACCCGTCAGCGCATTGACAATGATTCCCGAGGTCTCGATCAGGCCATGTTTTAACAGCGGGGCAATGGCCAGGATAGCTCCGGTTGGGAAACAGCCGGGATTGGCGACCAGCCGGGCGCCCTGGATTGTCTCACGAAACAGCTCCGGCAATCCATATGCCGCATGGGCCAGATTGTCCGGATCCGTATGTTCCTGGTAGAACTTCTCGTACACGACCACGTCCTTGAGTCGATAATCGGCGCTGAAATCA
The DNA here is from genome assembly GCA_016926155.1 of Sedimentisphaerales bacterium. Lineage (GTDB taxonomy): Bacteria > Planctomycetota > Phycisphaerae > Sedimentisphaerales > Anaerohalosphaeraceae > JAFGGE01. The sequence continues at coordinate 7,003 of JAFGPC010000056.1, forward strand.
ATCACCTTGACGCCGGTATTCAGCAGGCGGGGCACAAAGCTCATCGAGACCTTATGCGGCAGGCAGCACAGGGCGACATCGGCCAATTCGGCGAGTTTCTCGAAGTTCAATGGCTCGATCTCCATGTCGCACCGCCCCTTAAGACGAGGAAAGACCATTTCCGCATGCCCGCATTCCTCCTCCAGGGCGGTCAGATACGTCAATCTGGCCTGCGGATGCCGCAGAATAATCTCTATCGAATCCAGCCCCGTATATCCGCTTGCTCCAATGATCGCCACTCGAATCATGAATTGCCCTTTCTGTCTTGTTTTTTCCGCTCGGTAACGGTTTTCTTGCCGTTTATCTTATGAAATGCCCGGCATTTGTCACCACAATTTGCTCTTATTCCGGGATTTGCCGTCCGATTCGCACAGGTTTTTTACGCAGGGCCAGCACGATCACACAAGCCGACAGAATCAAACCCGCCCCCAGCAATGCGCGAATGTTCAGGCTTTCCCCGAAGAGCAAAGCGCCTGCCGTAAAAGCAAAAACCGGATCCAGTATCGCCAGCAGCGAACCGGTGCGGACGGGGACATATTTGAAGCCCTGTGTCATCAGAAGCTGCCCAGCGGTTGCTGTCACGCCGATTCCCAGAAGTATTCCAATTTGGATCGGAGCGAACGAAAACGGCTGAAGCAATGCCGGGATCGCCATCATCCACAAGCCGATAAAACATTGCGAAAAATAAATGGCGTACGAATCATCCGTATCGTGCAGCTTACGGATTAAGGTCACTGCGGCCCCGGACAGGACCGCGCCGAATACGGCTGCTAGTTCATAGGGGCCGAACACTTCTGTCAGCTTGATTCCTTGAGTATCCTCGGCGGCCATCAAAAACACTCCGAACATAGCGACGATGATTCCTGCAATGGAGATCGCGCCGAAACGTTCCTTCAGGAAAATGCTGCTGAACACCGCCGCAAAGATCGGGTAGGTAAACATCAGAATCGTTCCTTTACCCAATCCGATCCGACTGATGCTGAGAAAGGCGATGAAGATGGCGATACCGCCGAAAAAGCCGCGTCCGAACAGCCGAAGTTTGTCATTAAATCGCAGCCGGATAATACCAACGCAGAATCCTGCGATCAATAACGCCAGTCCGACAATAAACCGTCCAAACACCATCATTACGGGGGAAAGTCCAAATTGTTGTCCCTGCTTGATCAGGATGCCTGTCGAACAGAACACGATACAAGCCGTGATAATCAGAACTGCCCCTCTGGTCTGGTTGTCTTCTCGCGCCATACGAAATCTCTCAAAAAAAAGGCCGCTGGATTGCTCCGGCGGCCTTTATATATCGAATGCCAATTGCGATTAACGCTTGGAGAACTGGAACCTCCGCCGTGCGCCCCTTTGTCCGGGCTTCTTACGTTCTACCATACGGCTGTCACGTGTCAGGTATCCACCATCACGGAGCGGCCCGACCAGATTGGGATCGTATGTGGCCAGGGCACGGGCAATCCCGAGCATGGTCGCACCGGCCTGTCCGGTTGTGCCGCCACCCTGCACATTGACGAAGATATCAAAATGATCCTTGATATTCAGGGCGTTCAGCGGGGCCCAGACCGCATTGCGATCCTGAGGCTTGCAAAAATAGTCGTCAACCTTCTGTTGATTGATCATGACGTTGCCTTCGCCGACACGAATCCTGACGCGGGCTACGGAACTTTTTCGTCGTCCCGTTCCCCAGATAAAACCTCCCATGTCCGGCTTGGCGGCGGGTTTGGTCGCTACGGACACCTCTTCCGAAACTTCGGATTCGGGAGCGGTTTTTTCCTTATTCAGGACATTCGGATCAATCAACGGGCTGTCATTCTGGTTTTCAGCCATAATTTATGTCTTTCCTCAAACGCTTATAGTTCCATCTTCACCGGCTGCTGGGCGGAGTGGGTATGCTCCGGCCCGGTATACACGCGGAGTTTCTTGAGCATACGATTGCCCAGGGTATTTTTAGGCAGCATTCGCTTGACGGCCAACCGAACGACCTGTTCCGGTTTGCTGGAGAGCATTTCCTGATAACTGATCTGTTTCTGCCCCCCGGGGTAGCCCGAATAACGCTGGTAGCTCTTGGTATTGGCCTTCTTGCCGGTAATCCGAATTTTTTCGGCATTGACCACGATTACACTACCACCGGTATCCACATGAGGAGTATATGTGGGCTTATCTTTGCCCATAAGGACCATGGCGATTCGAGTCGCCAATCGGCCCAGAATTTGCCCGTCGGCATCAATGACATGCCAGGCAGGCGAGACATCTTCTTTCCGCGCCATGAACGATTTCATGATACTGCTCCAGTCTTCTTCTGAGTATTAAAAGCACGGTATTATAACCGGCTAAAAGCGGCTGTCAACGGGTCTTAAAACGAAAATTAACGAAAAAATGCCTCCCAATCGTGTAAGACTGACGTCAATAAAGTGTTTTTGGGGTACTATTCGGGTAAGAGGAATCCGATTTTTAGCCGCTCTGGATCGACTACCAGAATAAATCGGCCCGTGAAATCTTGCCCCAGGAGGTTAATGTCCTGCAAGGTGACCGGCCATTCAGTTTCCGTAATGGGGCCAATCCGTAGGTTTGGCAGGATTAGTTTTTTCCTTTCCGTCAGCGTTTCCTGATTGATATCGATTACTTTGCCGGGCACAAGCTCTACTTTGGGTGGTAATTCCGGGAAAAGATATCTGACCTGGTTTTCATCCAATAATGTTGAGCTGGCTCCAGTATCCAACATAAATGTTACTGGATATCCGTTTGCTATACAATTAATGTGGATATGGTTGGATAGAAGTTGGATACTGATAGCCTGTTCCGGAGGAACTCGGATCTGTTCGGAGATAGTGAGCGTATTACGGGGAAAATCGAGTCGATAGGGTAAGGCATTGAGGACATTGCCCCCGAGAATTCCATCCAGGTCGGTATGTGTCCAGGATTGAATGTGTTCCAACTCAAGCACAATGACCATAAAATCAGAATAAAGGACATCCCCGACCAGGAAAGATTTGGCCTTGAATGCTCGGACTGTACCGGTCTGAATATTACCCTCGACGGCCAGGGTTTGAATCTCCTGGTCGGGGATCTGCAGTGTTCGGGCGAATCGAGAGGAGATGACGGTATCACTGGCGCCGGTATCCACAAGAAACAATCCCGCCCGGCCGTTGATTTCTACATATACGGCATTCAAACTGCTGATCGGTTCAGAGGATTCATTAATCGGATCCAGGGGATAAATCGGGACGCTTGTAGTAGGCTGGTCGGTCCAGATGCGCGGGGTAAAAGCGCTTTTTCTTTCCCATGTCCAGATCAGACTGATGCAGAACATCGATGCGGCGATACCTAGAAAAAGCGCCGCGAAAACCAGTTTAGTCCGTTTTTGAATCATTCAACATTCACGGAATCAAGTCAGTGAATAGAGTTGTTGTTCAGCGGCGAAGCAATTCCGTCTGTTCGTCTGCGGAGCCTGTCGTCAGCCAGACTCTACCGTTTAATCCACCGGCTCCGGCCCAGTCGTATACTCGTACAGACAGGGTGTTGTTCGAGCCGACATGTATGAAATCGCTGATATTTACCCAGGTTCGCTTGAGAAAAGAGCTTTCCGATCGGTCCTGCTTACCATATCCTCCGGCAAGGCGGCCATTGACATACAATTGGTACATGTCATCCACACTGTCAAAGACAAGACGAACCCTTCTGCCTTTCCAATGGGGGGGAATCGTGATCGTCTTTCGATACCAACCCCAGCCGTCGTATCGGTTCCAGATTTGGCCTTCTTGTGCAGAATGGGCATCTAGCGTTTTCCAGTGAGAATCGTCGTAGTTCCTGTTGACATATCCTGCATTCAAACCGATGTTATTGGGATCGACTTTGAAAAACCATGTTGGATCGATATCCAGCGTCTCGGTGGAAAGGTTGTCGTATAAGGTCTGAATCGTTTCTTCATTTAACGATCTTGTCGGTTCCGGCCCTGTTAGAAGATAGTCAGCCAGTTCCCGGGCCAGCCAATACCCAGCATAATTGACCTCCTGCCCGCCTTCGTGTCGTAGACAACTGACGATCAGCCGTCCTTTGCCCACTCTTGTCTGGAAAAGCAAGAGGTTGGGACGGACTGTTGTTAAGTCATGCGTTTCAATAAATGCCAGCAGGGGATCGACTTGGTCCCAAAGCACTTCACCGCGGATGATGGAATTGCCGCCCAGTTCAAATTGTTGCAGGTAAGACAACATTGGACCCGGGCAGCGATCAAAGAAAGATTCTGGAACCGGCGGCGCCCATGCCGTACCCCGCAGAAACCATATTCCTTCATTCCTGAAGGAGCCGGACTTGCTGGAGGTCAGATGCAGGACACGGCCACCTTTGCAAAGGTAATCCAATACTTTCTTGTTCATGGCCCCTGTGATAACAATGGCTACGTCGTTTGGAATGGCTTGATCAGGTTTAAGAATCCTTGCAGTGGGAAACAATCGGTGTAATCGCTCATCAGTATCTGCGTAAAGACAGGTTCCAGAAGTAACTGGTCGAGCTTCGGGCAAAGCCCATAACTCCCATTTCAGATTGATTGTGACTTTCTCATGAGTATAAGAGAGGACAGCAGTTTTCATTGTTGGCTTCGTTACTGAATCCGTTCTAAAGCATATATCTTCAGACAAATTCGTACTGTCCTGGTACAAAGTTTTTTTACCAAGGCTCCAGTCGATTGGCAGTGTTTTTTCGGTATATCCATTCCAATTCAGAGTCCGATATTTTGGATTGAGCAGCAGTAAGTCACCCCCCCGAAAAGCCCGTTGATCGTGCGACGTGGTCAGAGAGACCATAACTGGACCGTGAAAAGCCCATTCCTCGACGGACCACTTGGGTTGATTCTGGTTGTCCAGCAGTCCCATAGCGCATAGTGTTACATCGCGAATCGTACTGACCACATAACCGCCATGCGGCATCTGTTCGCGGTAGGTTTCCAATTGCCAGCGGCGCATATCCAAGGCATACTTGAGAGATTGTGTACGCAGGTCGACCACAGGATCATAACTCGGCCCGGCAAATCGTTTCCGTAGTTTCTCTTCAAATGCAAACTGCTCTTCGATCCAGCGGGGCAGCCACCATGCTTTTTCCCTGCGTGCTGTCTCCAGAGACAGCAGGTCTATCCATGTGTCGGCGGCAATCGCTTCACCCAGAATAAGGGGTTTGACGCCATGGGTCTTGATGTGTTTCTGCAGCGAGGTCAGCTTGTCGCGCCAGGTTCGGTTGTTTCCGTAGGAATGATCATCCCAAAAATCATGAATGCGGTTCCAGCCGATCCAGGAAGAATCGTCCACTACCAGTGTGCCGGGGCAGCGCTTCTTGAGAAGGTCATACAGTTCACGAATCACCTCTATATCCGCCGATGAACCCGTTTCACACGTAATGCTTCGCAGGATCACGGAGGGATGATTGCCGTCGTGATGACTCATTTCGGTATATTCGTGAAAGAGCTGTTCTCGATGAGCCTGGTCGATTTTCGGATGCCAGGTTGGATATTCCACCCACGCGAGCATTCCTTCTTCATCGACAATATCGAGTAAACGTTGCGGAGGAAGCCACAGGCAAAATTTAACCAGGTTGAAACCACAGGCCTTGAAGTACCGTAACTGGTTTCGAAACAGTTCCGGGTCCGGATTGGGCGACAGGGCGGGAGGGTAATATCCCCATGTCAGCACACCCTGAACAATGAGGTCTTTATTGTTCAATAAAATTCGAGGTCCACTGGCCTCGACTTTTCGAAATCCAAACATTGTCCGAACCGCATCCAGTACATTCTCTTGTTTGTCGAGTAGTTCTATATCGAGATGATATAAATTGGGTCTGTTAAAGTCCCAGAGCATTACCTTGCCGGTCCAGTTCCAGTCGGCTATTGCGGATTGGTAATCGCATGGCTCGGAAACGACCTTGCGATTCTGCGGATCGAAAAGGGTGAATCGAACGGAACCGTTTTTTTTGCCAATGACTGGAATAGAAATACGTAATGTGGCGTTCTGGTTCACCGGATCGACAGTTGCGGCATCGATTTGAATGCGAGTGTCATCCAGAAACTGTGGGGATGATAGAAGGAGCAGTTCCACATTCTGCCATAATCCGCCAAAATGAGGGGCAATAATAGGCAAAAAGCCCTGTGTATTATGGCCAACTTTTTCGTCCAGACGCACAACGATAACCGCGTTATCGCCGGGATTGATATGCTTAGTAATATCCACATCGAAGATCGTCCAGGGCCCGACATGACTGCCAACTTCGACACCGTTTATCCAGACACATGTTTCTGTGGCCGCTCCGAGAAAGCGAAGCAGACAGCATCGGTTTTCCATATTCATATTGTTGGGAATGGATATGCTTTTCTGATACCATACAATCCCGTTATAGTCGATGCCAAGTACCGTTTCCCATTCGGCGGGCACGATAACAGTTTTCCCTTCCGGCATACGTCCCGTCTCATACCACGTTTCATGGAGTCCGCGGTTTTGAGGATCGGGTATGATCTGCCACTGCCCTCCCAGATCGATAGTATAACGTTGTGCGTATAGAGCAGTTTGTACGACCAGCGATGAATTGGCTATTATTATAAAAAGAAAAATCCATCGTAGCATTACGATTGTTGATAAGGTATTTTTTGTATTCATACCTTTATCATATCGTATTGCTTGGATGGATTCCAGAGCTTGTTCTCTTTGTGTTTATTCCTTATGAACAGCCCATACTATTACCGCAGTTAAAACAGCGGTAGCAGGTTCCGTTTCGCACTGTAATCGAACCACAGACATCACATGCCGGGGCATCGTCCTGGAAGTGCTCAAATTGGGCGTTGAACTGGTGCATGACCGACGCCTCGTTTGCCGTTCCATCCTCACTGGTTACGACCGATGCGATTAGGGAAACAGTTCGATCGGCCAGGCGTTCGAATCGATCTGAACGAGGTAGGTTTGCTGCTTTGGAGCCATCCCGTTCGGCTGTTGGTTTGGGCTTTTTTTGTATTGATTTGGCTTCATCGATTTTTTTGGCCAGATCCTGGGTTTTTTCGACCAGTTCTTTGGCAGTCGTACCAGCCTTGCCGGAGACCGGAGCCGGTTTGGATCGATTGGGTGTATTCTTTTCGGCATAGCCCGGGATGAACTGACAGCCCATCCAGCAGAAGATATAGTCGATCAGGCTCTTGGCAAACGGGATATTTTTATTGCTGGTCATACCGGACGGCTCAAAGCGGGCATGCCGGAACTTGTCAACCAGAGTAATCAGAGGCACACCATACTGCAAAGCCATGGAGACGCATGTTCCCACAACATCCATCAGACCACCGACTGTGCTACCTTCCTTGGCCATGGTGATAAACAACTCACCCGGCTGGCCGTCATCGTATAGACCAACGGTTAAATAACCCTCGTGACCCGCAACGGAAAATTTATGAGTGATGCTGCTGCGCGTCTCGGGTAAACGTCGGCGGAACGGTCGCGGTGATGGTTCTTCGATTTTGACTTCCTTTTTTCCCTGTTTTTCCACATTGACCGGCTGGATACGCTTGGAACCGTCACGATAGATAGCGATGGCTTTGATGCCCATCTTCCAGCCATCCATATAAGCGGTGGCGATTTCTTCGGTAGTGCTTTCCTTGGGCATATTAATTGTTTTGCTGATCGCTCCGGAAAGGAACGGCTGAACGGCTGCCATCATCCGCAGATGTGCCGTGTAATGGATGTGCCGTTTGCCGTTGACCGGTTTAAAAGCGCAGTCAAAGGTGGACAGGTGTTCTTCCCGCAACTGGGAAGCGGTCTCAACGGTGTCGTCCTGATCGATTTGATCGCAGATGCTTTTTATGTCGTCGGGGCTGTAACCCAATCGCTCCAGGGCCATAGGTACCGTACGGTTGACGATCTTGAGCATGCCGCCGCCGGCCAACAGTTTGTACTTGACCAGGGCGATATCGGGCTCGACCCCCGTTGTGTCGCAGTCCATCATGAAGCCGATCGTGCCGGTCGGGGCCAGTACGGTGGTCTGGGCGTTGCGATAGCCGGATTGTGTTCCCATGTCGTAGGCCTGATCCCATGCGTTTTTGGCGGCATTGAGCATATAGTCGGGACAGTGCACCTCGGGAATATTATAAGCGTGCTCCCGATGCATACGGATCACATTGAGCATGGACTCCTTGTTGGGCTCATAGTCCTTGAAGGGGCCTTTCTTGGAAGCGATTTCGGCGCTGATGCCGTAAGCGGTGCCGGTCAGAATCGCAGTAATTGCCCCGGCCCAGGCCCGTGCTTCATCCGAATCGTATGGCAGAGCCAGGCTCATGATCAGTGCGCCCAAGTTTGCATATCCCAGGCCCAACGGGCGAAAACGATGACTGTTTTCGGTGATCCGTGCTTCAGGATAGCTGCCGTTATCGACAAGGATTTCCTGGGCAATGATAAAGATACGGACGGCTTTCTGGAATGCTTCGATATCAAAGGTGCCGTCCGGTTTACGGAATTTCATTAGGTTCAGCGAAGCCAGGTTACAGGCGGAATTGTCGACGAACATGTATTCGCTGCATGGATTGGAAGCGTTGATCGGGCCGGAGTTGGGACAGGTGTGCCATTTGTTAATCGTGGTATGGAACTGCATGCCCGGGTCACCGCAGACGCGTGTACCTTCGGCGACCAGTTGCATCAACTCACGTGCGGAATATTCACCGACCTCTTCGCCGGTCGTAATCGAGCGAGTTGCCCATTTGCCATCTTTTTCCACGGCTTCCATGAATTCATCGGTTGCACGGACCGACAGGTTGCTGTTCTGGAACATAACGCTGTTATACGCTTCGTTGTTCAGATCCCCGCCATATCCCTGCTCGATCAGAGCCCAGGCTTTCTTTTCTTCCTCCGTTTTACAGGTGATAAATTCCTTGATGTCGGGGTGTTCCATCCGAAGAGACTGCATCTTGGCGGCCCGGCGAGTTTTTCCACCGGATTTTACGACGGCGGCAATCTGATCGAATACCCGCATAAAACTCAGCGGCCCGGAGGGTTTTCCACCGCCGGAAAGCTTTTCCCGACTGCTTCGCAAGGTTGACAAGTCCGTTCCAGTACCCGAACCGTGCTTGAACAGCATGGCTTCGCTCCGGGCCAGGCGCATGATATCTTCCATGGTATCAGCGACCGACTGGATAAAGCATGCCGAAGCCTGTGGGTATTCATAGCTGTTGGTGCAGGGAGCAGCCATCTGTTTCTGCTGATCCCAGTAATAATTGTGTTCACTGCCGGTGATCCCATATACATCGAACAAACCTACGTTGAACCAGACTGGGGAATTAAACGCTCCGTACTGGTTTACGCATAGCCAGGCCAGTTCATGATAGAAATTTTCGCAATCCTGTTCACTGGCAAAATAACCGTCCTTTTTACCCCGGTCGGCAATCCCTCTGGCAACACGATGGACCAACTGCTTGACCGAATATTCCCGTTCGCCCAATTCAATATCACCATAGAAGTATTTACTCACAACAACCTTGGTTGCCAATTGGCTCCATGAGGTAGGTACTTCGATATTGTTTTGTTCGAAAATGATTTTACCGTTCTCATCTGTGATCTTGGCTTGACGGATTTCCCATTCGATCTGATCGAAGGGATGCACGTTCGGGTCGGAAAAAGCCCGAGGCACTTTGAGCCCATCCATAGGCAATGCCTGACGGCTTTTCCACGGCTGAAATGACGTCGATGACGGATTTACGGTTTGTTTTGACATTTTTTCCTCAGCCATTCTCTACCTCCGTGTAAAAAATGAACAAACGCCGAATATACGCCCCAATACAACATATGGCAATCCGTTGCCATAAAAGCCAACATCTTGTTGGTTGTGGCAAACTTTGATCATATTGACAATCCGACGGTCTGGCAACAGAAAACCTCCGGGAATCCCACCCTGTTTTGGCTAAGTGATTGAAAATACGAGAGCTACGAGTGAAATTTTTTTTCCATCTCTTTATACAAGCCCACGGCGATGATTTTAAAAAAAAGCTGTAACTTATTCTCTGTGAATAGGATACGTTTTTAAAAGGGCTTGTTCGCAATCAGGGCGTCCAGCCACTCCAGAGCCAGCCATGCATGAGCCCAGGAATAGGGGTGGACCATATCCTGTGACCAGCGGTTCGGGGGAGTTTGCAGGATCGCTTTGTCGATTCGATCCTGCATGGGGATTAAAAGAGTGTCAAAACGGTGAGATAGATCATTGACAATTTCAATGTAAGCATGCAGGGTCTTGAACATGGGACAGGAGGGATTATTGCAGAACATAAATGGTTCAATGAGCACGATTTGGCATGGAAAGGCATTCTGAGTGACTTTGAGTATACCGGTGTAATTAGCTTCGAATTCTTCCATAAATACTGCTCGCCGGACCAGATTGGGCTGATCATGCTGGCACCATACATCATTGATCCCTATCAAAATGCTCAGTATATCCGGTTTGTGGGCTAGGCAGTCACGCTCCCAGCGAAATTTCAACGTTCGGGTTGTATCGCCGCTGATCCCGGAATTACGGATATTCAACTCCAAATGCGGGTAACGAGCCCAAAGCCAGTGGGCGGCAAAGTGAACATAGCCCCTTCCCAGGGGGGCATATGTCGGTTCACGCCGGCCCGCATCGGTGATGCTGTCGCCGATAAATAGAATTGTCTGTCTTGGCTCTAATCGAAGCCTGCTGTCCATGCTGATACCCGAAAATTGCTCCAAAACACGGTTTTTTACAGTTAAAATCCTGTTTAAAGATAAATTATAAGTAGGACTAAACGAACTTACAAGGAGAAGTGGATTGTACAAGATCAGGAGTATATAAATCCAAAAAAAGCCAGGATAGGGTAAAAACAAGCCTTATCCCTGAAAAAACTAGGGGAATATTTGTTATTTATAGTTGACAACAATATGATATGCGCCCTATAATAGGGCTTTATTGAGTCGCAGGAGATCGTAAGGAGCGAAGGGATTCCTCTTTGAAATAAACTAGAGAGAATGGTGTAATTCGAAACAGGGTGAAGTAATTTTTTGGAGGCAGAGTGATGAAAAACAAAACAATACTGGCATGTCTTGTCATGGCGCTACTGGCAGTACCCAGCTTTGGCGTCTCCATTCTAGCGCCGGGCGATTTTATTATTGCCGTGGATGCCGACGGTCTGGTTTCCAGTAGTGGATATCCAGACGGGGAAGCTCCTTTGTATGTGCTGGATGGCGACTCGGGCACCAAGTATCTGAACTTTGGAGGAGTAAACAGTGGATTTATCGTAACACTGGATTCTGCCTCTCAGGTGCAGAGCTTTACCCTGACAACCGCCAATGATGCTGTCGGCCGTGATCCGCTTGGTTGGGAAATCTATGGAACCAACGAAGCGATCGTCAGTACCGACAACAGCACCGGTCTTGCGGAATACTGGACTCTTCTGGATTCCGGTACGGTAACGTTGCCGGATGATCGTTTTATGGTTGGACCGGTTGTGGCTGTTAATAATGCCGCTTCGTATTCTTCCTATAAAATGATCTATTCAGCTTTGAAGGATAACGGTGGATTGATGCAGGTTGCTGATGCCGCCTTTTACGCGAGTACAGACGGAACAGGATCCACTGTCCTGAGCCCTTCAAATTCGATTCTAGCTGTTCATATTGGTTGGAACAGTCGGTATCCAGGAGCTGAGAATCCGGCGAACCTGATCGACGGTTCACTGAACAAGTACCTGAACTTCGGTCAGGTAAACTCCGGATTCATCGTAACGCCGGGCATGGGAGCCACGATTGTCAACGGTTTTCAGATCACAACCGCCAATGATGCCGCGGAACGCGATCCGACAACATGGGAACTGTACGGTACCAACGACGCCATCGCCAGCGGCGACAACAGTGATGGAGAAGGTGAAAGCTGGACCCTGATCGCCTCGGGCGACTTGACTCTGCCGGAAGAGCGGGATACGCTTGCGGATATCGTTAATTTCGAGAACGATATGATGTTTGCCTCCTATAAGCTCATTTTCCCGACAGTCAAGGATGCCGATGCAGCCAACTCGATGCAGATCGCCGAGATTCAGTTCTTTGGTATTCCCGAGCCGGCAACCCTTTGTCTGCTTGGTTTGGGTGGTCTGGCACTGCTTCGCCGTCGTTCCTAAACAGTTTGGAAATTGCAGAAGTAAGCTTAATATGGGACGCCTACCGAGAAATCGGTCAGGCGTCCTTTTTTCTTTGGGAAAACAATACCGTTTTTCTTTTTTGTCATATAAGCAGAATAAAGTGATTTTATAAACGGATTCTGCAATATCTATTTGGCGGTCCGACGTTGTGAATCTAATTATGCAATGAGAGGATGATACGATGAAAACGAATACTGTTTTACTTGTCATTCTATTGACGGCCATTGTAACACAATCTTCTTTAGGTGCTCTTAATGCATATCTAACCCTTGAAGGGCAGAACCAGGGAGCGATCGAAGGCAGTGTGACCCAGGCAGGAAGAGAAGGCCAGATCATGGTAATCGCCACAAGCCACTCTGTCTCCTCTCCTCGCGATCCGGTAAGCGGTCTACTTACAGGAAAACGCCAGCATCAACCTTTCCGAATAACCAAAGAAATTGATCGATCCACTCCTCTGCTGATGAATGCCCTGGTGAATAATGAAAGACTGACTCGGTTTGAACTGCGATATTGGCAGCCGTCCGCTGCAGGTCCGGAAGTTCAGTACTACACCATAATCCTGCACGATGCATACATCGTCAGCATTCAACAGGAAATGTTGAATAACAAGTATCCCGAGAACATGCAGTATAAAGAACGGGAGCATATCTCCTTTATGTATCGAGCCATTGAATGGGTATTCGAAGACGGTGGAATCGCCGCTACTGATGACTGGAGCTACAGTGGTGGCGATGTTCTGGTCAGCGACCTGACAGGGGATGGCCAGGTGAATCTGCTTGATTTGGCGATCCTGGCCCAGGAATGGATGTTGGAAGGGCGTCGCTGAGCCTTTCACAAATTCACTGAGAACCATTTAAACCATACTGCTATACCTATCCACATTCGATAGGATGCGGGGATTCTCTGTCGCCAATTTGAGTCCTTTGGATGCCGGATTCAAGGAAGGGCTTTCTCTTTGGTTTCGGTCTGTGTAGAATACCCGGAGTGATAGTTGATAAGGGAATGGATAGGCGTTCGGTGACACAATGGGGGATATAACGAAAAAAGACGATGCAAATCGGCTTGCGGAGCTCCGCGACAAGATCAGAACTTTTCCGACGACACCGGGTTTGTATTTCATGAAGGCCGAAGGCGACCTGGTGTTATATATCGGCAAGGCCAAGAACCTGCGCAGCCGGGTGGCCAGCTATTTCCAGCCAGGCAGCGATCTGCACGCCAGCCGCGGGCCCAAGATCGTTGAAATGGTTTCCAAAGTGAAGACGGTTGACTACCTGGAACTTCCCAACGAGGTCGATGCGATCCTGCAGGAAGCCCGCCTTGTCAAAGACATCCGCCCGCCCTATAACACCGACCTCGTGGACGACAAAACCTTTCCCTATCTGGAGATTACGACACGCGATCCGTTTCCGGGCGTGTATATCACCCGCAATCCGAAAAGCGCCCGCAGCCGGCTGTTCGGGCCGTTTACCGGCGTCAATGATCTGCGGGCAGTCCTGGTCGTTCTTCAGAAGATCTACAAATTTCGCACCTGCAAGCTGGACATTCGGGAGGATGATCCTAAGCGACGATTCTTTCGGCCCTGCCTGCTGCATAATATCAAGCAGTGCACAGCACCGTGCGGGGATCGGATCGACAGGGCTTCCTACCGGCAGATCATCAAAGACCTGATCCGGTTTCTGCAGTCCAAGCGATCTACCATCCTGCGACAGTTGAAAAAGCAGATGGAAGAGGCCGCCGAAAACAGGGATTATGAAGCCGCCGCGATGGTTCGGGATCGAATCCGGTTGATCGAACGGCTCGATGATCGGGGTACGGTCGAGGGCAATGTCCAGCCGGAGGTATTTGCCGGCGATCCGACGGAGGCGATGATTCAATTGCAGAAACTCATGGAAGCCGATCAGCCTGTTCGTGTGATCGAAGGTTTTGATATCGCCCATATCTCCGGTGCCGAGACGGTCGGTTCGCTGGTGCAATTTATCGACGGCAAGCCGTTCAAGAACGGCTATCGGCGCTATAAGATCCGGACCGTAACCGGGGTGGACGATTACGCCGGCATCCAGGAAATTATTACCCGGCGATACACGCGGGCGATGAAAGGGGAGGAGTTATGGCCCGATCTGGTGCTGATCGACGGTGGTATCGGCCAATTGCATGCCGCCGAAGAGGCGTTTGCGCGGATGAATGCTCCGCTGCCGCGTCTGGCCTCGATCGCCAAAAAGGAGGAATTGATTTATCTCCACGGGCGGGATGAGCCGATCCGCCTGCCGGCCAATTCCCCCGTCCGGAAGCTGCTGCAATACGTCCGCGATGAGGCCCACCGCTTCGCCCAGCATTATCACCATATCCTCCGCAGCAAGAGTGTTCTCAACAAGGATTGATATAGGGTAGAAGTGTTTTATCCTTATTCTTCATGTCTCATTCAAGGTGGTCATGCATTTGTTCTTCGGACCATCCCTGTTCAATCGCCATTATGGCTGTTGCGATTACTGGATCCCATGAACCTGTCTTAGTGCTGTCACTGAGTGGTTCACAGAACAGATTGATGACGGCCGCCATCAGTTCGTCATCCTCATACTGGGGGAACTTGCCGAGAAGTTGACGAGGCTTGACTTCCCCTCTTTGGTACTTCTCTAAAAGTCTTATAGTCTCTAGCCTATGTGCCGGTATTTTATCCATTTCTAAAGACTCTAAATGGGAAATTAAACAGTTTTGAAATCCTATCATCAGAGATACTGGCGGATGAGGATAAAGCATTCAGCGGCGGGGATGCCGACGGTGCTGCCGCGCCACTGGGCCAGGTGGGCGACCGCCTCGGGCGAGCGGGGATTGGGAAAAGGCTGCAATTGCGAGGGATAGGCCCGCATCGCCTCGAGCTTGTCGTTCAGATGGGCGGAGATGTCGATCCACACATTGGGCTCGAAGCCGCCCCGATGGATCTGCCCGGCGGCGGCGGTTTCCGAAGGTGTTTCGTAACAGAGGATCTGTTTGACGTATTCTCGACTTCTGGCCGGGCGAAGGGCCACCAGCCCCGCCTCGAACACCTGAAGATGATCATCCTGCAGGTCTCCGGGGAATGGCAGAAAGACCATCTCCGGACGTTCTTCGTCCATCATCGCTTCGAAGGCCTGGTTGATTTCATAGCTTGGCAGGGTGTTCAGCTTGGCCGTCGGGAGGTCCATGAATTGCAGTTGTTTTACGC
Organism: Sedimentisphaerales bacterium; assembly: GCA_016926155.1. Classification (GTDB taxonomy): domain Bacteria; phylum Planctomycetota; class Phycisphaerae; order Sedimentisphaerales; family Anaerohalosphaeraceae; genus JAFGGE01. The sequence continues at coordinate 22,392 of JAFGPC010000056.1, forward strand.
CCAGTTTTTTGGATGCCATGTGTGCTTCTGCGCGAACCTGTTCGACCTGGGCATCCGGAAACAGCGGCGACCAGCCCTTGGTGACAATCGCCACAGTGACCTCATGTCCTTCCGTTGCAAACCGTGTCATTGTGCCACCAACGCCCAGGACTTCGTCATCGGGATGCGGCGCTACTACCAGAATCTTCATCGTTTTTCGCCTTACCTCAACCTTGCTTGTCTGTTTTAAACCAACCAAGCCGTCGGCAGGAGCGGCTATTGTTCATATACATCTTTACGGCCCAGTACAGAGCCGATTGTTTTAAGAATAATCTTCAGATCCGTCCACAGTCCGGCATTCCGGGCATACTTGGCCTCCAGGTCCAGGCTTTCCTGACTCATCAGATCATTGCGATGCATGACCTGTGACATGCCGGTAATCCCGGGCCGGACAAGCAATCGTTTTCTGTGTTCTTCGTTCATCTGCGCGACCTGAGACAAATAAAGCGGTCGTGGTCCCACCAGCGACATCTGGCCCTTGAGCACATTGAACAGTTGAGGAAGTTCATCCAGCGAATATTCCCGTAAAAATTTTCCGCCTCTGTTCAGCCGGGGATCATCACCCGATTCAGGGCTTTTACCGAACGGGTCGGCGTCTGTCTTCATTGTTCGAAACTTCAGCAGATCAAACGGCTGTCCATTCATGCCGGCTCGCTCTTGCCGGAACAGGGCCGGTCCATGATCACAGGCCTTGATGAATACGGCAATCGTCAGCATCAACGGACCCAGCACGATAATGGCAATCAGGCTCAGCACAATATCAAACGCTCGCTTCATGTTTCGTATACGAATCCCTTTTTCAGTCGCAGGCAAACAGGCCCGATAATCAACAACGCTGCTATAGCCGCGCATCTACTCATGTCGGCATTTTATTAAGTCCCGCACACAGAAAAAGGATTTATCTCTGATGAAACGCCTCCTGAAAAACCTCGTTATCGAATCCGAGCGGGGCCGTGCCGTTTTTGGCGTAAAAATACAGGGCTGTCTGGAACACTACCTGCAAGGTGGATTGAATCAGCGACAGAATAATGACATATAAAACGGCGATCACAATGCAGGCAATCAGGATGGTGGTGCTTTGTGAGATGGCTCCCAGGCCAACGATCAGGAGAGCAGGGAGGAACAGCAGGAAGAAAATCATCCCAAAGCTGAAGCCGCCGATGACCTGCTCTCCCCAGGTCCGTTTGAGCATTACGGTGGATTTCTTTAAGGCGGAAATGGGAGTTTCATTTTCGATGACGAGTACCGGAAGAACGAGAAAGCTGATCAGTGACCATGCCATTCCGAGTAATCCGGCAACAAATCGGCCGATCTTTTCGTTTTTGTCTTCGATGATGCGAAGGATCAATCCCACTGTTGCGGCGATCAGCGCCCAGCCAACAATGGAGGGGAATCGGGCCCCGGCGATTCGAAAGCCGTCTGCGACCGTCGGATTCTGCCCGTTCATCCGCATGGCGGCACAGCCTATGATCGCCGAATTGAAGAAGATCATGACCAGGTACGTACAGCAGTAAAAGGCGAACAGCTTGCTGTAATACAGGACCTGCTCTTTCGTGGTTCCTTCACGTACCTGGCCGTCCGGAGTATCGACATCCGGAGGCATCCAGCTATCGTTGGCAATCATGGGAATAACAAAGCTGGCCGTTACGAGAATGCAGCAAATTCCCGAAATGAGAGGGAAGATCAGCATCTCCTTGTCCTGCTTGAGAATCTGCCAGGATTGCCCCATAAGACTCCATGTGTTCGAAATTCTTCCAAACATGACAACCATCTCCTTTCTTCACCATACCGGTGACCGTCGTTTATCCCCAGGCTTCCTTTGTCACCCTTTATCGTATCGGTAAAACTGCTCCTGGAGCAAGATATTTCCTATTCTGCGGCTCCTTATAGCCAGTGTACAGAATGCCCTGTTTTGGTCCGGCTTGCGACTTTTGGCCGGGCAGGGTATACTGATTACGAAGTTGTTTTGAAAGAAATCAGTATAAATTCGAAATCATTGTATGGAGGTTGTATGAAATCGGTCTGCTTAAGTCTGTTCTTCTTTGTTTTGTTCGGTGTATGGGGAACCTCCCAAGGTGAGCCTTCCATACTCTATATTGCCACGAATGGCAACGATACATGGTCGGGCAGTCTGCCCAATCCCAATGCCATGCGAACAGACGGACCTCTGGCGACACTAACGGCCGCACGCGACAAAATCCGGAAACAGGAAATGAAAGATGTTGTCATTTCTGTGCGGGATGGGGATTATTTTCTAACCGAACCGCTTGTTCTGACTTCGCAGGATACTGCTTCGAAGATTCTCATTCATTCCTGGAACAATGAACCAGTGCGATTGATCGCCGGCAGAGAAGTGAAAGGTTTTACGCTGGTCAGAGATTCAGGTATCCTGAAACGGCTTAATCAGGAAGCCCGGAAGAATGTTCTGCAGTCCGATTTGAAAGCACAGGGAATCACCGATTTCGGCGAGATCAAGAGTCGCGGATTCGGCCGACCAACCCATCCGGCGGCCCTGGAGGTGTTCTTCCAGGACAGGCCCATGACGCTGGCCCAGTGGCCCAATAAAGGGTGGGTCAAGATTGATCAGGTTCCTGCGGGCCCGAGTGGGGGCAAATTCACCTATAAAGAAAATCGACCGGATGACTGGGTCCATGCGGAGGATATCTGGGTACACGGCTTCTGGACACAGGATTGGGCCGACTCCTATGAGCGCATTAAATCCATCGATACGGCGACGAAGACAATCGAAACAGTCTCGCCGCATGGCGTATACGGGTATACTCCGGACCATCGTTTTTACTTCCTGAATGTCCTGGAGGAGCTGGACAAGCCCGGCGAGTGGTATCTGGACCGGAAGACAGGGATTCTCTACTTCTGGCCGCCGGCGCCTATTTCTCGCAATCGGGTCTTTGTCTCGATAGTCGATTCCGTTTTCGCCATAGAGAACTGTTCTGATATTACGGTCCAGGGCTTCACGATTGAATGCACGCGAGGTACAGCAATAAGCGTAAAAAATTGTCAGGATGTCCGTATAGAGAACTGTACAATTCGCAACATCGGGAATGTGGGAGTCAGTATTTCCGGCGGTCGCAACAACGGTGTCTCAGGCTGTGATATCTATGAGACCGGCGACGGAGGAATCCGGCTCAGTGGGGGAGATACTGCTAATCTAATTCCGGCGGGCAACTATGCCGAGAACAACCACATCCATCATTACAGTCGCTGGTGTATGACCTATCGACCGGCTGTCGGAGTAGGAGGCGTCGGGCAGCGAGTTTCTCATAACCTGATTCACGACGGTCCGCATAATGCGATTCAGCTCGGCGGTAATGATCATATAATCGAATTTAATGACATCCATGATGTCTGTACCGAAAGTGACGATGTCGGGGCGTTTTACAGCGGCAGGAGTTGGGTGGATCGTGGTACGGTAATCCGCTACAACTTCTTCCATCATATCCACAGTGTCGCCGAGCAGTATCGTCACGGCAGCCGCGTGGTCTATCTGGATGATGCCGCCAGCGGATTTACGATTCACGGAAATGTCTTTTACAAGGCGGGTTCCCTGTGCGCGATAAATATCGGCGGCGGCAGAGACAACGTCATCACCAATAATGTATTCATCGACTGTAAACATGGAGTGCTGATGGATGCACGCGGTGTGCGGTGGGCAAAGCAGCATATCTCCACCGGCGGCGGCTGGCGTATGTATGAAAAACTCAAGGCCGTCAAACATGACCAGCCTCCCTACAGTACGCGATATCCGAAACTGGCGACGATCCTTGAGGAAGCACCTGCGGAACCTCGCGGCAATGTTGTCGGTCGTAATCTTGCCGTCCGCACCAACCTACTTAATACGCCGGACGGATATTGCAATCTGGTGAAGTTTGCGGATAATTTTTCCACCGATCAGGATCCCGGATTTGTGAACGAAGCAAAAATGGATTTGCGGCTGAAACAGGATTCATCTGCTTTCAATGAGATGTCTTCTTTTGAACCCATTCCATTTGACAAAATCGGCTTGCAGAGAAATTGAGATTATTACCATTTATAATGAATTTCCATAACAGGAGTAACTCCATGAGATATCTGACGATCCTCATGATTACGATGTTTTTCTCTGGTTCGATAAGAGCGAATGAATTGGATACACAGGTTTTGTCGGCGATGAAAAAATCAGCTGAATTCATGCGGTCCATTTCAACCCATGGCGGATATTGCGGCATTTACTCACTCGATCTAAAGCAGCGATTTGGCGAATCGACATATGAAAAAGCCAAAGAGACGGAAATCTGGATCCAGCCGCCCGGTACGCCGTCCGTGGGGCAATGCTGGCTGCGTGCTTATAAAGCCACAGGGGATACGTATTACCTGGATGCCACCCGTGAAGTGGCCAAGGCTCTGATCTGGGGCCAGCGTACAATCGGCGGGTGGGACCATCGGGTGGATGTCTCCCATCTGACTAAGAATGCCGACATGCCGGTCCGCCGGAAAGGGCATTGTACATTTGACGACAACATTACCCAAGGAGCGTTATCGTTTCTGATTGATGCTGATGAAGTGCTTGATGAACCATGGCTGAACGAAGGTATTGAGTTGGGTTTACAGTTTATGCTGCAAAGCCAGTTTCCCAATGGGGCCTGGCCGCAGTGGTATCCTCTTCGTGGGGGGTATCATGATTATTATACTTTCAACGATCGGGCAATTAACGATTGCATCGGCCTTATGCTCAAGGCTCACAAGATTTATGGCAGAGAGGCCTATCTGCGAAGCGCGTGTAAAGGGGGCGATTTCATCATCATATCACAAGGCGATGCTCCCCAATCCGGTTGGGCCCAGCAGTACAGTCACGATATGAAACCCGCCTGGGCCCGGCGTTTCGAACCGGCGGGGATCTGTTCTCATGTGACGGCCAACAATATCCGCACCCTGAGCGATCTGTACTTGTACACGGAAGATAAAAAATATCTGTCTCCAATTCCCTCAGCAATCGAATGGCTGAATCGTTCTAACATCGGACCGAACCGCTGGGCGCGTCTCTATGAAGAGGGTACCAATCGACCAATCTATGGGGATCGCGAGGAAGGAGGCAAGGTCTTTTATGATTATGACAAGATCAGCAAAAAAGAGAGGACCAGTTACGGCTGGCAGGGTGAGTATGGAATCGGGTCCAGCATCTCATATTACCAACGCGCCAAAGAAATCGGCCCCAAGGCATGGAGGCAGAAACAGGCACAATCCCCTTCTTCCGATCCGGATCGTATCCGTCAGGTGATCGGAGCGCTGGATGAGCAGGGGCGATGGATCAGAAACGAAACCATTCGTAGCCAAATCTTTGTCGGTAACTTCAATATCCTTTGCAGTGCTGTCGAATTGACGCAAGAAAATCCAGATCGATGAAAAATGTCGGATCATGCTTGGCCAATCCATAGCTCGTCGATATAGTAAGCCGCAATGAAAATACGGCAGGATAATTCGGTTGGGATTGTCGAAACTCAGATTGTGCGAGTTGTCGATGCCGATGCACCCCTGACACTGACCAGTGGCAAGACTCTAGGCCCCATCGATGTCGCTTACGAAACCTATGGAACATTAAATGAGGCTCGTGACAATGTCGTTCTGATCTGCCATGCCCTCAGCGGCAATGCACATGTTGCCGGCTACAATGGTCCGGATGACCGCAAGCCCGGCTGGTGGGATGAAATGATCGGACCGGGCAAAGGTATTGATACAAACAAGTATTTCGTTGTTTGCTCGAATGTATTGGGCGGCTGCTGCGGCACGACGGGCCCGTCGACCGTCAATCCTTCTACGGAAAAGCCGTACGGCCTGGAATTTCCGATCATCACGATTGCCGACATGGTTAACGTCCAGAAACGCCTGCTCGACAAGCTGGGCATTGATAGAATCCTGTGTGTTGTGGGAGGTTCAATGGGCGGAATGCAGGTCCTGCAATGGGCCATTGCCTACCCCGATATGGTTCAGAATGTCGCGGCCATTGCGACGACGACTCGCCTTGGAGCGCAGGCCATCGCTTTCGATGCCGTCGGCCGTAACGCCATTCTAGCCGATGGGTGCTTTGCCAATGGACAATATCATGACAAGGACACCCCCGCCCATGGTCTGTCCATCGCCCGGATGGTGGGACACATTACCTACCTATCCGAGGCGGGGATGCATGAAAAATTCGGACGCCAGCTCCGCCAGGCCCAGGATTACCGCTACGATTTCAATTCCGAGTTTGCCGTCGAAACTTATCTCGATTACCAGGGCCAGACCTTTGTGGAGCGGTTTGACGCCAACAGCTATCTATATATCACCAAGGCGATGGACTATTTCGATCTGGCCAAGGAACACGGGGATTTACCATCGGCATTCCGTAACACCAAGTGCGGTTTTCTGGTTGTCAGCTTCAGCAGTGACTGGTTATTTACTCCCAAACAATCGGAAGAAATCTGCGATGCCCTGACGTCGCTGTGTCGGCAGGTCAGCTACTGCAATATCGACTCTCCCTATGGCCACGACGCATTTCTGCTGGAGCCGGAGACACTGGGGAGCATTCTATCGGGTTTCCTGGATAGTACGTGGAACGACATCCGCGGCGTTTTGGATCGTTCCGCCAAAGGTCCCTCACCCCGATATAAAGACCACAATGACGCCAGACGGATTCGTGTCGATTATGAATTGATCGAGTCATTGATCGAACCGGAAAGCAAGGTGCTGGATGTCGGCTGTGGAGACGGCGAACTGCTGGTGCGCCTCATCCGGGACAAACAAATCCAGGCCGAGGGGATCGAGCTGGATCAGGATATGGTCGTGCACTGCATCGGCAGGGGGCTTCCCGTAATTCACAGGGATATTGAGCGGGGCCTGGGAACCTATTGCCAACAGTGCTTTGATTATGCCATACTTTCCCAGACCGTTCAGACAGTTAAAGACCCTGCTTTGGTATTCCGGGAGATGCATCGGGTTGCAAAAAAGGTCATCGTCAGCTTTCCCAACTTCGCCCACTGGATGTGTCGGCTGCAGTTACTACTGGGCGGCAGGGCCCCTGTAACGGGGCAGCTCCCATTCGGCTGGCATAATTCCCCCAATATCCACTTTCTCTCGCTTCAGGATTTCGATGAGTTCTGTCACCAATTAGGATATAGGATCGAGAAAAAAATTCCACTGGGAAAGCGTCGAAGCAGGCCAGTGCGAGTTTTACCCAATCTCCTGGCTACCCAGGCGGTTTATGTTACATGCAGGAAAAAAATAGATCACGAATGCCCGCAATCCTGTCGATGACGGAAATGAAAGAAATTCTTCTTGTGTTAAGATTTTTTAAATAGCGATCTTTTTCCATTTTATTAAGACTATCGTATACGAAAAACGGAATCCTGCACGTTAGAAGGATGGTTGCGGGAAGATATAGCATGGGCGCCGGAGAGGATATAGAGAGGATGGAAGTCGTAAATGAGAGATAAAATGACGCAAAAACATGTTTGAAAAAGCAACGCCTTCCGCTATAATGAATACACTGCGGAGAGTGTGTTCTTAAAAAGTAACTGTACATATAATCCGGAGAAGTGGGGAGTAGATATTAATGGGATACTGGGTTGTTTGTTGTAAAGGAATTGCCATGAAACGAAATGCGTTTACCCTCATCGAACTACTGGTCGTTATCGCGATTATCGGAATTCTATTGGCGGTGCTTGTGCCGGCGTTGCAATATGCCAAGGAGCAAGCAACCGGTGCCGTATGCCTTCACAACCAAAATGGTCTTGCAAAATGTTGGTACCTGTACCAGGAAACCTATGATGCATGGCTTGTCGGTGCATCTAATTATTATACTACAAATATGAATGACACCGGTCGTAATACACCCTATCGCTGGGTCGAACGACCCTTGTATAATAACACCGATAATCCGGAAGTTGATAGTGTGCCGGTAGACGCAGAACTTTGTCATGAGTATCGTTTGAACGGGATTGAGGCCGGAAAGCTGTTTCCTTATACAGAGAACGTGAAGATTTATCATTGCCCGATGGACAAGTACTGGAAAACTGAGGACGCAATGCATGCCGCTTACATCAGTTATGCCGGTGCTGGCCTGATGAACAGTGAAGACTTTTCTTCGCGTCAGGGACTATATGGTCCGATTACCGGATATCGTTCTGTAACCAAATCTAATGGAGTGGCGGGACAGCTTTACTGTGTGACTAAGTTCAACGAAGTTGTGACCCCTGGTGAGAAATACGTTTTTGTAGAAGAAGATTATGTACAACATGGCCAGCTTTATTATGCAGGTGGATTTGTTTTAATGGCTAGTTCCTACTGGACTTGGTGGGACTGGCCCGCGGCTTATCATAATGAACGGAGCACATTGGCTTTTGCCGACGGACATGCCGAAAAACATAATTGGAAAGATGAGAGAACGGTGTCTCTTATAACAGGTAATGCCATGCCGGGAGGAGGTTATGCGAGTGCATCGTCAGGTCAGGAGGGGAATGTGGATTTGGAATGGATGATTAGAGGATATCTTCCTGCGGGATGGAGATAAAAACGAATCAACACCAATAGTGATTTCTGACACCTCGTCGTTTTTTTGGCGAGGTGTTTTTTTATGGTGGGGGTTATTATAAAGAAGTTTATTTAAGCTTTAAGCATCACAAGATACTATGCAATAAACACATAGGCATCACGGGCAATCATACCTTCGGTAATACCGAGTTTTCGAGCCAGATCGTTAGCTTTGGTGACTTTTCGGTCACAGAAACGCTGCAGCGTCCCGATGGGATTATCAGCCGAGCTTTCCACGATGGCCGTCGCTTTACCGTATCTCTGACAGGCTTGTATGTCAATCGCCGGACAGGCCAGAAAACCTTTGTTTCCCGTGACCAATAAAAGGCTGAATCCGGACCATTTGACTATAATTCCTTCCACCGGCCCGTTGGGTGTCTCAAACCGCTCTGTAATACACTCCATCATCGTATCCTTTCTTGTTGGAACCAGTCGAACTTTTTTATATACTATTATCTTTATAAATCAACAGGCAAGTAGAAAGGGAGCTTGAATGGGAACGTGTTTAAACAAGAGATCGCAACAAATGACAACAGGGCCGAAGCAATGGATTTTAACCGTACTGCTGGGTGGTTTTTCGATTCTGTTTTGTTCGGGCTGCCGGGTAGGTCCGGATTATACGGTTCCCAAGTCGACAATTCCCGATGCCTGGCACATGAAACTGACGCAGGGACTGTCGGAAGGACAGGCCGATCTGACAACCTGGTGGAAAATGTTGCAGGATCCTGTTCTGGATGATCTGATTGGGCGGGCGACGGAAGGCAATCTGGACCTTAAGACAGCCGTTTCGCGTATTCGCCAGGCACGGGCTCAGAGGTCGGTTGTGTCCGGCCAGTCCTGGCCGCAGGTGGACGGGACCGGCTATTATTCCAGGGATCGCGCCAGTGGAAATGGACTTTTATCACCCTTGCTGGGTGAGCCCGACCAGACGAATCTGCATTCGATTGGTCTGGATGCAAGCTGGGAGATCGATCTGTTCGGTCGAATCGCCCGTTCTGTCGAATCGGCGGACGCTTCGCTGGAGGCGACAATTGAAGACTATCGGGATACACTGGTAACATTGTATGCCGAAGTGGCTGTCTCCTATGTGCAGATTCGCGCCTTGCAGGGACGAATTGACTATGCACTTCAAAATATCGAATTACAGAAGCAAACGCTGGAATTGACTCGAAACCGTTTCCAAGCCGAACTGGCGCCCGAACTGGATGTTGCCCAGGCTGAGCTGAATCTGTCCAATACCGAATCCACTTTGCCTGCGTTGGAGACGGCCTTGGCCTTTTCCCTCAACCGACTGGCGGTATTGCTTGGCCGCCATGCCGGTTCGCTTGAAGAAGAGCTGGTTGCCAAGGGCTCGATTCCATCCGTTCCCCGACAGGTTGTGATGGGTCTGCCGGCCGAATTGCTTCGCCAGCGACCCGATATTCGCCGAGCCGAGCGTCTGCTGGCAGCGCAAACCGCCAGAATTGGTGTCGCTACGGCAGGATTATATCCGGCCTTTTCCCTGTCGGGCACCTTTGCACTGGAAGCAACCGAGCTTTCGGATGTGGGAGATCGTGCCAGCCGGACATATGGATTTGGACCGGCGTTTCGATGGAATCTTTTTGACGGCAATCGTATTCGCAGTGGTGTCCAGGTCGAAGAGACGCTTACTGAACAGTCGTTGCTTCAATACGAACAAACCGTACTGCTGGCCGTCGAGGAAGTAGAGGATGCTATCGTCGCTTATGTTCGTGAATGCCAAAGAAAAGACGCCCTGCAGCGCAGCGTGGATGCCGCCGGGAAATCGGTTCAACTGGTCAATACGCTGTATCGCAGTGGTTTGACGGACTTTCAAAATGTGCTGGACATGCAGCGGGCTTTATCCCTCCAGCAGGATCGGTTTGTCGAAAGCCGGGGATTGGTCTTACAGGATCTGATTATGCTGTATAAAGCCCTGGGTGGCGGCTGGTCCCTTGGGATCGAAGAGGAAGCCCAGAAGCAAGAGCAGTCATAACCTTATATCTCTGTTTTAAGGCTCGGTGATGATCCGGACCGGCTGTTTTTTAAGTTCCTGTCTCGTTCCCAACAGAGCGTATTCGGCAATGCCGTGGGTTGTGGTAAATCGCTGTACGGCATTGCGGATCTCGCCCTGACTTCGGGCATGCATCATGCCGAAGAGATTGTATTCGAAGCCGGGAAACGTCTTTCGTTCATAACAGTGGCTGACCTGCGGGACCGCCGCCAGGGCCTGGCCGACCGAATCGACGCGTTGCGAGTCGACTTTGGCGCAGAATATAAGATTGGCGGTGTAACCCAGCTTATGATAATTCAGCACCGCGGCAATACGTCGCAGCACGCCTTTTTCCGTCAACGCATGAATGGTTTCAATGACCTCGACGACGGACAAGTCTTTCCCCGCGATCTCATCAAATGGCTCCGATACGATCGGAAATTCATCCTGAAGTCGGGGCAGAATCTTTTTTTCCAAGAGAGACAATTCAATATCTCCGGGTGTCAGGGAATCGGTCGGGATCGAGGCGGCAATTGGGGCCTTTCCGGTCAGACGAAACCGCACATCCAGCTTGAACAGCTTTGTCGCGGGCATGGGGTGAAAATTCACTCCGCATCGACGATCTAACTCGGTCAGCTTCTTCTCAATCTCCTCATCGTTCCATCCCTGCAACGTAAACCATACGTTATATTCATGATCGCGAAGATAATTGTGGGACACACCGGGTTCGGCGTTAATTCGTTCCACGATTTCCAGGAGCTTGTCTTCCGGAACAGATACAGCGACCAAAACAGCCGTCCGCCCGAGAGTGCGGTAGTTGAGCTGGCTGCGAAACCTGCGAATCAATCCACGCTTCTTCAAATCCTGTATCGTCTCGATAATGGTCAGTTCGTCCACATCGAGCCGGATACCCACCTCGGCGAACGGATGCCGACAGATCGGAAGCGGGTCTTGCAGCATGGTTAGCAGTATCTTTTCGAAATCGGATAAGGGAAGATTCATTTCCGGGCTCCCTTCATCGGTCGAGCCAGCTTGCAAATGGGATCCTGTTGCAGATAATCGCCCAGCATGGTATAGGCCCGTGCCCGGCAGCCGCGGCAGTACGGCAGGTAGCCGCAGGAACCGCAAGCCCCCTGGTAGCGGCTGTGGTCGCGGAGGCTGTTGAGATATTCGGAATGAAGCCAGATGTCGGCGAAGTCATAACCGTTGTCGATAAGGCTGCCGGCGGAAATGTCCAGAAAGCCGCAAGTATGCACTTCTCCGGTATGACTGATAAAGGCAAAGCCGGTCGCGGCCAGGCAGCCGGTGATCCGGTCGGCACCGTCGATTTTTTCCTGTCGGGCCACGCGCGCAAACTGAGGCCCGCACGTCAGTCGGACTTCGATAGGAGTATTTTGTTTCAATGCAGCCATGTCCTTGAGTAATTGTTCATACTGATCCGGCTCCAGAATCAGATCGCGTAACTCATCCGCCCGTCCGACCGGAACAAGGATGAAAGGGTTAAAACAATAAGCGCCGAGTTGAACAGCCAGATCGGCGATCGCCGGCACCTCATGCAGGTTGTGCCTGGTAATGGTTGTGTTGATCTGAAAACGAACGCCGGCCTGTTTGGCTTTTTCCACCGTCTGCAGCACGGATTCGAATGCTCCTTCGATGCCTCGGAAGGCGTCGTGTGTTTTCGGCGTAGCGCCATCCAGAGAGAAGGAAAACGCTAAAATGCCGGCCTCTTTTAGTTGTTGAATGCTCTGGTCGTTGATATGGAAACCGCAGGTGGCCATCACCATTCGCAAGCCGAGGTTTTTACCATATCCGATCAGTTCGAAGATATCTCCACGCTCCATCGGTTCGCCGCCGGTTAGAATGATTACGCATTTATTGAAATCGACAATACCGTCCAGGATCCGTTTGCATTGTTCGGTGGAAAGCGAATCGGTTCCTCCCTGATGAGCCGCAGCGCGACAATGCCGGCATCGAAGCGGACATCGCTGAGTGATCTCAAACGCGATAATTCGCGGGCGAATCACATCTGTATCGGTTTTGGAAGAATGTGGATGTTTCTGTTTCATGATCGTAATAATTGAGCGGCTTTTTTGGCATGGTAGGTAATAATAATATCGGCGCCGGCCCGTTTGATCGCTGTCAGGACTTCCATCATGCAATCGTCTCCATTGATCAATCCCGCCTGTGCCGATGCCTGCAGCATCATGTATTCACCGCTGACGTTATAGGCGGCCAGAGGAAGATCAAAACGCTGACGAGCACGATGAATCACGTCCAGATAAGCCAGGGCGGGCTTGACCATGATGATATCGGCACCCTCTTCGATATCTAATTCGATTTCCCGCATGGCCTGTCTTGCATTGACAGGATCCATCTGATATGTCTTTCGATCACCAAATTCAGGTGCGCTATGGGCTGCATCGCGAAATGGACCATAGAACGCTGAAGCATACTTGGCGGCATAGGACATGATAGCCGTTTCAGTAAATCCTTCCGTATCCAGGGCTTTGCGGATCGCACCAACCCGCCCATCCATCATATCCGACGGAGCGACGATATCAGCTCCTGCATGGGCATGAGCAACGGCCATCCTGCCCAGTAGTTCCAGCGTACTGTCATTATCGATACGTCCTTCTTTTATGACACCGCAGTGGCCGTGATCCGTATAGGCACAAAGGCATACATCGGTGATCACCAGCATCTGTGGAACGAGTTCTTTGATACGCCGGATCGATTGGCAGACAGCACTATCCGGAGCCCAGGCCTGTGAACCGATGGCATCCTTGCTTTCGGGCAATCCAAACAATAACACCGCAGGAATCCCCAGAGCCGCAGCGTCGGCGGCTTCCGCGACAATCCCTTCCGGAGAGAGGTGGTAACAGCCGGTCATCGATTCAATCGGTTCACGAATGTTCTTGCCCGGGCAGGCGAACAGAGGATAGACAAAATCAGCCGGACAAAGATCGGTCTCGCCGACCAGTCGTCGCAAGGCAGGGTTTGTTCGCAATCGTCTCAAGCGTGTTATCGGAAATCCCATTAGCTTTCCTTAAAATTCAAAAAGTGGTTATCTTCCCTTTAAACGGCCGATTCCTTGTGATTTTCTTCGTATTTTTCGATTGCCGCCAGCAGTCCGTCGACGGTATGTACGTCCGCTTCAACAGTCGGTTCGAGCCCGAGGTCCTTTACTTGCTGCGTAGCTACCGGGCCGATAGAGCCGATCTTGACTCCCGTGGAACGGGCCAGTTGGATTGGTATCTGATCGAAGAAAGATCGCACCGTAGAGGAACTGGTGAAAGTTACCCAGTCAATCTCACCTGCTTTTATTTGTTCTAATATTGCTTCATTTTTTTCCGTATTTGGTTTTACCGTGTACACAGCGATATCATCCACCTTGGCTCCGGCAGACGTGAATGCTTCGACTAGGTCCTTCGGCGCGATACCCGACCGAAGCAGGAGGATGCATTTGCCTGTGAGTGATTCGGTTTCGGCAAGCTCTTTGGCCATTATTTCGCTGGTATATTTTGTGGGCACAAAATCAGCGCGGATACCGAACGGTTCCAGGATATCGGCGGTCTGCTTTCCGATGCAGGCGACTTTAGCTGTGCCGAAGGCCCGGGCATCCTTCCCGGTGCTGTGCAGGGCCTTGAAGGCATGTCGTACCCCGTTGGCGCTGGTGAATATGACCCAATCGTATTCGGAAAGGTGTAAAATAGCTTCCTTACTTTCCAAGCTTTCACTTTGATCGATGATGCGGATGGCGTCAAAACGAATCGGAACCGCTCCGACTGCAGCGAGCATAGCGGCAAAAACATCGTTTCCCACCGGATCCCGTGTTATCAGGATTCGTTTTCCGAAAAGGGGCCGATTCATAAACCAGTTATATTGATCATTCCCAACGGCCGTTGGACCGATGATCACGATGGAGGGGGCACCGAGTCCCTTTTCCTGGCACTCCTTTGCCACACGATCCAGTTGTGATTTCAGCAGTCTTTGTTTTGTAGTCGTAGCGTTTTGAACAATCGCGACGGGTGTGGCCGGATTCTTGCCTCCTTCGATCAGTTGAGACGTTATTTTATCCAGATTGCCCATCGCCATATACAGCACGATGGTCCCGTCAAATCCGGACAGGAAACGGTAATCCAGCACTTCTTCACTCTTTGTGGCGGCTTCTCTTCCCGTTACAAAAACCACTTGAGAGGCATGATCCCGGTCAGTTAGAAAGATTCCCGAATAAGCTGCTGCCGCCAAACCCGCTGTGATCCCCGGTACGATCTCAAAAGGAATTCCTTCTTGGGTGCACAGAGCCGCTTCTTCCGGCGCCCGTCCGAATAATCCCGGATCTCCGCCTTTAAGGCGAACTACGATTTTACCTTCTTTTGCCTTTTCCAGAAGCAAAGTGTCGATCTCGGGCTGGGTCCAAGGCCGCGGCCCGGTACGCTTGCGAACGCTGATTTTCTCGACCTCGGGTGGTGCATAATTCAGCAGCGATTCGTTGGCCAGACCATCATAGATCACGCATTCGGATAATTTCAGTACCTGAATTGCCCGCAGGGTGATTAATGTCTCATCGCCGGGCCCGGCGCCAACCAGATAGACCTTTCCTTTGCTCATTTGTTCTCCATCCCCTGCAGAATCGTGTCACCACCATCGTCGAGAACCTGTCGTACCATTTCCTGTGCCATACTTTGTCCATTTTGGATCGGTCCCTGCATTTCCTTACGGATCACGGTCTTACCTTCCATATCTGCCAGGAAAACGGAGAGGTGAATTGTATTCTCGGACTTTAGCTCCGCATAAACCCCAACCGGAGCGTGGCAGCCGGGATGGAGCCCAGCAAGGACAGTACGTTCAACATCAACAGCCAGCCGGGTTGGTTTATGATTCGCGGATTGTAACAGTTCTTTGGTTTCGACATCATCGCTTCTGCACTGAATTGCCAATGCTCCTTGGGCCGGGGCAGGTGTGAAAATGGTCGGCTTCAGGATAAGAGATATACGATCGGCTACTCCAAGTCGTTCAAGACCGGCCCGGGCGACAATTACTCCATCCAGAAGGCCCTCTTTCACCCTGGCCATGCGTGTGGGCACATTGCCGCGAAGTGTTTCCACGATTAAATCAGGTTTCAAGGTCCGCAGCAGGGCGATCCGGCGTGGACTCGATGTGCCGATTCGGGCTCCGGTGGGCAAATCGTCCAGAGACTGGATTGTTCCACAAGCTACAACCACATCTTCAGGCCAGCGACGTTCAAAAATCGCCGCCACGGTCAATCCTTCGGTAACCTGGGTTGGCATGTCTTTGAAACTGTGAATTGCCACTTCCGCCCGGCTTTCCAGCAATGCCTGCTCGACTTGTGTGGTAAAAAAGCCCATTCCCCCCATCTTCCAAAGAGCTGTTGTACGGTCCTGGTCGCCTTTGGTTAAGACCTTAACGATCTGAATTTCCAGATCGGGATGGCTATTTCGAAGCGCATCGATTACCATACCGCTCTGTGCCAGAGCGAGATCACTGCTTCGGGTTGCCACGCGTAACGGTTTCATTCCATCCGCTATGATAGGGAAAAAATGGTGTTAAATCAATGGTCATATGTATTTACGAAAGATCTCAACGATCTGTCCAAAAAATGATAGATATGCGCATTAGAAATGACTACGATAATAGTGTTCTCGGGAACCGGAAGAAAATAATGTTTTTAGATGGGAGGAATTGACATGAAGTCGCACTTCTACAAGGCGGGTTTGATGCTTTCCCTGATTGTATTGTTTGTCGGTTGCGGCAAGAAGGAAAACGAGCCTACAACTCCTTCGCCAGAAATGGAAAATGCCAAAAAAGAAGTCGGAGAGGCCGTGACGGCTGCCAAGACCCTTATTGATTCCAAGAAGGACGAGGTTGTCAAGGCCATGCAAGCCAATCTCGATCAATTGCAGACTCAGATGACCGATTTGCAGGCCAAGGCCAAGGAAAAAGGCGAACAAGCCATGGCTGAGTTTGAGAAGCAGAAAGCGCAGTTCGATGTAAAGCTGACTGAAGCCAAAGCACAATTTACCAAACTCAAAGACTCCGGCGCGGATGCATGGAAGGGTGTGCAGGAAGCCGCCCAGGCTGCTTATGATGAGCTGGAGAAAACCTACAACGAGATTGCTGCCAAGTACAAATAATTAATAACACCTTCCGAATTCTGCAATAGCCAGTTTTTTTGAGCCGTTGATCTATATCAGGTGTGCCGTAAACGCGCCCAGAGGTTTGGTGTGTGGCAGTCCAGAGGTGCCTGTTTAGGAAAGGGGAGATGTCATGTCTAAAAGAGCGGCTTTTACATGTCTGACATTGGTTATTCTGTGGTCCGGAATCGGGCTGGCTCAACAATCCAAAGCTCCGAGAAATGTCATTCTGATTGGCTGGGATGGGGCTCAAAGGGAACATGTCCAGCAATGCTTGGCTCGCAAGGAATTGCCCAATCTGCAGCGGTTGATCGATCAGGGAACCATGGTCAATATCGATATCGAGGGCAAGACCGACACCAAGGCAGGCTGGTCGCAGATTCTGACCGGGTATTACCCGCAAGTAACCGGAGTGTTTAGTAATGCCCGATTCCAGCCGATTCCCAAGGGGTACAGCCTCTTTGAGCGACTGGAAGAACGATTTGGAAAGGACGATTTCGTGACCGTTGCTGTGATCGGCAAGCGGGCTCACTGTGGCGAGATCCGGCCTCCGGAAAAGATAACTTATGCCCAATGGGAAAAGCGAAACAGCAAAAAGAAGGCTGTTCAATCGGGCACAACAAAAAAGCCTGCTGGCAAGGTTGTTACAGTCGATGGAGTCAAGTACGTCGATTTTCCCGGTTCACCCTATTACAATATGTATGCAGCCCTGGAGGTCTGGGAATACGGCTTGATGAAGGACGAGGCAGTCGGCAAGCGAGTTTTGGAACTGTTGGATACGTACAAAAACAAGCCGTTCTTTTTCTTTGTCCATTTTGCCGAAGTAGATCACAGCGGCCATCAGAAGGGAGAAAATTCCAGGGAATACAATGATGCCCTGATCTCCAATGACCTCTGGACCGGCCGGATTATAGATAAGCTTAAGGATCTTGGTCTGGCCGATAAGACAACAATCTACATAACTGCAGATCACGGATTCAATGAGGACAAGAAAGGGCACAGTTTTGCTCCCTATGTATTTCTAGCTACCAATGACAAAAAGGTAAGTCGGGATGGTAGGCGGCAGGATGTAGCGCCGACTATTTATGAGGCCTTTGGCGTGGATGTCAGTGCAATGAATCCACGTCTGGATGGACTCTCTCTGACTAAAGCCGATTATCGTCCTCCTGTTAAAATCACTCCTGTATTAACACCAAAACAGAAAAAGGCCGGACAAGATGCCGCTCAGAAAGCCAAACAAGCCCAGCAGGAATTCCGCGAACCGGATGTCATTTTTGTGCCCACACCACAGGAGGTAGTGGACAAAATGCTGGAACTGGCCCAGGTTAAACAAAGTGATCTGGTGTACGATCTGGGTTGCGGGGATGGGCGCATTGTGATTACCGCCGCCAAGAAATTCGGCTGTAAAGCGTTTGGATTTGATATTGATCCTCAGCGAGTCAAAGAATCAAACGAGAATGTTAAAAAGAATCAGGTCGGCCATCTGGTCACGATCGAACAGCAGGACATATTCACTCTCGATCTGAGCAGGGTCGATGTGGTCACGCTCTATCTGTTGCCATCTCTTAACGTCAAGCTGATCCCGCAATTAAAACAGTTAAAACCGGGTTCGCGAATTGTGTCGCATGATTTTCCAATGAAAGGTGTTACGCCGGACAAGGTGGTCCATGTTATTACCAGCGATGATGAGACCGAACACACAGTTTATCTATGGACGACCCCGTTGAAAATAGAAACTGAAGACAAATAAACGCTCTTAAATAATCATATTTAGATCATTTAGTTAATTGTATGGTTCCATCCAGAGGGACAATGTATATCTATCCCTCTTCTATTACTATGATTATTTCCACAGCTTCTTGTGCAGTTCGTAGGCATCGGGATCATGTTGTTTGAGTTCGGCTCGGGTGAAGGGATAAAAATCATTTGTGCCGAAAAAGGCCTCGGCCGTTTCGGCGAAATATTCCTGGTCGTTGTTCATGGCGTAATGTCGTTGCTTCGTGCCGTTAATATGCAGCACCGTTTCGTATATACCGCTTTCCTTGGCTTTCTTATAGGCCTTGCGAACCTCCGGATGTCCGTAACCAAGTACCTGGTGATGGTAGGCATGGGCCAGTTCGTGAAAGACCATCCAGGGCTGGTCTTTGGTCCATTTGAGGAAATTTTCCGCCCCGGCCAATTCCACTGAACCAGCCTTTTCCGGATTAAAATCGTTTTCCTTGAGCCATTCGGCACTGGGGTGGTAACACATGCACAGATGCTTCTCCGAACGGTTTTTGTACTCCACCCAGATCGGGACTTTTTGCAGCTTGGCGACAGCGCCATCGGGTACCATATAGGTGATCTGGTACAGATGGCTTTTCAAATGTCGCAAAACCTTGTCAGCCAGATCCGGATGATTATCGAGCAGGTTGCGATTGACCAGAACCTGCCAACCCTCAATGGTCTGGCGCTGATAGTGCGAAGTGGGAGGGTATTTCAGTACTGGTTCGTTTGCATCATTTGCCAGTAAGGAAAATAAGCATATCGTTAATACGGTTCGTCCCATGGGTCTCGTTCCTCTTGCGGTATAATTCGTTTGATCTGGATATTTCGTACGGCTCCGGTCGTCTGCCAGGTTGAGATGCCCAGCGGCCTGGCCATTTCCACCTCAAACCGGACGCCCAAATTCCGGCCAGTGATACGAACGTTCACCAGGGGCTCATCGTTGATCCATGCCTGTATTCGGTCCAGAGTCACCCGCAGGCGGATATCGTACCATTGGCCTTTTTTAAAGTCGAAGCTCGTCGCCGTTTCGTTATTGGCGGCATCGAAGTAGTCGATATTCGACAATCCTACGAGTGTCCCGCCCCAACCCCCACAGACCAGTGTACACGGATAGCGGCCTACCGGGAACGTCAGACCGCAGAAAAAGTCCTCTCCGTCGACGCGCATTCCCTGCAGGGTAATTTCATAATTCTGTCGGATCAGCGGCCCGGTCCATGTAATACCGGTCATATCATTACCTCTGTTCATAACGATGGCCCCATCCTTGACTGCGACTTCCTTGTGTCCCAGAAACGGCGTCTCCGTCCAAAAGCCCAGCGACTGGCCGTCGAAAAAAGTCATCTGTTGGGTGCCTGGTGTGACGGCCGGTGCATCATCCAGAACAAAGCAGGTAATGGATGTGCTGTTGCGGACATATAACCGACCGGGCATGAGAGCCGGATGGGAAAAGACCTCGGTTTCTTCCAGGGGGAACAGGCGAAGCCGCGAAATCAGCTTTGGCTCAGTCGAATCGGCAACCAGACAAAGTAGTTCTCCGTCAACGGTCGTAATGAGAAGACGGTCATTGCCTGCGATCAACGAAACATGATCCTTGAATGCCTCTTTATCCTCCCATACCCAGTGCTCTTTCAACGTTGTCGGATCAAGACAGTATAAGGATTGGGCCCCGACTCCGAACAGCAGATTCTTATATAGCACCGGTGTGATGGTGTCATGGGCCAGGTCTTCGTGTACGGCCACCGGTTTCGGTAGGATTGTTCCATCCTTTTTGAAGTCGTATAAACGGGTGCCGTTGCCTTCGGTGGTGGCGATGATTTTCCCACCGGCATTGAGCAGCGTCGGCACGTTGAAATCACCCTCGACAGGAGGAGTGAGCTGCCACAATCGCTTCCCTGTTTCCGGATCCCAGCCGCCAAGCGAGATCGAATCGCAGCCAACAATTTGCCGTTTACCACCAAATGTGCCAAGAATGAAAGAAGCATACGCTGATGGATTGCCCGGAGAAGTCCAGATGGTTTCCCCGGTGAATCGATTCAATGCGACTATCGCGGCATAATCATCCGGCTTCTTATCCGTACTTGGTTTTTCCGGCGGAACTGCGCCGGGATTGACGATCAGCATGTTTCCCACAATCAGAGGTGTCGAACATATTCCCCAGGTTGGCAGTTCCGCATTGAAATCTTTAACGATATTCCGCTTCCAGACCTCCCGGCCATTGCGAAGATGAACGCAGTACAAATCCCCGAATGCCCCAAGCAGATAGGTCAGGTCGTCTTTGATCACCGGATTGGCTCGAGGGCTGTTGGAGTAATCCATCTCTCCCTCTGCAGGATACATCAGCTTCCAGACCTCTTCTCCGGAATCGGCCAGGAGACCTCTCCATATATCCTGCTTTCCTTCCTTGTCCTTGTCGGCGACGATCATATATTCTTCCGTTGCTGCCAGACCCGACATACCCAGATTCGTCAGCGGCACTCTCCACCGGTACCGCGGCTCAGATGGCAATACACTCGGAACATATGGACTGACGGCATCTCGGTAAGGCCCGCGCCAGTCCGTCCATTCGGTTACAATCGAACTGGCCGGATCCGTCAAGCTGACGAATCCTGTTTTTGATTCCAGATTCGTAAGCAGCGAAGGATCATCCTTTACCTTTCCCAATGCCTCGACGATCTTGTCGGGAGAAAGTCCGGTAAGGTCTTCGGTCATGAAAACAGTGATGAACGGAACCGGTTCGGTTTGGCCAATCACCCGTAGTGAACCTTTATCGATTGTGCCGCATCCTTCCAGCAAGGGCAGGCAATAACTGCTGAGGATCGTAACATCAGCTTTGTTTTCCAATACTTGCAGTGCTGCACTTTGGCAGGTTTCTGCTGTGATTCGTTCGTTACTGGAGATATAAATCCATTCCTTGCCTAGGGCCTCCAATGCGGCAGCGTGTTTTTCCTGTGCATATTCCGGTCCCAGCAGAATCTTTCGCTCCCGCAGGTCTTTGATACTTTGTACCGGATCCTCCCTGCGTACAACAAACAGGCCCGTCTGTGTGGTGGTTCCCTCCTGTCCGGTCAGCATGGCCACAGGACGAACCGTCATATTTTTCTTTTCTGCATCGTATCTTATAACTGAGTATTTTCCGATCACAAAGTGAATCGGTTTGGGATCCTGCTTTAATAATTTTATCAGACTCTCTGCAAAAATGACTTCAACCGGACGATCGAGTTGCTTTTGGAGGAAAACGCCGAGCTTTTCATAGTCGCGCTGTGCATAGCCGGGCACACATGCACATGCCAGCGGCTTGGCGAGCGGATCGAGAACGGCGATTTTCAATGTTTCAGAGGCTTGCCGTATTGAAGGTGGATCTTCTGTAACAGTCGGTGCCTTGCGACAACCCGATAAAGCAAATCCTATCAGCAAACTGGTTACAATCCATCGTCTTCCATAACACATCATGATCTTCCTCGTCCTTTCTGTTGTCTCGACCATTTCGGATTTTCATATCAGTCCGATTGTTCCTGGAATCCGGCGCAAGCAAACGCCCCTTCCCTGCGTTACATGTCGCAGCGATGGGGCGTATTGCACTGCTTAATAAGATTCATTGAAATCCCTACACGTCACAAATCTCGACCGCCTGGGTCAGCGAAGCGAGCTTGTCTTTCTTCCGAGGGATAAATTCCTGTCCCATATATCCATCAAAACCGGTCGCTATGATTGCCTTGCAGATGGCCGGATAGTACAATTCCTGCGTATCATCAAATTCATTGCGTCCCGGCACGCCCGCCGTGTGATAATGCCCGATGTATGCGGCGTACTCCTTGATCGTAGCAATCACATCACCCTCCTGCACCTGCATGTGATAAATATCATACAGTAGCTTCACATTCGGCGATCCGACCTGCTTGCACATCTCAGCGCCCCAATGTGTCCGGTCGCACATATAGTCCTTGTGGTTGCGTTTGCTGTTAAGCAATTCCATACAGACAATAACCTTTTTCTTTTCCGCCAGACCGGCGATTTTCTTGAGCCCGATGACGCAATTCTTCAGGCCCTCCTCATCCTCCATACCTTCGCGGTTACCGGAAAAACAGATCACATTCCGATAGCCCCATTCCGAGGTGGCTTCGATTGATTTGGTGATCTTGGCGAGGCATTCCTCATGATTTTCAATGCGGTTAAGACCTTTGCCAATCCCATGCGACGGCGTCATCGTGCAAATGAGCCCGTATTTCTTCAGCGTCGGCCACTGATCGGGACCGGCCAGGTCGAATCCCACCAGTCCGATTTTAGCGGCATGGGCTGCCAGATCATCAAACGATACACCCCCATAACACCACTGACAGACTGATTGTTTGATCCGGCCGTTTTTCACACCCTGTTTGACCTCGGCATTTGCCAGAGACGACACAGAACCCGTAGCCATGACACCGGCGGCCCCGGCAGCCAGTCCGCCCAGTACATCACGGCGTGTAAGGCGGGATGATTTCTGTTGGTTTTCTATCTGCATTATTCTTTCCTTTCTCAGTAACAGTTCGATGAACAACCTCATTATACTGGATAAGGGCTGTTTGGTTCAACCTTCTTTACAGTGCAATACTTGGTCTTTTCAGATTGCCAAACGGACAAGCAAGGGTATAATTTCCCGCAATTTTTTTGATTGCTAAACGGTGGCTGTATGGAACTAACTTTATTATGAGAGGATATTTTGGATTGGGGACTCGTCTTACAATGGCATTTCCGCCGCCGGCCAGCCCGACATATGTGCCTTTAGGGTTGGCTTCACTGGGTTCGTACCTCCGGACCGAGGCTCCGTATACACAGCTTGCTGTCTGTGACTTGAACATTGCACTCTGGTATGATTGGGCCGGAAGGACGCAGGATGGAATATCGCTTTTGGATTTTCTAAGTGGACGAGGCCGGTCTTTTTATGATCCCATTGTGTACCAAGATTTTCAATCCATCTGGTCGCAGTATTATAATCATGTAAATTCTCTTCATAGACAGGCACGGATATATCTGGCAACGGGCCAGTGTGATTCTCAACTGGCTTTGTTGCTGGATGGGCAGATCGAGAAGGTGATGATGAATGATCCGGAAATCGTTGGTTTTTCCGTGATGTTTCTGGATCAGGTTGTTTTTGCTCTGGCTCTGGCACGACGGCTGAAGGGCAGAGAATTGCCGGATAAATCTGCCCCACACATTATTTTCGGCGGGGCGGCGATGTCAGCCCTGAATGTGCCGGAGTTACTGGGGACTGCCGGTTTTATCGATGCCGTCGTTACCGGGGAAGGAGAACAGCCACTGACAATGCTGGTTAACGGGATACAGCTTGAGACTATCCCCGGAATAGTAACTGCAAAGAGACCAGTGCCGGAAAAGTTCTCTTCTCTATCTCAAATCTGTCTGGATTCTGTATCGGCGCCGGATTTTGGCCTTTTTGTTATGAATCTGTATGCTAATCCGGTTCCGGTCCTGCCGGTCGTCCTTTCGCGTGACTGCCAATGGCGCCGTTGCCGGTTCTGTGCCCACAATTTCAGCTTCCATGGGTATCGGCAAAAATCGATTTCCCGATTTATCGACGAGATCGAAATCCTTATGCAGCGACATGGGGCCGCCCATTTCTATCTGGCCGATCAGTATGTTCCGGCTCAGATTTTGGACACATTGTCTGAACAAATCTTGTACCGTAATCTGCGTATTCATTTCCATATTATGGCCCGTCCTACCGCCGATTATACTCCGGACCTGCTCATCAAAGCTTCACAAGCGGGGTGCTGCTGGATCAGTTGGGGTGTTGAAACCGGATCCCAGCGACTGCTGGATCTGGTCCGTAAAGGTACTCACCGGGACCAGATCGAAAAGGTGCTTTATCAGAGTCGTCAGGCAGGTATCGCCAACCTGATGATGATGATTTTTGGCCTGCCCACCAGCACCGAACAGGACCTGCAGCAGACCTTTGACCTGATCGAGCAGGTCTATCCGGCCGTCGATGCGATTACCTCCAGTTCCTTCGTGTTATTTGAAGGCACCCCTCTGGCCCGGCGTGCAGACCGATACAATCTGGAGATTATAGGAAGAGAGGAATTGATAAACATCGAGGACAGGATCATACATTCCTCCCGTCTGAAATATATGAGCCGGGATGAAGGAGGCAATCTGGTCTGCCCGCCGGGACCGATGGAAGTCGATCTCTGGAAAAGGCGGCGGCAATGGTTTCCTGAAATCCATGGCATGGAAAAACTCTGCTGTGAGCACTTTCTTCTCTATAGTGCTTTGCGTAATACAGACGATCAACAATTCCCCACACGTCCCATCTCTCCGCCCCGTGCGGCTTAATAGTATATGAATTGAAAATTCAGGAAAAGTCGTAACACTTTTGCCTTCCCAAAAAAGCCTTGCAAGACATACTAATCGGCATATAATCTTTGTTCTTGCAGAACTTTACCGTCGTTAATCTAGAGGGAAAGGAAACAGCAAATGGCAGGCAAGTTCCATCATTTCGGCGTGCCCACGAGCCGCAAAAGCGAAAATGAAACCTTCCTCGAAGGAGCGGGCGTTCATATCACCGATCCTGATTCAAGTCCATACCGGATCGAGTTTCTTCGGTTCGAGTCGGACAGTTGCATGCCCGAGGCGATCCAATCCACACCGCATGCGGCATTTATGGTCGACAGTCTGGACGAGGCCATCCAGGGCAAGCAGGTGGTCCTGGAGCCGTTTGACGCTACCGATACGCTCCGAGTGGCTTTTATTCAGGACGGTGACGCTCTGATCGAAGTGATGCAAGAGAAATCCTAGCCTAGGAAAGGGAGAACCATGCCTACCCGTAAATTCATCAACCGGCCGGAAAACCTGGTCAGCGAACTTTTGGAAGGATTTGTTCTGGCCCATCCGGACAAGATCAAGCTGGCCGGATCCAATCTGGTGGTTCGTGCCAAGGAAAAACCGAAGGACAAAGTTGCCGTTGTCACCATCGGAGGCAGCGGTCATGAACCGGCCCTGAGCGGATACGTTGGCGAAGGGATGCTCGATATCTCCGTACCCGGCGATATCTTCGCCGCCCCGGGTCCACCTCGTGTGATCGAGGCCCTGGAAAAGGCCAACCGCAAAGCGGGGGTGCTTTTTGTTGTGCTCAACCACGCCGGCGATGTAATGAGCGCCAATGTTGCCATGCAAATGGCCAAAAGCAAAGGCCTCAATGTTAAGGATATCCTGACCCACGAAGATATTTCCGCACCCAGTCGGCAGGATCCAAAGGAACGTCGCGGGCTGGCCGGTTGCTTCTTTGTCATCAAGATCGCCGGAGCTGCCGCGGAAAAGGGCTATTCTCTGGATCAATGTTTCGCCGTTGCCAAACGAATGGAAACAAATATGGCAACCCTCGCGGTTGCGGTTGCCGGCGCTTCGCATCCTGCGACGGGACAGGTCATCGCAGAGGTGCCGGATGGGCGTATGAATGTCGGCATGGGCCAGCATGGCGAGGCCGGCACCGGCGAGATGGATCTAAAAACAGCGAATGAAACGGCTGAAGTTATGCTTGACATGCTTCTCAAGGATCTGGATGTCAAGAAAGGAGAGGAGTTGTTGGTGATGATCAATGGTGTCGGATCAGCCACACTGATGGAAATGTATATTGTCCTTCGCCGGGTCAAACAGCTATGCGATTCTAAGGGCATCAAGCTGGCCCGCTCACTAGTTGGTGAATACCTGACCGTCCAGGAAATGGGCGGCTTTCAGATGTGCATTGCACGCATGGATAAGGAACTGTTGGAGTTATGGGATGCCCCATGCTGCACTCCGGCTTTGACGGTTAAATAATCGCAGGTTATAAGCAGGCCGGGACGTCTGCATTTTACCTTTACAATAATGAAATTTATTCAGGGTTTTAATCCCTTGGAATTTTATGGATACAATCGGATTTGAAGAACTGAAACGAATGTTGTTGGCTGCTGTTGACCAGATCAAGGCCAATCATGAATTATTGTCAAAGCTGGATTCCTTCGGCGGCGACGGTGACCACGGCACAACGATGGTCCGTGCAATGGGCTGTTTGGAAAAAGGGATTAACAGCACGACCACCGGTCAGATCAAAGACCTCTTGAACAATGTCGGCTGGTCGATCATGGGCGTAGACGGTGGGGCAACCGGACCGCTGTTCGGCAGCCTGTTCATGGGTATGGCCATACCGACCGATGGGAAGGATGTCATCGATAGCCAGTTACTCGCAGCGATGTTCGAATCGGGTCTAAATGGTGTCGGCAACGTTACCAAAGCCCAGATTGGCGACAAGACTATGATCGATGCGCTCGTGCCCGCCGTACAGGAACTGCGTGCAGCGGTTGAACGGGGTGAGCTGATCGATCAGGCTTTGGCGGTGGCGGCCGAGGCTGCCAAAAAAGGAGCTGAAGCGACCAAAGGGCTGGCGGCCCGGTTCGGACGGGCCAAAAATATAGGCGAAAAAAGCAAAGGACAACCGGATCCCGGAGCGACAAGCGTTTCGCTGGTGTTCCGTGGATTTGCACAAGGAGTACAATCGAATGGTGGATCGTGATACATCCGGCGGGGACAAGAGTTTTTCGGTCGATGTCCCGCAGAAAACCGAAGGCTATTTTCTAAAAGGTGCTCAGCATCTCGACTGGGGCATGAAGGATCGGCTCAGCCGCATCTTTAATCCTGCCAGCGGCCGTACGCTCATGCTGGCGTTCGATCATGGTTATATCATGGGCCCGACTTCCGGTCTGGAGCGTATGGACCTGAGCATTGTACCTCTTGTTGAGCATGTCGATTGCCTCATGTGTACACGCGGTGCGCTGCGTACCTGCATTCCACCGACGTATAACAAACCGCTGGTCATGCGGTGCAGCACCGGTGCGACAATTCTCAAGGAACTCAGCGATGAGGTCATCGGTGTTTCCGTGGAAGAGGCCATACGTCTGAACGCGTCGGCCCTGACTACGCAGGTCTATATCGGCGGAGAGCACGAACGGGCAACGCTTGATAATCTGGCCCATCTGATTAACGAAGGCATGCGCTATGGCGTGCCTACACTGGGCGTCACAGCAGTCGGACGTGACATGGTTCGCGATTCCCGTTACCTGGGACTGGCCACGCGCGTGATTGCCGAGCTTGGCGCTCATTTTGTCAAGACCTATTACTGCGAACCCGGTTTCGACGAGGTCGTTGCTGGCTGTCCCATTCCGATCGTCATCGCCGGCGGTAAGAAGCTGCCTGAGTTGGAAGCCCTGCAGATGGCCTATAAGGCAATTGACCAGGGAGCTCTCGGCGTCGATATGGGCCGTAATATCTTCCTGGCCGATGATCCGGTCGCCATGGTCCAGGCCGTACGAACAGTTGTACATAAATTTGAAAAGCCCGAAAAGGCCTTTCAGATGTATAACGATCTCAAGAAGTAACAAAAATTACAAAATGAATTTTAATAAGGTAGGCTGTTTTGGTCTGCCTTTTTTTATGCATACAAACAGAAGGGGACATGGAGTATCTCTTAATGGTAGGGGAAAACCCTGAAAACGGGATGCTGAAAACCCCGAATTTTACAGGTTATTGTAAAAACTCCGACTTTTCTGCGCACCATTTAACTCCTTCGGCGTCTATACAAGCAAAGGATACAGCACTCAACCCAGTAGTCACACTCCGTTGAGGACGTCTTCTCGCAGCCAACACCTCCTGA
>JAFGPC010000057.1 GCA_016926155.1 Sedimentisphaerales bacterium
AGGGGCCACCGAGCAGGCCGCCGGTCTGGAAGAGACCTCCAGCAGCCTGGAGGAGATGTCCTCCATGACCAAGCAGAACGCCGACAACGCCCAGCAGGCCAACACCCTGGCCACCGAGGCACGCACCAGCGCCAACGCCGGCAGCGAGTCCATGGGCAGGATGAACCAGGCCATCCAGGAGATTCAGAAGTCCTCCGATGAGACGGCCAAGATCATCAAGGTCATCGATGAGATCGCCTTCCAGACCAACCTGCTGGCTTTGAATGCCGCAGTCGAGGCAGCGCGTGCGGGAGAGGCGGGCAAGGGATTTGCCGTGGTTGCCGAAGAAGTACGGAACCTGGCCATGCGCAGTGCCGAGGCGGCCAAGAACACCTCGGAGATGATCGAAGGTTCTGTTAAGAACGCCAACAACGGCGTGGAGATCGCCGAAGAGGTGACCAAGGTCCTCAATGAGATCGTGGAGAGTGTCACCAAGACGACGGATCTGGTCGGTGAGATCGCGGCAGCTTCTCAGGAGCAGGCCCAGGGGATCGATCAGGTCAATCAGGCGGTCAGCCAGATGGATAAGGTGACCCAGGCCAACGCGGCCAACGCCGAGGAAAGCGCCAGCGCCAGTGAGGAGCTCACGACCCAGTCCGAACAATTGAACCAGATCGTGCTGGAACTTTCTGCACTGGTCGGGGGTCGTAGTACATGTGGTCGCCTCTCGGAAAAAGATGATGAAGAATCCGACCATCCTATGCGTTTCTCTGCGTCCGATGAAACATTTCATCAGATTGCTCAGAAACCGCATAAAAAGTGGGATCGAAGCACACTGATTGCATCCCATGGTGAAAAGAAAATTCCGTTAACCGAGGATGAAAGCTTCGACGAGTTTAACAACTAGAAATACGCTCTTACTACCTATACAGCCGGGTGTGACCGTAGTCATATCCGGCTTTTTTTATGCCCGATTCTTGAAGGTTGCGAACCTTGACCTCCTGATTTCCAGTGGTACAATTGCTTTATTCAGTTCTCACAATGCGAAGGAGTTGATGTGGACAAAATGCAAATTATTGCCAGGGCCGCACTTACGGGATTGGGTTTTTATGCTTTGGGAATGATTATGCGAACAGCCTATGAGGTAAGCACATATACCAGCCACCCGGGGATGTGCTTAGAACTTATTCGTCTGGCTATCTGCATTATCTTTGTTTTGTTTCCTGTTTTTTTCCTGTGCAATGTCAGTCGTATTTCACAGTGGCTTATTGGAACTGGTCCGGTCAATCATTCCTATAATCATCGCCTCTGGTTTGTCGCTTCCATGCGAGGGGCCTTCTTGCTTGCCGGCCTGATTCTGCTGGCAACATCCATTCGGATTGTTCTGGACTTTGGTGGCTTATTCCTGAGTCTGCCTGTACAGTCGCGACAATTATTTAATGAGATGATCTATTCTCATAACTTTTTAGCAGCGCTTCATATGTTATTGGTGGGTGTAATCGCGATTCTCTGGCATTTTGCTTATATTGTTCTGATCTTCTACCTGATTATTGGAGCGCCCCACTTTCTTTGTAGAGAGTGTCAAAGATTTTCAAAAGATCTCAACTTTTCTGCTGAGGAAACGGAAAATGAATAAAGCACATATAATCGCTCGTATCGCGTTTGCGATCGTTATTTTTTACTATCTTCTTTCTATGGTGCCGCTTATTTGTGGGCAAATTTTGTTTCTTGTAGAGAACTTCGAAAATGCCGTACATTCCATAGAAATTTTTGTTTACGTTGCCGGATCTATGACTCTAATCGTGTTAGCTGTTTTCCTGTTAATACTCTTTCTAAAAAAAGTAGACCGGCTAGCCCAATATGCTACTGGGCCGGAAGAAGCAGCGGAGACTGCGCAGAATATCAACTGGGTAAGTCTCTTATTTCGATTGATCTGTTGTATAACAGGATTTATATTTCTCTTTAAATTCATTCTTGGAATGGCAGAAGGTTATCGCTTGTTTCATCTGTTGGTTCAGGTAAATCAAGAGAGAGCATTACCAAGAGAATTGTTACAAATCGCTTCCTGGATACTTTTATTGCCTGTTACAATCTACCTGTTGTGCGGAGCGCCGCATTTTGTGCGATGGCATGTAAAAAAGACATTGGAATTGGCTTCGGAGCAACCGACGTCAAATCTGATATCATCCAATACCGAATCAGAAGGAGAAAATAATGGGATTGTTTGAAGTCCATGGTTTTCCAGGAAAAGGGGAGTCGATTGATGTAGGAGCAGCGCATGCGGCTTCTCGCGCGGAAGGCAAGGCCCGGAGCGTTGAAAGCCAGCTTGGCCGCCTGCGGGATAGTCTGGCCAAGGCGATGATGATCAACGAAGCCCTTTGGGAGATGATCCGCGATCAACATGGACTGACGGAAAAAGATCTTTATCAGAAACTGTATGAGATTGACATGCGGGACGGCGTGCTGGATGGTAAAAACCAGCGCAAACCGGCTCCCTGTCCTAATTGCGGCCGGATGGTCTCGGCACGCCATACCACCTGTCTTTATTGCGGACAGACGATGGATACCTCCGTTTTTACAGTTGACTGAGTTTATAGATCGAATAAAAGAGGCTGCTCTGGAGGGCTGTCCTCGGGTCCGGGATAAAGGATACTTTTGTCGGAATTGATCTGTAAGCCGTCCGTAAACGTGTGTTCCATTGCATGATCAGCATCGATAATGTGCATGATATGCAGGCCCTGAGCGGCCAGGAAATCCGACAGAATTCGGCGATGACATTGAAAAAACATCTTTTCCGCACACATATATGCCGTGGTTTCCTGCTCTGCGATCCAGATGAGCCTATCGGCGGAAGTACGAAACGGCTTCGTTGCCGTATAATCCGCATAATTACGAAAGCCGGCCACGCGCAAACCCTTATTGGGTGAATCGTCGCAGACCTTTGGACGACGGCCGCCAAGATCCTGCATCCATGTATAATGTATACCCTGTTCGGATAAGGCCTGCTGTAGCGGCCTGGAATTGAAATACGGAAATCTTCGGCTGGAAGGGAATTGACGGATATCGACCACATGAGCAATATGGTATTGATTCAATATGCACAGAAACAATTCCAAATCGATATTGGAATGTCCAATCGTGTAGATATATGGACTGATCTTGTTATTCTTAGACTTCACACTTTCTACCATAATCGAAACCATACCGGGATTGCATTTGCATAGAAAGAAACGCCTTCATTGACTGCGGCGAAGAAATAAACGGAAGAAATCATTAGAAATACAAATGTCAGCACAAAGGCTGCGAATTTCCCTGCTCCGGAACATCTCCATCTCCAGGTCAAGGCAGAAGCGAGGCCCTGCACCAGGAAAAAAATAAGCATGTAACCGGTAAAACGCCCAATCGCTATATCGATGATATATTCATGCATCAGTCCCGAGAGAAAAAATATAAATACCAATGCTCGTGTTGGGTGTCTTATGCCATTGAGAGGTTTGAATACATCCTCCTGAAACCATTTTTGTATGGTTTGATGGTACCCTCTCCAAAAACGGGCCGGACTATAGAAGGATATCCAGTTGCTCCGATAGGACGTAGTTCGAAATCCCGCCAGACGCCAGAAAGCGCTATACCAATCAAAGACGTAGGGAATCCAGACGCCGCATATAATGGCCTTAACGATGTGCTCCGGCCAAAACGAAAAACGAGTCCAATCCGCTTGAAACACTACTAACAATATCGTTGTAGATAAGAGAAGATACAGTAATCTGTAAAGGAAATATCGGATACGGCGGTTCTTGGATTCCATAGTTGTAAAATTATCTGTTCTGTCTACGAGGAAGAGGCAATGATTCATGAGATAGAACAAATAACTTTGCAGTGATGTTTGATGGTATTTTACCGGATAAAGACAAACATCCCAACTCTTGATGAGAAAGAATAAAAATGTAGTGGCCATCAGGCATCGCATAATCGGGGATCGATCCGGAATACACAACGGACACACCAGTATGATTACTGTTATAAGGAAAAACAAGGCCATTCTTGTACGCTGAGGCAGCTTGCGTAAAACAAAGAATATAAGAGCGAGTGAATACGAAAAGAAAAAACTCAATATGACAGTCAACACCGACATTGACCTGTTCCGTTATCCGTTTTTCGAGGAATCAAAAGGATACCTATAACTATCAGAATACCTATAATAATACAAATTAGAGATGGAAGTCCGAAAGACGCAGGGAGATAAGCGACGGTGAGAGCCAGAGCGGCGATAAAAAGGCTGTAAGGAAGCTGGGTTCGGACATGGGCGACCAGATCACAGTTGCTTGCCGTGGCGCTGAGGATCGTCGTATCGGAAATCGGTGAGCAGTGATCCCCGAAAATCGCCCCATCCAGGACGGCTGCCAGTGATATGACCGTTGTCGGTCCATAATGGTTTCCGTCCAGCACAAAAGCAACGGGAATCGCAATGGGAATCAGAATACCCATTGTACCGTAGCTGGTTCCCGTTGCGAACGAAGTCATGGAAGCGACAATAAAAAGAGCAGGTCCGAACAGCATCGGCGGAATCCGATCCTGAAGAACGGAAGCCAAAAAGGATCCGGTCTTCAAAGATCCGCAAGTCTCCTTAAGTGACCAGGCCAGGATCAGAATCCCGGCTGGCAAAAGAGCTCGGCGGATCCCGCGAAGGATACAACGACCAACGGTACAGAAGTGAATCGACCGGGAATGCCAACCCAATACTAAGGCCAGAACGATCCCGAAACCTGCAGAATATGCAAGCATTTCGGTGGAATGCGTTGCATCGCTGATAACTTGCCTCCAATACTCCCAGTTGATCAGAGCTGTGATTCCCGTCAGTTTCTCCGGCCCTCCTCCGTCAATCCACAATCCTGCAAAATGGAACATTAAAAATCCGGCCAACGGGATAATTGCATTCCGGGCCAGCGGTTTACCAAATGTTTTGTCGGTATTTTCAGTTGTTGAATCATGGCACTCAGACCTGTCTTCAGAAGCAATCTCCCGGGCTCTGAATTCAGCGGTTTTCATGGGCCCAAAATCCCGAGACATGAAGATATGAGCAAAAACAAATGCGATCATCAACCAGCAGTAAAAACGGTAGGGCAACGCATCGAAAAACATGGCATACCCCGTCGTTGTCAACTCCAGTTTGTCGGCGACATCGTTAAACAGGCCAACCTCGTATGCGATCCATGTACTGACAACCGCAAGCCCGGCAATCGGGGCGCTGGTGGCATCCACCAGAAACGCCAGCTTCTCACGGCTGATGCGATATCGGTCCGTGACCGGCTGCATCATTGAGCCTACGATGATCGCATTGGCGTAATCGTCGATAAAGCAGAGCACGCCCAATCCCGCCGTCGCTGCTTGTACCGACTTTCGTGTACGAACTCGTTTGAGCAGCCACAGCATAATTCCTGCAAAACCGCCAAATGCGATCATCAGCTCCACCAGAGTAAAGATCAGGGGCAAAAAGGCCAATACCTTCAGATTATCTCCGTCCAGAGCGGTATTACGCAATGTCATTCCAAATGTTGTTATGCCATGCAGCCAGGCTTGGGGATTGATTGGCTGAGAGGGGATAAAAAGCAGGAGCGAACCAACTGTGATCGCAATACATAAACTGAAAAAAACATGACGCGTTACAATGGCCAGAACAATTGCCAGAAACGGCGGAATGATGCTGTACCACAATCCTTGTTCGACTTGTACTTCTTCGATTGAAATGATAAAACTGATAAAGACAGCCAGGCATACCAGGAGAATGGTGATCGAGGCAATACGGTGTTGGGTGATAGTCTTGGGCAGTATCGATTTATACTTCATGGATTCCGTTCGCATTTGAATAAAATTTATTGCAGATTGTGCCCCGTCGGCCCGTTTCTGTCAAGTCTGCAGTGCAATGCGTGACATTTCTATAAAAGATGATATAGTATTGGGGATGAAACTATCGGCGTTTGGCAAGAAGATAACGACCAAGAGCGGCATTAGTGTTCTTATGGACGATCTCGGGGCGGCCCTGGCGGCCGGATCGGATATGGTCATGCTTGGCGGCGGAAATCCCGCCCATATCCCCCGGATTGAAGGGGTATTGCGAGATTGCATGAACCGGGCACTGGCAGATCCGGGACGGTTTGAGCGAATGGTTGGCGATTATGATCCACCGACCGGTAATGCAAAGTTTGTTTCCGCAGTCGCAAACCTGCTCAAAAAGCACTTCGGCTGGCCGATCACTTCGAATAATATCTGCCTGACCAACGGCAGCCAGACGGCTTTTTTTGCCCTGTTTAATATGTTTGCCGGTCGATTTGAAGACGGTTCTCGCAAAAAAATTCTCCTTCCCTTGGCCCCGGAATACATTGGATATACCGATGTCGGCCTGACCGAGGATCTGTTTGTTGCTTACAAACCCGAAATCGAAATCCTCCCCGATCATTTATTCAAGTACCGTGTGGATTTTGATGCGATCCGGATTACTGAAGAGATCGGCGCGATCTGTGTTTCACGTCCGACCAACCCGACAGGCAATGTTTTGACCAATTGTGAATTGAACAAGCTTGCTGACCTGGCCGGTGCCCATAATATCCCTTTGATTATCGACAATGCCTACGGAGCCCCTTTCCCTGATATTATCTTTACCGATGCGGATCCAATCTATAATGACAATACAATCGTCTGTATGAGCCTTTCCAAACTCGGTCTGCCTGCCGCTCGGACCGGTATTGTGGTAGCCAGCAAAGAGATTATTGCCGCGATGGCTGAATTCAATGCCGTGATGAGCCTGGCCCCGGGCGGACTTGGCGCTGCGATGGTAACTGATCTGTTTGCCTCCGGCAAAATCATTGAGATAAGTCGGGATGTGATCCATCCTTATTATCAGGAAAAGGCACAGATGACGGTAGACCTTCTTCGAAGTAAGCTGGATGGCATTGACTTTCATATCCACAAGCCCGAGGGAGCCTTTTTTTTGTGGTTGTGGTTTCCCGGCTTAACCGTCAGCAGTCAGACGCTTTACGAGGTCCTCAAAGATAACGGTGTTCTTGTGGTGCCCGGTCACTACTTCTTTCCCGGCCTCGATGACGACTGGAATCATAAACAACAGTGCATTCGATTGAACTATGCAGGCGATGAAGCGGCTGTTGCGAAAGGGATTGACATCCTGGCATCGCAAATTCAACGACTTTGTTAAAACACAAATCGGATAGAAGGGTAAAGAATAATGAAAAAAGCCATTGGGAAGCTCTCTTTTATTATACCGTTTTTGTTGCTTGCAGGTGTTTCTGCTCGGGCAGAAATTCGCGTGGACAAGGTTCTCGAAGTTGAGTCCGTCTGGGCTGGCCACCCAGTCGGTTTCTGCTTGCTTACCGACGGCGGATATCAGTACGTCGTTTATTATGATGCCGACCGTAACATGCGGATCGCCATGCGCAAGCTCGATCAGGATACATGGACTTATACCACGCTGCCTTCATCCACCGGCTGGGATAGCCACAATTATATCCGTATGGCCCTGGATCGAAAAGGATACCTGCACCTGTCAGGCAACATGCATTGTGTGCCGCTGATTTATTTTCGCTCGCAGCGCCCCTATGATGCGACGACACTGCAGCGCATCCCTTCTATGGTAGGAACGGAGGAAAAACGATGCACCTATCCCCAATTTATAAAAGGCGCTCGTGGCGAGATGATTTTCCGCTATCGCGACGGAGGCAGCGGCAACGGCAACGAAATCTTCAATGTCTATGACGAATCCACCCGGACGTGGCGACGTTTGCTCGATAAGCCCCTGACCGACGGCCGAGGCCAAATGAATGCCTATATACGCGGTCCCGTTAAAGGACCGGATGGCTATTTTCATATTTCCTGGGTGTGGCGTAACACGCCGGATTGCTCGACAAATCATGACTTGTCCTATGCCCGTAGCCGGGACCTTGTGCATTGGCAAACGGCCGGTGGCGAGCCACTGGATCTACCGATCACGATCGATACTCTGGGTGTTATTGTTGATCCGATCCCAGTTCAGGGAGGCGTC
The DNA here is from genome assembly GCA_016926155.1 of Sedimentisphaerales bacterium. GTDB lineage: Bacteria > Planctomycetota > Phycisphaerae > Sedimentisphaerales > Anaerohalosphaeraceae > JAFGGE01. The sequence continues at coordinate 8,033 of JAFGPC010000057.1, forward strand.
ATCAACGGCAATGGGGCGATCGGCTTTGATGGTGATAACCGTGTGACCCTGAGCTATCACAAGTTCGACAAAAATGGAAAAACCCAGGCCTACTGCGCCCGTTGGCAGGATGACGGCTGGAACATCGTTACTGTCAGCGACTGGGACTATCGATGGTATTTCAGCGGCGGCGGATCGATCCACTCCGAGATCGGACTCGGCGCTGTCGAAACCGAATCGGACGGCTCTCTGACACTAAGCTGGCGACATGTCAAATATGGATCCAGTATATGGAAACTTAATCCGGAAACCCTTACAGTTGTGGGCGTTTCCAAAAAAGAGCCACAGATCCCTCGACTTCTGGGCAAGGTCGAATCGGACTTTCTCGGAATGCAGGTACGATGGGCTAACGATCTGGGAGAAAACAGCGAGCCTGGCGTTCGCTATATGCTGCGATGGGAAACCCTCGATCGCAACCGCGACCGCCCACGCTCCGATCCCCTGCCCAAACCTTCAACGCTTCGCCTGTATAAACTTCGAGATTATTGATTTTACTATTAAGGATTCAGAGATCGTAATTATTCGATTATTTCGATCTTGATACCGGGTTGGATGCGAATCCGGATTCCTTGTTTGATAATGCCTGATTTCTTTGGGTGTGAATCATTTTGATTTGATACTGGATTAGCGAATTCCATGTACTCTATTCCAGAAGGGTATTTCTTTAATGTTGCACTAGGGCAATCTAAAAGTTGGATATCGATTAGTGGCTCAGTAGAACCGGCTTTTGATAGAGTCAATTGTATTTCACCACAGAAGGGCCAAATTGAAACAGAAAGTGATATTTCATCGTTTTCAACTTTATAATTATACCACTCTCGGTCTTCTCCAACCTCAGGTTCGACCTGGAAGAACTCAATGAAATCCGTTTCATTCCAGGATAGTTCCATTTCATTTTCCTATAATCTGTAGATAAGATTCGAAAGCCTACTTTTTATCATATTTATTTGATGAAAAGTTAATCTCAATGCCGCAACTGTTGCAGGACTAGGGGATCCGCATCGGGGCTGAATCGGTTCGTGCCCGGCGGGGCCAAGGGACCCGGGACGATCAGGCGCATTAGGAACGTAATCACAAAACAGACGAGAAACGAGAATGGCATATACCAAACCCAATGCACCTGGAATGATGTCTCGATACCAAACTTGGCTAGAATCCAGTCCAGATTCTGTATTGCCGCCGTAGTGGAAAACGAAATAACGCACCCAATGAGCCAGTTATAAAAACTTACACGACAGGACAGGATTCCCAGCAGAAACAGCGCCAGAATCGGTCCGGCAAACAGCGATAAAAACGAACTCCACGCCTCGACGATGCTACCGATACGAGCCGCATAAAACGCCGCCACCGTCGCTAATCCCCCCAACACGACCGTTAGTGCCCGTGCCAGCCGGACATATCCGGCCTCCGAGCCAAGACCGTGACGCAGGGGCTTGACCAAGTCGTTGACCACCACTGCTGAGATCGAATTAATTCCCGAATCCATGCTCGACATCGCCGCGGCAAACACCGCCGTCAGGACCAATCCGGACACACCGGGAGGAAGCATATGCATGATATAGAAAGGCATAATCTGATCCCGTGTTGTTCCTGCCGGTAAAGTACTGGAATTAATTTGGTAAAACGTCAGTAAACCCAAACCGATCAATAAAAGCATCGTATTGATCGCGCAATCGCTGATGGAATTAAACACTATAGCAAATCCCGTACGACGCATATCGCGGGTGGCAATCAGACGCTGGACCGTGACCTGATCAGTTCCATAGTCATGCAGAAACACAAAAAACCATGAAAATACCGCAGTGACCGCCGTCATCCGGGTCAGGTCCCAGGGCCTGCTGAACACATCCAGCCGACCCGATTCGCGAGCCATCGTCATGATCTGTTCGTATCCGCCCGGTACGTTTTGAATCAGGCTTATGACCATCCAGACAGCACCGCCGACCAGGATCAGAAATTGAACCATATCCGTCCACAAGACCGCCGCCAGACCTCCCAGCACGGTATAGGCAGTCGCTAGGATCCCCATTAGAAAAATCGCTACGGGAAGATCGATTCCCGTGGTGGCCGACAAGGCCAACGCAGGGGCATAAATGACCACACCAAGCCAGAAAAGGCGGGCCAGGATAAACAACAGAGAGACAATATATCGTGCACCGGGCCCGTATCGCAACAGGATATATTCATAACTCGTAGATACGTTTAGGCGTCGATAGTACGGATAAATAAGAAGAATCAGGATTGGCGCAACGACCGGACTGACCAGAACACCGAAGAAAATCGCCACATTTTCCTCGTAAGCGATCCCCGGCACACCCAGAAACGTCGAAGCGCTGGTCATCGAAGCGAACATACTCATCGCCACAACCAGCCAGGGCATCCTGCGTCCGGCCAGAAAAAAATCCTCCGTTGTCTTCTGACGACCGGCCAGCAGCAATCCGATCAGGAGCATCAGCCCCAGATACACTCCAAGCACGATGGTATTGGCCGTTCCGAACTCCAAATGCTACTCCTCTTGCAGTCTCCTTATCGGTCAAGAATAACAGTGGTCTATTAAGGATTTCGACAAATGAGCTCTCTGTCACCATCCACCGGGCGCCAACTCATCCTTGATCCCCTCATTCCACCAGGACGGATCACGGAAATACTGCTTCATCCACATCACGGCATTGACTCCATCCGCCACAGCCGTGACAAGCTGCATCGCCGCCCCGACCCGGCAATCACCCGCAACAAACACGCCCGGCACTTTGGTCCGCAAATAAGCTGGATCGCATTTGATGTAGCCGTGCTCGCTCAAATCGACGAATCCCTTGACAAACTCCGTGTTGGGCACCATTCCGACAAACACGAAAACACCATCACAGTCAATCGTTGTTTCCTGGTCTGTTTTTACATTCTTGACAATTGCACGTTCGACCTTGCCTTGTCCTTCGATGGCCGTGACCACGCTATCGAGCTGAAGATTCAGATTAGAATTGGCTTCGTTGACCTTAGCCATGAGTTCTTCGACCAGAACCCGGGCTGCCCGGAATTCCTGCCGCCGGTGCACCATGACAACCTCACTTGCGAATTTGGTCAAATGCAGGGTATCCTCGACCGCTGTATTACCCCCGCCGACAGTGACAACTTTACGGTCTTTGAAAAACGGCGCATCGCATGTGCCGCAATAACTCACACCCGCCCCGGCATTGCGAAATTCCTCTTCCCCCGGCACATCCAGATTCCGATAGGCGCTGCCCGGGGCCAGGATCACTGCCCGTGCAGTGAACATTTCATCTTCTGTATCGACCTGTAGCATGCCGTTGTCATGTGATTTGAGACCGATCACTTCTGTACTGGTCTTGATCTCAGCGTCAAACTGGGTTGCCTGATTGACCATCTTCTCGATCAGGTCAGGACCGCTGATCTTGTCAAACGCGGGATAATTCTCGATTCGGTCCGTCGTATTGATCTGCCCGCCCGGATAAAACTTTTCCAAAACCAGAGTCTTAAATCGGTCACGGGAAGCGTACAAGGCCGCTCCCAAACCCGCAGGTCCACCACCGATGATGATGCAGTCATAGGGTTCAGCCATGGCTTATCCTTTCGAGTCGTATCGTACTGATGTACTGTTCCACTGCGTTATTCCCTTATCATCCGGTATAATCTGGGGTCGATAGCGAATCTTCTCGGCAATGGATATGAAAATCCGTCGGGCCAGCTCCGGATCGTGGGATGTGACGTTCAGTTGTAACGTTGCAGAATTGGACAATGCGACGACGCCTATGAAAATCGTATCGTATGTCTTCGGCATCTCAGCCTCGATCCACATCATCCGGGACCGACCAACTTCGATTTCCCCAAAATCGGCAACCTGATACCCTTTCTTTTCCACTTCTGAGATGAGTTGTTCGCGCGTACTGACAACCTCATCCGTCGTTCGATACAGGCTGACTACTTCTGCTGATACGGACGGCAACGCCAGTCGAGCTCTCAGGATTGGTCCAAGAGAACTCATTCCCCATGCGGTTGGAGTTTGCCACCCTTCATCGGCGGGCATCGGTATCGCCAGACCCGTTTTTTCCAGCGGGATCGGCTCGGTTAATCGGATCCGATGGTACCAACTCACCATCCCCTGTGCGACAGCCAAACCCAGGATAAACAAAACCAGAAGGAAGATCTTGTCGCCCGAATCTCGAATTTTACCGATCATCATTTTCATACAGGGCCCATCATACGTCCCTATTCGGACATATGCAACGGTCGGTCTAAAAAAGCATACCAAAATCAGATGTTGGGTAGGCATCTCTGCATTATTTTTATCGGACCGGCCTAAAGCAGGTTCTGAGTATTCCTTTTTTTCCGCTATTGGCACTACATTAAGCTTCGTCCAGAATTGGACGATACAGCCATGGTGTTATTACAGAATGACCGTGAAGAAGGCCGTCAGACTATCAGTATCGAAGGAAACAAAGCAATGGCCGAACCGGTAGTACTTACAGGACAGGAGCTTATGGACGTTTTTGTCCGTGCTGCCCAGCAGGATACCGAGTGTAATCTGAGCTGGTTCTCGCAGAACCGATGGTATAAAATCTGTGCTCTGCTGACAGCATGTTGTAACGATAGGGTATCTGTCACACTAAATTCTGATTCCGAAAAGATTTTTGCAACGATGCAGATCGATCAGCCGGTTAATATTACATTCCAGGCCGACTATAACAAATATCTTTTTGATACGAACATAGCGGGTTTTGAGGATTCGTCCGCTTCGGACGATCAACAAAAAATTTTACTGGAACTGCCCGATCGAATTGAATGCGTACAGCGGCGCGCCTACCAGCGGGTGCCTGTGCCAGAGCATCTGAATGTCCTTGTGCAGTTCTGGCACAGGGGTTATACAGATGAATGCTCTGAGGTCCCTGCAGAGAACTACTGGCAGGCCAGACTCCGTGATTTGTCCGTAGGGGGCGCCCAGATCGCCATCGATTTGGACCAGAAACCTAATTTCCGTGTCAGCCAGGTCGTCGGAATGCAGTTTACCCCCCTATCTTACCAAACTCCGATCATTGTCGAAGGGCAGGTTGTCCACCTGGCGGAAAAGACCGAAAACGGTGTATTGATCATCGGAGTCGAGTTTCTTGGCCTTGAGGCCTATGGTCAAGGGCGGGAAAAACTCCACCGCATCAAAGACATCATCGAATATTACGAGCAGGAAAACGTCAAAAACGGTGTTTCTGTTTTATAACTTGTTTCCCGGTTTGGTTTGACCCATCCGATCCGGATACATACAATCATTGCTCTGAACTTATCCGTATCAACACGGGCTGTTCGACAGCCATTATTAGGATGAATTATGTACGCACTGATTTGTATGGGATTATCGCTGGTGGTATTGGTGGCGCTGCTGCGCTTTCGGATGCGAATCGGACGGGCCATGTTGGCCGCGGCGATTATTCTGGCGATCCTGCTGGGAGTAACTCCGCTAAAGCTGCTGAATACACTTGTTGCCGAGTGGCAATCCAAGCCCTTAACACAAGGAACTCCCTATTTGTTTGTTTCCCTCAGCTTGCTGCTGATTTTGGTCAATGTATTCGGTGAGATCATGCAGGAAGCCGGAATTGCATTGCGTCTGGTTCCTGCGATGCAGGGCCTGTTTCGCAGCCGACGGGCGGCCTTGGCGGCGATCCCCCTGGTGATGGGCATGCTACCGACGCCTGGCGGGATCATGCTTTCCGCCCCAATGGTCCGCCAGTTGGGTGACCATGTAGGTGTTGGCCGGTCACGACAGGCGGCAATCAATTTCTTTTTTCGACATCAATGGGAACCGGTCTGGCCGCTGTTTCCAGCAGTACCACTGGCGCAGAAAATTCTTGGCATTTCCGCGATCAGTTTACTTAGTCGGAATATTCTATTGCCTGTTTTTGGAATCACGGCCGGAATTGTTTTTCTTTTATTAGCTGGTATTCCCCCCCGTCAGCCCAACGCCGAACCTCATCCCCGTCCCGTCCATGCCCTGCGGGATTTTACCCATGCATTCTGGCCCATTGTCCTGGCGGGTTTCCTTTATACAACATGGAATATCCCGCCTGCAATCGGGATTTTTATAGCGATATTTGGTTTATTTTTTCTGCATCGGATTCCGAGACATTGTTGGTGGCCCCTCTTCAAGGCAGGAATCGAATTGGAGTTTGTTCTACTGGTTTTGGCTGCTTTGTATTTTAAGACCAACCTCCAGGCCGCCGGGGCTGTCCCGCAAGTTGTGCAGTTTCTTGGCGAGATTCATATACCACCCATGATCATTATTTTTATACTACCTTTTCTTGTTGCATTTCTGACCGGTGTAACTATGCCCACTGTTGCAATTACCTTTCCTTTTCTGGCGACTTACATCGGTACCGGCGCCGAGGCGAAAATCGGACTCGAAACATTGGCTTTTTCCGGTATCCTGTGCGGTCTACTCGTCACACCCGTACATCTTTGTCTGGCCCTGTCCTGCACCTATTTTGAAACGCCGATCGGGAAAATCATTGCCAAATTGCTTATTCCGACCGTGGTGATCGCCCTGGCTGGAATCATTGCAGCCATATGCTGGAATTAACCCACATGGGATGATATGCTATTACCCATTCATGTGTTATTTAAGGGATTTCTCATGCAGGTAGATCAAGAGAAAATGAAAGCCTTTGTTGAGGCTTGTCATAAAGTCGGGCGATATGGCCTAGTTCAGTGTAGCAGTGGAAACTTGTCTTGGCGTATCGGGGATGGTTTAGCGCTATTGTCGGCTAGTCGATCCTGGCTGCCCGAATTGACCGAACAGCAGGTCTCGATCTGTCGAATCGAGACCAATGAATGGTTCAACGATGTCAAACCCACTTGTGAAACCGTCTTTCACCTGGGCATTCTGAAACAGAGGCTTGATCAGAATATTGTTCTCCATTTCCAAAGTCCCTATGCCACCGCGATTGCCTGTGGGGAACCGACCGATTATGACTTCAATGTGATTATTGAAGTGCCGGTCTATATCGGAATCCCGGCCATCGTGGAATACCTGCCTCCCGGCTCTCCCGAACTGGCACAGGCGACTATTGATGCGATGCGCGAGCATGACATGATTATCCTTCGTAATCATGGCCTGGTAACGGTTGGCAGGGACTTCAATGATGCGATCCAGAAAGCTACCTTCTTCGAACTGGCCTGTCAAATCCTTCTTCTACAGCGGCAATATGCCCTGATTCCCCCTGAGGCGATAGCCTGGCTTCGTAATGCGGGACAGGCTTGATGGACCTATGAACTCCCGCGTCATAACTGTTTTTGTGCCAGTTCTATAAGCCAGGAAATCCCCTTTTCCTCACTTGGTTTTATCTCTACGGGCGGGGGAGTTGGTGTAGAGAATGCAGAAGACATACCATCAATGTCCTGATAATAGATCAGCTCAATTTGTCCTTGATGAAGTAAGCCATTTGTATTGTAAACTTTGATCTCAATGGATTTGACTGTGTCCTGCATCATATCAATTTTATAAATGAGATTCGTTGCCAGCTCACTGTTTTCGGAAACGATTAAGACGTTGGCATCACTGGTATACGTCCCCTGTTGCGTCGTTTCGAACCAAAATCGTTGTTGCGCCGCATCGCGTCGAATAATATCAATCGTGTGCATTCCCGTCCACGGTCGGGGCAGTCCCCTGAAAAAACTGCCTCCAGGATACACAGCAGCTATTTCCCCTTTGGCATTAAACAACATAGCCCCATCCGGCATGTCGATAATCTGCTTGCCACCCGGCAAGTCGAGCCTTAACCATGCCGGATGCTCTTTGCTGTGTTTATAAAAAAATGGAATCCGGCCTTCCCCCCGGAAAATTTCACTGTCCAAAAATCCTTCTATTTTGAAATATGTCCAGCCTCGTTTATGCATATCATCCCGAAGATCAATCAGCGGGATCTCATCCGGCCAGGTATATCGAAACTGCTCGGATGTCACGGAATTATAACTATAGGTCGTCCGGAAATTCCGAGCGTCAACGAAACGGTTGTCTATGGCTGAAACCAACATGCCCGTATTTTTATCCGTTCGATATTGGATTCCCGTCGGAACGCCTTCCACCTCGGAAAGAAAGTCAATAAATTCCGGTGGATCGCTCGGCAGCCGACGAACCACCAGACCGGTCAATGTCCGAAGCCAGAGACGATGGTTTCGGGTATACACTTCATTGTTACCACAGTGGTAATAATAGTTTCCTTCTTCGTTTTGAAGCCATTCGCAGAGTTTGTCCGTATGAGTCACACTCCATCGTTGCCGTCGCATGAAAAGAGGTCCGTCGATCCCTTCGGGGAAGAAAAACGCATGATCAAATGCGCCGCTGCTCAAACTGCTCGGAGTTCCGGGCGTGTTAGTCCGGGCCTGAATAGTATACTGAAATCCGGTCACAGCCGCGCGTGTTGGAAGGTCCGGTTTTTTCGTGATAACGCTTACTGTTCCCGCGGCGGCGGCAATCACAATCACAGCCGCGGCGAGTGCTGCTTTGGCTCCCAATCCCGCCGCTATGATGGTGGGGGCCGAAACCTGTAAAACAGAAGCGGAAATCGTTCCCGCCGCCGAACTGGCCGTTGCCGCATCCACCGGTGCCGTGACACGTCCGAAATATCCGAGACACAAGAGTAAAGCGCCCTTGCCAAGCCCTCGTTGCTTTAACTGTTTTTTCAACGCCAGTTTGGCCCGATAGAATATAACCCGAGCGGAAGGTTCCGAACAGTCAATTGCTGCTCCAATCTCAGCAAATGAAAGTTGATCAAAGCACCGAAGGGATAATACCTCGCGCTGCTCGGCCGTCAAATCCCGCATCGCCGAAATAATCGCCCGAGACAATTCGGTCTTAAGAAGAGCGTCCAGCCCCTGGTGAGGTTGACGCTGCGTCGCACCGGCAACAAAGTGTTGATAGAAGGATTCGCTCGTGAGTCGATCGTTTTTCTGTTTCCGGCGATAATGGTCAAATAATTTGTTTCGTGCAATACGATACAACCAGGACCAGAACCACTCCGGCTTTTTCAACTCGTCAAGCGATTGCATCATCTGCAAGATCGTTTCCTGGGCAAGATCCAACGATACATCATGATTTAACGCCACACGAAAAAAATAGGCGCACAATCTCTCCTGCACGATGAGGGCCAATCGTTCCATCCCGGCCTTATCCCCCTGTCGTGCCTGTTCTATGAGTTCAATATCCGACTGCTGCAATGCCATAAGGTCGTCTTTCTATGGAATCAGACGAATCTTTCCCGAATACGTTACAGGATTCTTTGTAAAACGAACAGAACGGATTTTTTTACCGAATACGGATATTTCCCTGTAGGTTGAGATTTTTTGACCAAAGTTTCAGTCGTTTGACAATTTGTCATGATTATTGACACGGTGAATAAGAGGATTTATAGTTACCTGTGGTGGTGTGAAAAAAACCATCCCGGAAGGTCCGCAGTCCGGCTTACGTGTATCCTATGGCGGTCATTATGCTCAGTGGTTTGGAATGTGAAGACAAATCGATTCATATGAAAAATATTGCTGTGATTATCTGTGCTGCCGGGGCCAGCGCCCGGTTTGGCGGCGACCGTAAAAAGCCCTTCATTGAAGTGGCCGGACGAGCCGCTTTCATTCGCAGTATCGAGTTTTTTACCGACCGAAGCGATGTCAAACAGATCATCATGACAATCACCCCGGATGATGAGGAATTGGTCAAAGTCAAATGGGGGGCCAACCTGAGTTTCCATAACGTCAAGCTTTGCCACGGAGGCGCCGAGCGCAGCCAGAGCATTGCCAAGGCCCTGAAGCTCGTGTCCGATAATATCGATCTGATTGCAGTTCACGACGCGGTTCGATGTTGTCTGACCAAAGAATGGGTCGATGCCGTCATTAAAAAAGCCGCTCAGACCGGAGCCGCGATGTTGGCCTGTCCGGTGATCTCGACGATCAAAAAAGTCATTGACGGACAGATCGAAGAAACCATCGACCGGACCAATCTCTATGAGGCCCAGACGCCGCAGGTCTTTGAGGCGGCCCTGCTTCAAAAGGCCTATGCCTCCCTGGACAAGCAGGACCCTGTCGGGGCCAGTGACGATTCGATCCTGGTCGAGTCGATCGGACATAAGGTCTGGATTGTCGAAACCGACCATTCCAATATCAAAATTACCCGAAAGAGTGACGTGGCCATTGCCGAGGCGATCATAAAGGCACGCCCCAAGCCCATTCCGGAAGGACCCATCGGTCCGTATATCGAGGCCCAGTGGTAATGTCCTGCCATTCGATTAGGATGCGAACATTCTTGATTGATGGGACTTGACAGGCCCCCTCCACCGCGGTAAGGTGTGCCATGATGGAGCCGATCCTGCATAGATTTGGAAAGGAGTACACGATGTCGAGAATAACGTTCATCTGCGTAGCCGGACTGGTAATTCTTCCAATGTTGGGATGTGAAAAAGCCGTCAAGGACGATCCGCGGTATCGGATAAATCCTGCGGAAATGACCCAGGCTGCTTCGACGGGATATCATATGCCCGACGCGACCGAGGTTGACCTGGTGGAAGCCTTGGCCGCCAGTCGTCAGGAATACTATGCCCACCTTCAGGCCCTGCAGCGTTATTATGCCGCTCGCGGCTATTCGATTAAAAAGGCTTGGGCCGACAAGGAATTGGCTTCTGTTGGTCAGATTCCACAGTATCGATATCTCACTCCCGCCGAGGGGGCCATGGCCAATCGTCGCGCTACGGACAGTATTGAAGAGGCCGACATCCTCTTTCAGGAAGCCATCTCTCTTTATCAGGACGCCGGAACACTGCTGATCTTTACCGATGAAGAAAAACTCCGAATGGCGCTCAATAAATTCAATGAATTGATAGAAGCTTTCCCCAGCAGTGATAAAACTGATGACTCTGCGTATCGAGCCGGTCGGATCTATGAACATTTTAAAGATTATGAAATCGCGGCAACCTATTATCAGCGAGCGTTTCAATGGAATGAGGTGACCCCCTATCCCGCTCGTTTCCGTGCGGCTTTCCTGATGGATCATAAACTTCGCGACCGTGCTTCGGCCTTGTCCTTGTATCGTCTGGCTGTTGAATATGAATCCCGATACGAAGACAACACGGAATATGCCAAAGAAAGAATCTTGTTATTGAGCAAGGCCCAGGGAGAATTGGTAGAAACCCCGAGTGAACCGGGGTAAATGTTTACACGGAATATTTAACTTCTTAAAGCGATATCAAAGGCCTGCTCCAGGGGAACAGGCCTTTGTTGTTGAGTGATTATGGTCGAATCACTGGAACAGACAGTTATCCGGTTTTTGCATACGGAACTTAGGCTGTCTAAAGACGATTCAATCCTTCTGGCCGTCTCCGGCGGGGCCGACTCGGTTGCCTTACTTCATATTATGCATCGACTGGCTGAAACCGGACAACTCCAATGTTCCCTGGTCGTAGCTCATGTTAACCATAACCTGCGTTGCGATGCCGCTCTGGATCAGAAATTCGTGCAAGGACAGGCCCGGCAGTACGAATGGCCTTTTCTGCATCGTTCGATTGATGTTCGAGGTAATTCGCTGAAACATAAGCTCTCAGTGGAAACCGCCGCGAGGCAGCTTCGGCTCAATGCCCTGGTGGAGATGGCCCGCCAGGCGGATTGTTCAATCGTCTCTACTGGACACCATGCTGACGACAACGTGGAGACCCTCTTGCACCGGATGCTTCGAGGAACCGGATTTCGCGGGCTGGGCGGGATTGAACTTTCCAAACAATTTCATGCCTATCCGGAAATCACTTTTATTCGTCCTCTGTTGAGTATCAAAAGGGAGCAAATCCTGGCATATTGCCGGACGAAGAACGTGTCCTGGCGTGAGGATTTCACCAACCAGCAAATCACATTTACTCGAAATCGAATTCGTCATTCTCTGATCCCTATGTTATGTCAAGAATTCGGCCCAGGAATACTCAATGGAATTTCCACTCTCTCAAACCATTGCCGATCCTTACAACAACGAATAGAACACGAGACCGACCATACCTGGCCGCATATCGTTATAACTATCGAGTCTAACAAGATTTGTTTGTCTCGAGTCGATTTTGTATTACTCCCTTTACCGATTCAGGTCGAAATCATACATCGTGCACTTACAATTCTGGACATAGGACTTCGCGAAATTACCCAGAAGCACTATCTGGCTATGTTATCCATGATACAACACCCCCGTGGAAAAATGGAGGTGCCCGGTCATTGTGGAGTAACATGCTCGGATTCAATCCTGATTTTTGAAAAAACTCCATTTCAGACGGTTTTCAATGAATTTCAATCCGTCACACTGTCTATACCGGGCATAACAATTTTTGGAACTTGGGAGATTGAGGCTACCCTATTGAAACGAAACGGAGTAGATCTGGACCATTTCATTAAATGCAAAGATTCTTTTGTCGAATGGCTTGATGCGGAAAGTCTTTGCGGATCATTAGCCGTTCGAAATCGCACATCCGGAGATCGATTTTGTCCTCTGGGGCTATCTGGGGACAAAAAGATTGGCAAATTCCTGGCCTCAGGCGGGATTACTCTTACCGAACGAAAAAAAGCATTCGTCATTATTGATGCCAGGGGAATCGTATGGGTAGCCCCATTTCGTATCGATCAAAGATGTAGAGTAAAACCGTACACCAAAACGATCCTTCAATTGCAGATTAAACCATCTTCGAGTACATAAATGTTTCCAGCGAGACCTGTGGACGCAAAGCGGGGCTATTTATTGTGACAAATTCACATAAAATCCTATTTGCCAGTGTTGTTTAAGCCGTTTTTTTGAATTCCTGGGCAGAAAAGCTTTGACAACAGCATTATCGATATCTACATTGATGCCCGCTATAAGTCTGCGCATGAATGCGAGCGGGAGAAGTAAAAGTCAGGTACTATACTTTAATGAAGAAAAAGGAGACTTTAGATGGCAACCAAAGTTGCGATTAACGGTTTTGGACGTATCGGTCGAGCGGTAGCTCGGATTCTGATCGAGCGAGGCAAAATGGAGCTGGTTGCAATCAACGACCTGGCCCCGGCTAAGAGTTTGGCTCATTTGTTCAAATACGATACAGTCATGGGCAATTGGAAGGGCACCGTTGAGGCTACGGACGATACGATTATTGTTAACGGCAAGAAAATCAAGGTTCTGGCCGTAAAAAGTCCGGCCGAATTGCCCTGGAAAGACATGGGTGTCTCGGTTGTTGTCGAATCCACCGGTATCTTCCGCACCAAAGAATCCCCCAAGGGCGGATATGGTGATCATCTCACAGCAGGCGCCAAGAAGGTCGTGTTGACCGTCCCGGCCAAGGATGCCATCGAAGCGACTGTCGTTTTGGGCGTCAATGATGATATCATCACCGCCGACACGCAGTGTATCTCCAATGCAAGCTGCACCACCAATTGCCTGGCGCCGCTGACTAAGGCTTTAAACGATGCATTCGGGATTGAAAAGGGTATGATGGTTACCATTCATGGTTATACGAATGATCAGAATGTATGCGACCAGATTCATAGTGATCTGCGTCGCGCCCGTGCGGCAGCAATGAACATCATTCCAACCACCACCGGCGCTGCCAAGGCCGTAGGCAAAGTCATTCCTGAACTGAATGGCAAGCTCGACGGCTATGCACTTCGCGTCCCGGTTATCACCGGAAGCTGTGTGGACTTGGTAGCCGACCTTAAGAAGGAAGTAACCAAGGAAGAGGTTAATGCCGCTGTCAAAGCCGCCGCCGAAGGCCCGCTCAAAGGAATTCTGGCATACTGCGATGAGCCGATTGTCAGCAGTGATATCATCGGCAATTCCCATTCCAGCATCTTCGATTCGCTGTGCACCATGGTTATGGGCAAAACTGTCAAAGTGGTAAGCTGGTATGACAACGAGTGGGGTTACTCCACACGTACAGTCGATATCATGGAAAAAATCGCCTAACGAATTATAACCGGGCCTGTTCTGTTTGGGGAGCGGGCCCGTTTTCGTTTCCTGTATTCCGGGCGAGACAGGAAGGTATAACTTCACAAAAGGCAGGTACAATGGCTAAAAGAACGGTTGCAGATATCAATGTTAAGGGCAAAAAAGTCCTCATGCGGTGCGATTTCAATGTCCCGCTGGACGAGAATCAAAATATTACTAATGATGCGCGGATCACTAAGGCCCTGCCGACGATCAAGCATGTGCTGGATCAGGGCGGTTCGGTTATCTTGATGAGCCACCTGGGCCGGCCCAAGGGGGAACCCGATCCCCTGTTTTCGCTTTCCCCGGTGGCCAAACGACTGAGCGAATTGTTAGACAAGAATGTCATCATGGCCAAAGATTGCATCGGTCCGGATGTAGAAGCCAGGGCTGCTGCTATGAAACCCGGTGATATCATGCTTCTGGAGAATGTCCGTTTCTGCAAAGAGGAGACCATCAAAGACAAGGCCGCCAAGGAGGACGCCCAACTCCGTCAGGCCAAAGATGATTTTGCCAAAAAGATCGCCGCACTGGGGGATGTGTATGTCGATGATGCATTCGGGACGGCCCACCGCGACAACGCGTCCATGTACACGGTTCCTATGATGATGGAAGGCAAGGACCGGGTAACCGGCTTTTTAATCGAAAAAGAGCTGAAATTTCTAGGCGACACGGTTACCAACCCGGAAAAACCTTTCGTAGCGATTCTGGGTGGGGCCAAGGTGTCCGACAAGATCGGTGTCATTGAAAATCTCATGCGTAAAGTCGATACCATCCTGATCGGCGGGGCCATGGCGTACACTTTTTTCAAGGCACAGGGAAAACAGGTGGGAAACAGCCTGTGTGAGGATGACTTTGTGGAAAAAGCCACCAGTCTACTCAAGGAAGCCCAGGATGTAGGTTGTGAACTGGTCTTGCCGGTCGATACAGTCGTTGCCAAAGAATTCAAAGCTCATGCCGAGAATAAGGTCGTCGAGGGTGATATCGAGGACGGCTGGGAGGGTCTGGACATCGGACCCAGGACATGCGGATTGTTTGCGAAGAAACTGGCCGTCGCCAAAACGATTGTCTGGAACGGGCCGATGGGTGTGTTTGAGTTGGAGCCGTTTGATGCAGGCACGAAGGCCGTTGCGCAGGCTGTTGCCGATGCCACACAAAATGGAGCTAAAAGCGTCATCGGAGGCGGAGACAGCGCCAGCGCGATTATCGGAATGGGCCTGGAAGATAAAGTCAGCCACATTTCCACAGGTGGTGGCGCCAGTCTGGAGTTTCTGGAAGGCAAGAAATTCAAATGCCTGGAAATCCTGGATGAAAAGTAGTCATTGGCATTGACGAACAAAAAACTTATTGGACGCCGCGATATGCGGCGTCCTTTTTGGGCTGTTTGATCATGAAACGACGATTGCCAAAAGCCGGGACCGTTCAGATTGCTCCGTCGATTCTTAGTGCTGATTTTGCCAACCTTGCCTCCGAAATCGAGCAGGTCGTCTCATCGGGGATCGAGATCATCCATTTGGACGTCATGGATGGGCATTTTGTGCCCAATATCACCATCGGTCCGCCCGTAGTCAAATGGATCAGAAAATGTACTGATGCCGTGCTAGATACACACCTGATGATTACCGATCCAGGCACGTATGCCGAGCGTTTTATCGATGCCGGTTCGGACCATATCACATTCCATATCGAAACGGTTGGTCAGCCTGCTGCATTTATTGAACACCTTCGTAGCCTGGGAGTAACGGTTGGGGTAACACTCAATCCGGAAACACCTGCTCAGGCTGTGCGAGACATCGTCCCTCTCTGTGATATGGTCCTTGTGATGACAGTTCATCCCGGCTTCGGCGGCCAATCCTTTATCGATGAGGCGGCCCGCAAGTGTCTTCAAATTCGTAAATGGGCCGGACCCGACGTTCGAATTGAAGTGGATGGAGGGATTGATTCGGAAACCGCTCCTGTCGTAGTCAAGTATGGTGCCGATACGCTAGTGGCGGGAAACGCCATTTTTGGACGGACCGATCGCCAGGCCGCCATTTTGGCCATTCGAGACGCCCTTACTTAATCTCTGGTAATCGAACTGCGATTCTGGTATTATGCAAAACTTATAATAACCGTATTTCACTGATAATTCGATGGTAAATAAGCAAACGAAAACCATGGCAAAGGTGAAACCAGGCTGGGATGGCTTTTCCTTAAAGCCCAAACGGGAGATGCCCGAAGGTCTGTGGATTGCCTGTCCCTCCTGCCAGAATATGCTTTATAAAAAGAGCGTCGAGGAAAATCTCGATATCTGCCCGGAATGTAGTCACCACTTTCGGATCGATGGACGCAAGCGCATCCGACAATTAGCCGATGATGGATCTTTTGAAGAGATGGGAGCGGAACTGGTTTCCAGCGATCCCCTGGGTTTTTCAGCGGCCGGTAAGAATTACGCCGAACGAATCCGATCATTCAGCGAAAAAGGGCAAAATGAGGCTATTCTTGTCGGAAAAGCCTTCATCCGTGGCCGAGGCGTAATGCTGTCCGTTATGGATTTTTCGTTCCTCGGCGGCTCCATGGGTATGGTCGTTGGGGAGAAATTTTGCCTGGCCGTCGAGAAAGCGATTGAAGAATCCCTTCCCCTGGTCGTCGTCAGCGCCTCCGGAGGCGCCAGGATGCATGAAGGTGTTGTTTCATTGGGCCAAATGGCCAAAACCAGTGCCGCCCTGGCCCGATTCGATGAGTCGAGAGGGTTGTTTATCTCGGTTTTGACCGATCCGACCACCGGTGGAGTTACAGCCAGTTTCGCCATGCTGGGGGATATCATTATCGCCGAGCCTCGGGCCCTGATTGGATTTGCCGGGCCGCGAACGATTTACGAGACGATCAAGATCGAACTGCCGGAAGGCTTCCAGAGAAGCGAATTTCTGCTGGAACATGGCTTTATTGATATGATTGTGCATCGTCGTGACTTGCGAAGTGAAATCGGTCGGTTGATCGATTACTGCGGAAAATAATCCTGTCAGTTTTCCTTCAGCGATGGAGATTTTATCCGATTCCCACTTTTCATTTCCGATCGGCTTCGTATAATCAATGATCACTCGTAACGAGCGGAGTAGCCATGACTTATTTCAGGAACAATATCGAAGAACTTGCCGGCTATGCACCTGGCTTTCAGCCAAGTCAGACCGACGTGGTGAAGCTGAACACGAATGAGAATCCCTATCCTCCGTCACCAAAGGTGATGGAGAAAGTCCATAATATAACCTCCGAATCCCTCCGCCGCTATCCGGCTCCGCTGGGGGATATATTCCGCACGGCCGCTGCTGAAGTATTGGGTATTCCCTCCGATCATATTATCTGCACCAATGGGGGCGATGATTTGCTGACGATCTGTTTTCGGGCCTTTTGCGACGAAGATCGACCTGCCGCCTATCCGACACCGACTTATTCTCTATATTCGGTTTTGGCGGCCTTACAGGACAGTCCTGTGATCGAGATTCCGTATGAAAAACCGGACTGGTTGGATCGACTGGCGCAAGCCTCAGCGCCGCTGACGGTTGTGTGCAATCCCAACGCCCCGACAGGATCTCATGTTCCAGCCAGAAAACTGGCTGAATTGGCCGGGCAACTCGAAGGGATTCTTCTGATCGACGAGGCTTATGTTGATTTTGCAGAGGAAAACTGTATTCAATTGGCCCGGGACTTTGAGAATGTTATTTTGCTTCGTTCGTTGAGCAAAGGATATTCACTGGCTGGCATTCGCTTCGGTTTCGGTATTGCCCAACCCAAACTGATCGAGGGATTATTGAAGGTCAAGGATTCCTATAATGTCGATACGGTCGCTATTGAAGTGGCCACGGCAGCGATTTCCGACCAGGACTACTTCAAAGCAAACGTGGCCGCTATTAAAGCAGAGCGGGAAAGAATGGTTCAGGAATTGCGAGCCCTGGATTTTGAAGTCCCCCAGAGCTATTCTAATTTTGTGCTGGCTCGATGTGTGAAAACAGATGCCCGGCAAATTCATCAGAATCTTGCCGAAAAGAATATTTACGTTCGTTATTTTGATCTGCCCGGCCTGGAAGACAAGCTGCGCATCAGCATAGGAACTCCCGAACAGGATATGGTATTGTTGCAGGCGTTGCAGGAACTAAGGGGCCGATAAAGGAAAACAATCATGGCCGAGAGAAGAGCAAACATTGAGCGTAAAACCAATGAGACGGACATTGTCGTCGAACTGGAGCTGGACGGACAGGGAGGATATGAAATCAATACAGGTATTGGTTTTCTGGACCATATGCTCGCCCACCTGAGCAAGCACAGCCGAACCGATCTGAAGGTCAAGGCCAGGGGGGATCTGGAAGTGGATGCCCATCATACGGTTGAGGATGTGGCGATCTGTCTGGGCAATGCACTTACAGAAGCCCTTGGCGATAAAAAAGGCATCGCCCGGTATGGAAACAGTTCACTTCCAATGGAGGATGCCCTGGCCAATATCTCGCTGGATTTATCCGGCCGGGCCTTTTGTGCATACAACGTCAACTACAATACCGAAAAGATCGGTGATTTTGATGTGGAGTGCATTGAAGAATTTCTCCGGACGCTGGCCAATACGGGCAAGTTAAATCTGCACGTCAATGTGCCGTACGGAACCAATAGTCATCACATTGCCGAGGCGATTTTCAAGGCCCTGGGCCAGGCCCTGGCTCAGGCAGTGCGGATCATAGGTGGCGACGTGCCAAGCACCAAGGGATCGTTGTGAACCTTGACCTTAAATATGAGTACCGAACCGGTATAGGAACCGACATTCACAAACTGATTGTCGGACGCGATCTGAAACTGGGGGGTATTCTGATTCCCTTTGATAAGGGTTTGCTGGGTCACAGCGACGGGGATGCTCTGCTGCATGCTGTGGTCGATGCCCTTCTGGGGGCGGCGGGATTGGGAGATATCGGCTCTTTCTTTCCCGACCATGATCCGCAGTATGCCGACGCCGACAGCCGGGACCTGCTGATGACAGCCAGTCAATATCTGGAAGATAAGCGATGGGAAATCGTCAATCTGGACCTGATCGTCCATGCCGAACAACCCAAGCTTGAACCCTTCAAGGCGCAGATGAAACGGGCGATTGCCAGTATCCTCAGCATTGACTTTAATGCTGTCAATGTCAAAGCCAAGACCAATGAAGGGTTAGATGCCGTCGGACGTGGTGAGGCGATTGCCGCCACGGCCATGGTTCTGCTGCGCCGGCGCCTGAAACGAACTTTGTGATATTTATGTGAACAACTCTATCAGAGAAAACAAATGGCTTTTTCCATTTACAACACACTGACACGGAAGACGGAAGCGTTTGAACCAGTCCACAAGGGGCAGGTGGGTATGTATGTCTGCGGCCCGACGGTGTACGGGCATGCTCATCTGGGTCACGCTAAGAGTTATGTGAGCTTTGATGTGCTGGTCCGCTGGCTGCGATATCTGGGGTATGACGTCACCTATGTGCAGAATATTACCGATGTAGGGCATCTGACCGACGACGCCGATGAAGGCGAAGACAAACTTGCCAAACAGGCGGCCCGGGAAAAACGACATCCGATGGCCATCGCCGAGTACTATACAGCCAGTTATTTTGAGGATATGGATCAACTCAACTGCCTGCGCCCTGATATCAGCCCCCGGGCCACCGGACACATCCCGGAACAGATCGAACTGGTTCAGACTCTGCTGGACAAAGGCTTTGCCTATAAAGTCAATGGATCCGTGTATTTTGATGTGAGTACATTTAAAGAGTACGGCAAGCTCAGCGGACGGAACCTGGAGGATATGCAGGCCGGGGCGCGTGTCGAGATCAATTCCGAAAAGCGAAATCCGGCCGATTTTGCTCTTTGGAAGAAAGCCGAACCCAACCACATCATGCAGTGGAACAGCCCCTGGGGAAGGGGATACCCCGGTTGGCATCTGGAGTGCTCGGTTATGAGCATGAAATACCTGGGTCAGACGGTCGATATTCATGGCGGCGGAATCGAGAACCAGTTCCCACATCACGAATGCGAGATCGCCCAATCTGAGGCGGCCAATGGTGTGCCGTTTGTCAAGTATTGGGTGCACAACAATATGGTGACCGTCAACGGACAGAAGATGGGTAAGAGTCTTGGTAATTTTATCCTGCTCAAGCAATTGTTCAAAGGCGACCATGAAGTGCTCAGCCGCGCCTATGATCCGCTGGCCGTGCGGCAGTTAATCCTGCAAAGTCACTACCGCAGCCCGATCGATTTTTCCGATGCCGCCCTGACTGCCGCCCAGAGCGGTTATGACCGTATTACCGAGGCAGTCATTGCTATTCGTAAAAAGATAAATAGTGCATCCGAAGGACCGGTCGATCCTGATGTTGTCCATCAATTGGAAACGGCAAAGGCTCGGTTTGAAGGGGCGATGAACGACGACCTTAACACTTCCGTGGCTCTTTCCGTATTGTTTGAACTGATTAAACTTGCCGCCAGTCAATTGGAAAAAAATTCCGCGACTGCTGAAACATTCAAGGCGATAGATACTCTTTTCTGTCGACTGGGAGGGGATGTATTGGGGATCGTTAAAGATCAATATATGCAAGCCGCTGAAAACGACGACGAATTATTGGATCATCTGATGCAACTGATGATGGAACAAAGGCAGATTGCTCGGAAAAACAAGGATTTCAAAGCGGCTGATGCGATACGGGATAAGTTAGTAGAATACGGAGTGATTCTCGAAGATAAACCGGGGGGAGTTACCACCTGGAGACGAAAGTGATCCTTTGCGGTATCGATCCTGGTTTGCAGGTATGCGGTTATGCAATTGTCCAGCGCGAGCAGAATCAGGAGAATCTGCTCGAAGCGGGGGTTTTTCGTAGTGACTCATCCGCACCTTTGGAGGAAAGGCTCCAACAAATCGCGAAGGATATGGGGGATATTTTAAATCGGTTCAAGCCTGACATCGTTGCCGTAGAAGAACTGTATTCGCATTATAAACATCCCCGAACGGCAATCTTGATGGGCCACGCCCGCGGTGTTATACTGTTGCAGGCCGCTAATGCCGGGGCCCGGCTTCACAGCTTTGCCGCCACGCGGATCAAGAAATCGCTGACGGGCAATGGAAGAGCCGGTAAGATGCAGATGCAACGGGCAATCCAGTCGACTCTTGGACTGGCCCGGACGCCCGAACCGCCGGATGTGGCCGACGCTATCGCGGTGGCTTTGTGTGCGGCAAATGAATACAGAGGATGATCGATCCGGATGATTGCACAGATCCAGGGAAAATTAATTCATCTCGAAAAAGACAGCGGTCTCCTGCAGGTGGGGCCAATCTGCTATCAGGTTCTCCTTCCCGGATATGCCGTCAACAGCCTGGGCGGCCGGATCGGCGAAGAGGTAACCTTGTGCACGATGGAGTATTACGAGGGAACGCTGGGGGGGGGGAATCTCATTCCGCGATTGGTGGGATTCCTGAGTCAGGCCGAAAAGAATTTTTTTGAAAAGTTCACCTCCGTCAAGGGTGTGGGAATCCGCAAGGGGCTCAAATCTTTATCGGTACCCATTGCCACGATTGCCGACGCGATCGAAGCTGGAGATGAAAAGTTGCTTTGTACATTACCCGGTGTCGGCAAACGTATGGCCCAGTTGATACTGGCCGAGTTGAAAGGCAAGTTGAGCAGCTTTGCTGTTGGCGCAACGGTGACATCCGAGCAAAGGCGTTTTGAGAAATATCAGGTCGAAGCCCTGGAAGTCATGGTTGCCTGGGGCGAGAAACGAGCGGAAGCGATGGACCTGATCGTGTTAACTTGTCAGCGGCATCCGGAAATCAAGACGGCCGAGGCGCTGGTCCCATTGGCCTATCGTGTAAAACAGGGAATTGAAGTCTGACGGATTTTATTATGGCGATTGATCGAGTACTCAGTGCGGATTCCACCGGCCGGCAGGAAGAGTCATTCAATCTGGCGTTAAGGCCGCGTACCCTTGGCGAGTGTATCGGTCAAAGCAATATCAAGGAAAAGCTCTCCATCGCCATTACAGCGGCCTGCCGGCGAGCCGAGCCGCTGGATCATATTCTTTTTTATGGTCCTCCCGGCTTGGGTAAAACGACCTTGGCCCACGTCATCGCTAACGAAATGGGTACGACGATCCGTGTCTCTTCCGGACCGGCACTGGCCAAGCAGGGCGATGTCATGGGTATGCTCAGCAATGTGAACACCGGCGATATCCTTTTCATCGATGAAATTCATCGGCTCAGTGCCCCGGTCGAAGAATTTATCTATCCGGCAATGGAAGATTTCAAGGTCGATTTCACCGTCGACAGCGGCCTGCATGCCAAGACGATCAACTTTCCCCTCAAGCGATTTACCCTGATTGGGGCCACAACCCGCGCCGGCCTTCTCAGTGCCCCGCTACGTGGCCGTTTCGGGATGATTCATCATCTGGAATTCTATCAGATTGATGAACTCACCGAAATCCTTATCCGTTCTGCTCGCTTATTGGAACTGCAAAGTGTTGATCACGCCCTGGAAATGATCGCTTCCAGGAGCCGTGGTACTCCGCGAATTGCCAATCGTCTTCTCAAACGGGTGCGTGATTATGCACAGGTCAAAGGAACGGGAAAACTCACAACCCAAATCGTCGAGCAAGCCCTGCGGATGGAACGAATTGATTCGCTGGGGCTGGATGATCTGGATAGAGCCTTCCTCAAGGCGTTAATCAAGGTATACGACGGAGGTCCGGCCGGGATTGAGGCCCTGGCCGCTACGCTCGGCGAAGAACGCGACACGCTCGAAGATGTCGTTGAACCCTACCTGCTGCAGATCGGGTTTGTTCGTCGTACCAAACGCGGCAGAGAAGTGACCCCCGCGGCCATGGAACACCTTGGTCTGTTGCCGCGGACCGGAAAAAAATCACAACAGGAAACCCTGTTCGATGAATCATCGCCATAGTACTGGAGGATCGATAAATGAAATTATCCGTCCATTCACGTCGTACGTTTTTGAAAGCTGCAGGTCTAACGACAGCGACGGCAGCGCTGCCCGGATGTTTTCCCGCTGGAAGACCTGTGTCCGTTCCTCAGCCGGTCAATATGGCCTATCCGAGGCCCAATATACTCTGGCTGAGCACCGAAGACATCGGCCCTCAACTAGGCTGTTATGGGGATCCGAATGCCAAGACTCCCATGCTGGATCGGCTGGCTGCTGAAGGCATTCGCTATGAAAACGCCTTTGTCGTCACAGGCGTCTGCGCCCCGACACGCTCTTCCGTCATCACCGGTATGTACCCGACTACATTAGGTACGCATCACATGCGCGCCGGCGGCGAGGGAGCAGATCGTTCCATCAAACCTAAACTGCCCTCGTACGTCCGCTGCTTCAGCGAATATCTCCGTCAGATCGGATACTATTGCACCAACAACAGCAAGCAGGATTATAATTTTGATGCTCCCGATTCGGCATGGGATGAATCAAGCGGCAAGGCCCACTGGAAAAATCGGCCGAAAACCACGCCTTTTTTCGCCGTGTTCAACTATACGGGTACCCATGAAGGTTCCATACGGCTCGATGATGCTGATCATGCCAAACGAATAGCCCGACTCACGGAAGACCACAGACAGGATCCACAAAAGCTGACTCCGCCGCCGTATTATCCCGATACGCCGGTTGTTCGGAAGCAATGGGCAAAGTATTATGAGCTGATTACGGCGATGGATTATTGGATCGCCGACCACATCAAAGAACTGGAAGAAGCCAACCTTGCCGAAGATACCATCGTTTTTTTCTGGAGTGATCATGGAGTCGGCATGCCTCGTGCTAAACGCTGGTGTTATGACTCCGGAACCCATATTCCTTTGATGGTTCGAATTCCCCCTCGGTTTCGTGTCGGCACACAGGGCATCCCCGGTACGGTCGAAGAAGAATTAGTCAGTTCTGTCGATTTGGCGCCAACCGTATTGAATCTCGCGGGATTTCCTATTCCCAATCATATCCAGGGACGACCATTTCTGGGGCCGAACCTTCCAGCCAGGAGACAATATGCGTTCAGCGCACGGGATCGAATGGATGAACGATATGACATGATTCGTTCGGTACGAGACCGGCGGTTTCGTTATATCCGTAATTACGAGCCGTTTAAGCCATATTATCAATATGTCCAATCTGCGGAAAGAGGACCGGTCATGCAGGAACTCCGCAAG
This sequence comes from Sedimentisphaerales bacterium, assembly GCA_016926155.1. Lineage (GTDB taxonomy): Bacteria > Planctomycetota > Phycisphaerae > Sedimentisphaerales > Anaerohalosphaeraceae > JAFGGE01. Next base: position 32,226 of record JAFGPC010000057.1, read on the forward strand.
GAACATCTGGCCGGCCGGCTTAACACCGCTGCCGAGAAATTCATGACCCAAAGCAAACCTCTGGAAGAATTATACGATATCAAGGAAGATCCATATGAGTTGAATAACGTAGCCGAAAATATTAGTTATGCGGATGTATTGCGTCGTATGCGCGGAGCACATGTCCGTTGGATGCTTGAGACGCGAGACCTTGGGCTGATCCCCGAACCTGAACTGGTCTGGGGAGAACAGCAGTACGGGACACGCTATGAGATGGGATTAGCGTCGGATGATGAACAGGAACGACGAACTCTATTTTATGTTGCTGCGGTTGCCGGACGACCGTCCATTATGAATTTGACCAAACTAGCCGACGCTCTACACAATGAATATCCTGCAGTGCGATATTGGGGAGCGATTGGTCTGGGCAATATCGGCTCCGAAGCAGAGCCATCTGTCGATTTTCTCCTGGCCGCTGTTCAGGATAGTTCTCCGTTTGTCTGTGTTGCTGCGGCACGAGCCTTATGGAAATTGGGTCGAACGGATCAGGCTCTTGCGATTCTTACGGAAAAACTTCAAAGCCCCCTAGAATGGATTCGCTTACACGCAGCACTTGTCCTGGATGAAATGGGCCCTGAGGCACAACCGGCGATTCCAGTCTTGCAGCAGGCCTTGCAAGACCGGCATAATAAATACGTTGTCCGTGTCGCGAATCATGCCTTGAATAAACTTCTTGGAACCAAAAACCGAGTTCCGTGAGATCGCTGAGAAAATTAAAACCAGAAGTGGCGGGATTTTGATAAATAAAAAGCTCAGACAACCCCTGAATCCGGAAGCAGGAAAAACAGTTTTTCTCTGTCCTTCTCCTGGCGTTCTTGTCCGAATCCTCGGATGTGGTCTCCTGCCCACAATTGCCTGAGCACGTCCCTCCATGAACATCTGCACATGAGTTAGAAAGGTTATCCTACTACCATTTGCAGTTGTTGCCCGGCTCGCAGCATGGCATCGCTTTCCGAAGCCACAAGCTCATGAATCAAAGTGTTTCGAATACGGGAAATACCCAGTTGCAATGCCTTTTCTTCCACCGCCGAGGCGATTGCTCTTGCAACAGGGCGATGTAAACCCTGCCGGATCATCAAATCGTCAACAATTCGACTTTTCTTCCATGGTTCATCAGGCCGTGACTCATCTTCTCCCTGCCAGGTCACCACAGTCCGACGGCGTTTGAGCATTCGATTCAAATGATACTCACTCAGGGCTCTGGCTGCATAATCGTAACCAGTGGCTGAAAGGATCGCCTGAACCATCAGATGAATCTGATCACTGGTGACATGATTGTCTTCGTTTTTCTGGTACAGGTAAAATGTAATGGCTTCGGCAAATTGTTCGGCGGCATAGACATTGGATTCATTCACTAAAGCCATTGCGTTGTTAAACGTGCCGATAACCTTCGTATGAAGATACTCCTCGACACTACTGTCCGATTTGATAACTTTAATTTGCATGGCCCGATCTCCTTCGAACCACAAAAGTTTCATTCTACTTGCCCGATTAAAAACCGTCAAATAATTCCGGCTGTGCTGTCGAATCCGGTTGACCGATCTCTCTGGTCACTTCTTCCAGAAGCTGTCCGGCATCGGTAAATTCACGGTACACACTGGCAAAACGAATATAGGCGACATTGTCTACATGACGAAGATGTCGCATAACGTTTTCACCGATAAATCCCGAGGAAACCTCCTTGTCAAAATGGCGAAACACATCTTCTTCCACTCGATCTGCGATTTCCTGAATTCTCTCATATGAGACGGGGCGTTTATAACAAGCTTTCTGTAATCCGGCGATCACTTTATCCCGGTCGTATGGAACACGCGAACCATCCTTTTTGACTACATTTAATTTAAAACTTTCACCGATCTTTTCATACGTGGTAAAACGGCGTTCACAGCAAAGACACTGACGACGGCGACGGATGATTCTCCCCCCTTCGCTTGACCGCGAGTCAATCACTTTATCGTTATCTTCCTTACAGAAGGGGCATCTCATCGTGTCTGAATCCTACACCTGCCCTCACTGAGTAATATCTTCTTCATCTATACCCCATATCTTGCCGGCCATCATAAGATAATCACTGTATGTAGTATTTCAAGCAGAAAACATGAAAAAACTGCGCATAAAAAAGGATCCCTGCATCCCCTTATGCAGGGACCCTTAAATTGGATAGAAACTTACCAGGACCCCCCCGTGTAAGTTTCTTGATGCCCTGCATAAGTCGGCAGGGTCAGATGTCGTCCAGAGAGTTCCTTGCTCCGGGACGACTGGCTAATGAAGCCTCAGCCGACGGACAATGGGAGGAGGCGAGGAGCACTGTCCGCATCGGCCGGGCTACCAAACCGTTCCGCTAAAAAATAGAATATCTGACCTCCAGAAGCAAATCGGGCATGACTTTAATGCCCGATAACATCTTTTAGTCCAGTCTTAAACAGACCCGTTTAAAAAAGATTTAAGTGGCTCAAAAAAACATAAAAACTGTTCTGGTTTTAAGTTAAAAACCTCATTTTCCGTAATTGGCCTTACGTCAAGCAATTGATGGTAATTATCTGCGACATTGTGACAATTCCCATACGCTTCGACCCAGGGCCAGGCACGGGGAAATACGATTCCCTTTGGTGCTCCGGCGGAGGTCTGGCCAATGAACCACAAATGCTTTTCAAACGATTTATAATATCTCGACAGGTCATCTACATCCCCAATCAACATGAATTCCAACTGTGCAATATGCATTTTACTTCATTTCATTATTAAAGTCAAGTATATTTTAATGAAATGCTAAGAGTATATAAATTCTAAATTCAAAAGCACTTCTCTTTGCCGTCAGATAAAAGATATTATAGGGCGTCACTGTAAACCTTAGAAAGTGGATTACCCGGTCAATAAACCATTTATCTTGGTATCGTAAGATACAGAATAGACGAACCGTATCTTTGTCTGATATAACGTTTTCATGGTCTTGATGATTTCGAGAAGTATACATTGTTGCTAATGATGTCAACTGCACGTACATCCAGTCTGGGATCGCATTCCTCAGCGTTGCCTGATTATAGACGTCTGTTTCTGACAGCACTGTTTTGGGGAGGCACTTTTGTAGCGGGAAAGGTACTCGCTCAAGACTTGAACAGGCCTTATTCGGTTTCTTTTCTACGATTTTTTATCGCTGGAATCGTTCTGACATTATTCGTCTTTATACGACTGAACAAGCTGCCGTTGCCTTCTTTGCAGGAGTTTTCCGCCATCCTCTTGTTGAGTATAACCGGTGTAGCGGGGTACAATATCTGCTTCTTGAAGGGCTTGCAGACCGATCTTCCTGCCGCACGCGCTTCCATGATTGTCGCTACGTGTCCGGTCTTTATCGCGATCGGTTCGGCCGTCTTCTTCAACGAACGTCTGAACCTCCTTAAGATCTTTGGGATCCTCCTCTCGATCTGTGGCGCAACTGTGGTCATTTCCCGGGGGGATCCGAAATCGTTGTTCCTTGGACAGATCGGTATCGGTGAATTATTCATTCTGGGATGTGTTCTGTTCTGGACGATCTATTCCCTGACTGGCAAGACACTGATGCATTCAGTTTCGCCGCTGTTATTGGTGGCATATTCCGCAGTGATTGGGGCCGCTCTGCTATTTCCTTTTGCATTGTACGAGGGGCTGATTCGCGATTTACAGTCCTATACTATCATGAACTGGATAGAAATCGGGTATCTGGCTTTACTCGGTACGGTTATCGGATTTGTATGGTACTATCAAGGCGTTAAAAATATCGGACCCACGCGTGCCGGGTTGTTTATCAATTTTGTTCCGGTATGGGGTGTGATTTTATCGGTCTTGATTTTGGATGAAATGTTCACCTGGTCCCTTCTGGCTGGAGGAGTCCTTGTTTTTGTCGGTGTTTGGTTGACAAACCGGCCGATACGAAACGTTTCCGATGCAAGTCCTGCAATACCTGAATTCTAATTGATATCTTCTCGTTCAAAGACACTTATCGTTGCATTGGAAGTCGATTTCCTGTAGAATTCCGAAAGAGTTAATAACAGGGACGGCAGGGCAGGAGCCTGACATGGGTAAACGAATTCCAATACTGATCATAGATGACGATGCGGATTTTCTCCAACTGGTCGAGTACAATTTGAAGCTGTTTGGTTATCAGCCATTTTGTGCAACCAGCGGCCAGGAAGGCCTTCGGATTGCCCAGGAAAATGTACCGGAAGTAATCCTTCTAGATACTACTATGCCCGGTATGGATGGTCTGGAGGTGCTCAGTGAACTGAAATTCAATGAGACAACCGCCAGTATCCCTGTTTTCATGCTGACAGCCAGAACAATGATCGGCGATATTGATCAGGCGTTTGATGTGGGGGCCGACGACTATATCACCAAACCTGTCGAATTAAGGTCTCTGGCCCGAGTCATACAGAGGAAAATGAAGAAGTTATCGGACCAAAAGAAGTAAAATCAGGTCTTTTCTCCGAATTTTCACCGAAATTTTTATTATTTCATAACTCCTTTTTATATAAATACTTACGCGAGACCCTTTTCTCTAGAGGCTTGATTTGAAAGGTCAGTTGTGATATAATACATCTGTAGTTGAGGGGTACGAAAATGGCTTCGGTAGCCGGGTGATATTTAGGAGATAGAACCATGAAGGACTTCTACTACAAGTTCTGGGTTCCGTTTACGACAAGCAAGAAACGTATCCTGATCCTGGCCATTGCCAGCTATATCGCTTTGTGCTAAGACAGGACTGACGGAGTAATTTACAGAGCACCTTGAGCCGGTCCTATTGGGGACCGGTTTTTTTATGCGCTGGCTTGGTATGAGATCATCCAGACGGGTACTTCAGACTGGGAAAATCTGCTCCATGTGGTTTAGACCGCTATGTCGAGAATTTTAGGTTCAGCCAGTTTTTTATAATCAGCCAGACTCATGTGTACAGCTTGTTCATGGGTGCCCGCCTGAAATATGATATGGTCATCCTTTTCCAGGCCTTTATCCATGATCGTTGGCAGGTCATAGAGTTTACCGAAAGGCGGCTCGGCACCCAGCTCACAGTCGGCGAAGATCCGGCTCATGTCTTTTTCATCGGCCAGATCGACGGATTTGGCGCCGATCTGCTTACTCAGTTTGGCCAGATCGATTTTGCCGGGCGCTGCCAGAACACACATCAGGTACTTGTCGTCGGCCTTGACAAGGACCGGCTTGGCGACAAAGCGTCCCGGTTCGTGTTCCACAGCCGCGACCTGCTGAGCGGTAAATACGGATGGATGCTCCGAGAGTTGATACGAAACGCCCGACTTCTTGAGAAATTCGATTACTTGCATATTCCGTTCCTCCCAAAAAGTGATGACACTTCAGACTTGCTTCCATTGAACCAATCCCTCTGTCCAAAGCAAGAAAAAAATTGATAATGGTCAAACGGAATTACTTTTACCTGGCTATTTCCTTACGGAGCCATTCGAGGCTTTGCTCCACCTTTCCCGGTGCCGCCTCGCACTCAATGGACAGGACACCGTCCCAATCAGTATCCTTGAGCAGCTCGATACAGCCGGCGATGTTCTCGGCATTCACACCCTCACCGATAGCGACCATCGAGCAGGCAATTCCTGTTTCACCGCCTCGCGCTGCCCGGGCCAGGTCTTCGCTGACATCCTTAATATGGCAGTGAGACAGCTTGTCCCGAAAACGGCGTAGAAATGCAACAGGATCCTGCCCCGCGATAAACGTATTGCCAGTGTCCAGGTTCAGGCGAAGGTAGGGCGAGTCGAACATACTAAGGATTCGTTCCATGGTGTCGGGATTGGTGGTATACGGCCCGTGCGGCTCGACGTTGATGATGATGTCATATCGCTGGGCCCATTCGAGAACGACCCGGTAGTACTGTTTGATCAGGGCCATGACTTCCTCATCGGTATAACCTTCTGGCTTGCGACCGCCATCGGTTGTATCGACGCACGGACAATCCAGAGCTGCTGCGAACTGTATAGCACGAATCGTATAGCCGATCCCGCGGTGCTGGCCTTCCGGGCAGGACATCGGATAGGCCGCATCGAGCTGGGAGACCTTCAAACCAAGAGTGTCCAGATATGACTTGAGCTTGAGCGGATCGGAATGCAGGGGGATATGCGGATTGTATCCAAGGGCCTGAATGAAGTAATCCCCGTCGATGGTACCAAACTCGACGTATTCTATGTCATAATCGACGGCAAACTGACAGGGAACCTCGTAAGAGGCATCGAAATGCCGCCAGTTATCCACATGCATTCCCAGTTTGAGCATGATTGTTCCTCCCATTGGTTTTTACTATACCTTTTCAAGAATAATTCTACTGTCTATATTTCACGATGCAAGAGACGAATGGAAAAGGAAACGTCTTTTGCGTCCGTCTGGTTTTGGACTTTGCGATTTACAGCAAGGGCACAAGGAGTATAATGCGGCGATGGAATGGATTCAGAAGGAGCATGATCCGTGGATATGACTCTATTAGAAACGCGGGGCCTGGTCAAGCGATACTCCGGCCGAACAGTTGTCAATGAGGTGAGTATTCGTGTCGAACAGCGCAGCATAGTTGGTCTTCTGGGGCGAAATGGAGCCGGAAAGACCACGACATTTCGCATGGTCATCGGGATGATTGTTCCCGACGGCGGCAGTGTGATTTTCGAGGGGACCGAAATCACACGGCTCCCGATGTTCAAACGAGCCCGGTTGGGTATGGGCTATCTGTCACAGGAACCTAGTGTCTTTCAGCGGCTCAGCGTACGAGACAACCTGCGGGCGATTCTGGAGACGATGTCGATCACCTCGGCCGAAAGGAAACGCAGGGCCGATGAGCTGATCGAGCGATTTGGGTTGCGGGAGGTCTATAAGAGCCAGGCCCGGTTTTTATCCGGCGGAGAGCGCCGCAAGCTGGAAATCGCCCGGGCGATGGTAACCAATCCGTCGCTGATCCTTCTGGATGAGCCATTCAGCGGGGTCGATCCGATCGCCGTCGAGGAATTGCAGGTCGAGATTCGCCGTCTGGTGGCCTCGGGCGTGAGCATCCTGATTACCGATCATAATGTCGAACGGACACTGGAGGTCTCGGATCGGGCGTATATCATTGACCACGGCAAGGTTATCGCTTCAGGACCGCCGCGGGACATTATTCAGGATGAACTGGTCAAGCGAAGCTATCTGGGCAGCACCTTCCGTGGTGATGAATTCGACGACTAGGACAAAAAATGGATGAGAGGTAGAATCGATGACTGAGTTGGATGTAAGCAGGTGTAAGTTGACTAAATATCCCACTCCCGTTCTGATGGCGCCTACTGAGCCGATTAAAACTATCGACGGCAAGATATGTGATCTGGCAGAACGAATGATCGATATTATGATCCGATCCGGCGGTGTAGGACTGGCCGGCCCCCAAGCGGGAGTAAACCTGCAGATCTTCGTCGTATCCGTCAATGGAACAAAAGAAAACGCCAAAGTTTATATCAATCCTGAAATCGAGGTGTCCGGTGGATTAGAAGGGTATGAGGAAGGGTGCTTGTCGTTGCCGGGAGTCTATGCGAAGATTAAACGACATAAAAAATGCACAGTGACAGCAATGGATCTGGATGGAAATCAGTTTACTGAAACAGGGGAAGGATTACTGGCCCGCGCATTTCAGCACGAGTACGATCACCTGCAGGGTCGTATGATCAAGGACCGTATGGGCCGAGTCCAGCAGATCGCAGCTCGTCGCCGCCTTAGAGAGCTGGAAGAGCAGTACGAAAACAAGTAGTCGTGCATTCCAAAAGAGGCCCTTACAGGCCTAGATGGAGGATTCCGTTGCGAATCGTTTACTTTGGCTCAAGTGAATTTGGGATTCCTTCCTTGGATGCGCTGGTCGAAAGCGGCAAAGAAATTGTGCATCTTTTTACTCAACCGGCGCATCGAGCCGGCCGAGGCCGCCTGCCCCGTCCTACGCCGGTGTCTGTCTGGGCTGACGACCACAGATTGGATTGTACGGAAACAGGAGATATCAATGCGTCTGTAATGATCGAGAAGATCGCCGCATTGAAGGCCGATCTGCTGGTCGTGATTGCATTTGGGCAGAAGATCGGCAATGCTGTGCTCAACCTCTTCGACAAGGGAGCGATCAATGTGCATGCGTCATTGTTGCCGGAATATCGCGGGGCCGCTCCGATCAATTGGGCGATCATCGATGGAAAGACCGAAACGGGAATCAGCATCATTACTGTAGCCCGGCGGATGGATGCCGGGGATATTCTGGCACAGGCCAAATGTTCGATTGAGCCCGAGGATACTGCCGAGACCCTGCATGACAAGCTTGCCTATCTGTCCCCACTGACACTTTTAGAGACGGTGGACCGGATTGCGGCAGGTACGGCAACCTATATCCCACAGGATGAATCCAGGGTTAGTATTGCCAAGAAACTGAAGAAGAGTGATGGATTTATTACATTTTCCGAGCCTGCGCAGGTTTTAGTGAACAAAATCAGAGGCCTCTGGCCCTGGCCCGGCGTACACGCCGACTTTGTCGCGGGGCGAACAGGAAAGTGTTACCCCGTCATTTTTGTCAAGGGACAGATCGTTTCCAATGATGATAATCCAGGCACGTATGGCAAACTGGATGAAAATCTGAATATTATTTGCGGGAAAGACCGTCTTAAAATCCTTGAGTTGAAGCCGGCCGGGAAGAATCGGATGAACTTTGGCGCCTTCGTCCGAGGTCGTAATGTCCTGCCCGGCGATGTTTTTTTACCTGTCCAATCTAAGTAATTCCTCACGGATCTCCATTTTATAGAGAGTAAAATACATGACATGTTGGTCATGTAAAGTCCTTCTTAGCCTCGATCTGCTTCTTGGAATCAATGTGTAATTTGTGGTTATTGGATTTGAGTAAAAGATAAAAAAAAAGACCGCTTTACCAGATGGACTGATAAAGCGGCCGCAGTATTATTTTTAGTTAATCAATTAGTGCCACTTTTAACGGGCACGTCTTCCGTTTTCGGCTTAACAGGAACTTGTTGCGATTGTGGCTGCAGGGCCTGCTTGATTTCCTCGGCATATTCGATCTTGGCGTTCTTCTTCAATTCATTACGATATTCATCCCAGAAACGCTGCCGCTGCTGTTTCTGAAGATATTCCATAATCTGATTTTTTTCCTCTTCAAAACTGCGGATCTTGGCTTCCTTGCGGTCGGTTACCTTGATAATATGATACCCGAACTTGGTCTCGACGATATCGCTGACATCGCCCACCTTCATTTGAAAAGCCGCGTCGGAAAACTCCGGCACCATCCGCTCCTTCGTGAAAAAGTCCAGATCGCCGCCCCGCGCACTGGAGGGACAATCAGAATTTTCTTTGGCCAGTGTCGCAAAATCTTCACCGGCTTTGACCTTGGCCAGGATCTCTTCAATACGACCGCGAGCCTGAGCCTTGCCCGCCTCATCCAGATTCTCGGTCTTAATCAGGATATGACTGGCCCGGACCTGTTCACCCTCTTGAAAGGCCTGTTGGTTTTCATCGTAAAACTTCTTGGCGGCGGCCTCATCAATCGGCTCGGATTTGCCTTGCATATACTCGGTTAGTAGTTTTTCCAGACCCATGTTCATTTTAATCTGGCCACGGAATTCGTCCATCGTTCCCCCTTGTTGCTCCACCGCCTTTTTAGCATCATCCAAACTCATGTTGCGGGCGGAAAGCATAGTCGTAAGCTGCTCGTCGATCTGTTCGTCGGTAATGATTATATTTTTGGATTTGAGCGTTTCTTCTACAAGTATTTGTACGACCAATCCCTCCACCACTTGTGGTCGGATACGTCCTTTCATGTTGTCAAACGCCTGTGGAGGCAGGGAAGCACCCATCGGACCCAGTTGGGCGATTTGCTGTTTAATCATCATTTCAACGCGTGGCTCGGTTTCTGCGCCTTTGATCTTGATTCCATTGACGATGGCAAACACCTTGCCCGGATCCACAACAATCGGTTGAGGGGTTGTGGGCGCAGGGGAGGGTGCAGCGACGGGAGGATTTGCAGGCTTTTCCATGGATTGGATCGGTTCAACGGTTTTGGGTTGTGCCGGCTTGATGGGTTTGGTCTGTGGAGGACTTTTCTGGACTGGTTCAGCGACCTTCTTCTTGTCGCCCTCGCTTTTGCCCAGACCGAATACCAGGCCGACACCCACTGCCAGTATAATCAACAGCCCTAAAATACGAATTTTCATGGATAATCCTTTCGTTGACGTAAAGAACTAGCGATTTACAATGAGCACAAACTATTAAGTATCTCACAATACGATTGGAAAGTCAAAGAATTTGTCTTTTTTAGGAGATCTTGCTTTTTTCCATGGAAAAGGCATAATAGAACAACAATGTTCTCCTTAATCAGGACAAAAACGATTTTGTTGTGGAGGCAAACCATGACTATCCCGTTCAATCGTCGCAAATTCATGCAAAAGACTTTGATTTCCTCAGCCGGCGCCCTGTCTATTCCCGTGGTCGCCTCAGCGGCCCATGACAAGGTGACGCCAAATCCAATCGGAAAAGATGCATTTGGCTCAAAAGCCTCTCTTCCGACGGGAAAAGTCGGGAAAATGACGGTCAGCCGATTACTCCTGGGGGGTAATTTACTGACCCATTTCACCCACAGTCGTGATTTACAGTATGTCTACAGCCTGGCAGCAAAGTATAACACGCCTGAAAAGATACTCGAAACCCTTGCGACTGCCGAAGAGCACGGCATCAATACCCTCGTGATTCATACTGTTCCATGGGCATTGGGGATTCTGCAACAGCACCGGAAACGGGGCGGTAAGATGCAGTGGATCATCTGCTCAACGGCCGAGATAGACGACAAGATGGACATATACAAACGAAGCGTACAAGAGATGATTGATATAGGTGTCGATGCGGTTTATGTTTGGGGTGTTCGTGCCGATGGCCTGGCATCGCAGGGCCGGGTGGACCTGATCGCTCGCGCGGTCGAATTGGCAAAACAACAGGGTGTACCGTCCGGTGTGGGGGCGCACGATATCAATGTGATCATCCAGAGTGAGCAGAACCATGTCGATGCCGATTTCTACATTAAAACCCTGCATCATCACAATTATCCAACCGGTCCCCGTGTGGATGAAATTAAGGATGCTACCGCGGAGATTCCCGGATATTGGTGTAATGATCCGCAGATGGTTATTGATGTCATGAAAGATGTTAAACGGCCATGGATTGCATTCAAGGTGATGGCTGCCGGAGCCATTCCGCCGGCCGATGCTTTCCGTTACGCTTTTGTCAATGGGGCTGACCATGTGCTGGCGGGTATGTTTGATTTTGAAATCGCCTCGGATATCCAGATTGCAAAGCAGACTTTGGCTAGTTTGAAACGCACTCGATCCTGGTATAGTTAATTTTTTTAAAAAATATGAAAAAAAATCGTATTCTCCGATAAAAACCATTTCGGCAAAGTTACCAAGATACCATTTCTTCACTTTGCACTTCTGAAGGGAGTTGTGAAGCGTAAATTTACAAATCTCATTGTCAGTATCGCTGCCGCCGAATTGTAACTAAAAGCGCCATACCCAGGTTCCTCCTGTCAGAAAAAAGAGATTCAAGAAAAACAGCAAACCGGGACGATCTGCACGAGGAAGATATATGGGGGTATAATTTTATGGAAACATGGATGTTTATAATGCATTGGCTGGGCCTGGTTCATGTGGACCTGCCGGGCCTGTTAATGGGAAAGACAGAATGGATTCTAAGAACGGACTTCCGGACGAGAGTCCGAGAGAGTATACCGATCCAAGTTATGACGAGGGAGCGTCCTCCTCCCGCACTTCGCATAGGGAAATGCGTGTGATCGAGAGGGAGTAATAAAGGAAAACGGATTTGACAACATTTGGATGGGTCGCGGGCATGGATGTTCGCGGCCCTTCTATTTGCGCAGGTTTTCGTTTTTTTTGCTTCCGGGTAACAATGGATCAACAGTAGAAATCTTGCGTTTTTGTTTCGATCCGATCGACACGGTTTTTTCAACCGCTTTAATCCCCGCCAGAAGTGCATATGCTTTGATAATGGTCTCTTCGTATTCTGCCGTCGGATTGGAATCGGCGACGATCCCCCCCCCGGTTTGTATATACGCCGTTTGATTTTGTATAAGAATCGTTCGAATTGCGATATTCAGGCATACCATTCGGTCCAGACCGATCCATCCGATACAGCCTGTGTACACACCACGGCGCGACGGTTCTAACGTTTCGATAAGTTCCATAGCACGAATCTTTGGTGCCCCGGTAATCGAACCACCTGGAAATGTAGCCTTAAGAATATCATACAACCATGTGTTCGAGGAAAAACATGCCAAATCTCCCTCGATCGTCGCGACAGCATGATACACGGTAGGATATTCTTCGATCGTTCGAGGTTGAATGACCCTGCGCGTTCCGGGGGTACAGATGCGGGCCAGATCATTCCGTTCCAAGTCAACGATCATATTCAGTTCGGCCTGTTCTTTTTCGCTCTCGACTAGATCACGGAAATTTACACGATTACTCTTCTTGGCCTTGGGACCCGTACTGTATCGGCGTCGTGTACCCTTGATCGGTCGCGTGATGATCTTACCGTTTCGAACCGATAGAAATAATTCAGGAGAAGTGCTGACAAGTGCCAGATTGTCGGATTGAAGAAATGCCGAGAAAGGGCTCGGATTATACCGGTTCTGCCATTGAAAAAGGTGAATCGGCGATATGGAACAGGGACAGGAAAACCGCTGTGAGAAATTAATCTGATATACATTGCCGTCATAAATATGTCGTTGAATACGATCGATCGAACGAAAGTAGTCCGAAGGAGTCATGTTGGAGTGAAAACCCTCCATGGAATCAAGCTGCAGCTCGTGTTCAGGAAAGGAAGGAATGACCGTTTTCTCTGCGTGTTTTACGAGAGTGGAAAGGATATCAAATTTTTCTTTTACTGAAACCGGATCTCCTGGAATGTCCAATACAATCAGCCAGAACGTTTTGTTGCCGTGATCATATGCGATAAGCCGGTCATACAATACCAGTCGAATCAAGGGAGTGCGTAGATCATCGATTGCGACCGAAACAATCGTTTCAATGAATCGCCCCAGATCATAACTGAAGAAACCGATCCATCCTCCGACAAAGGGACACGGGGAATCCATTGTTTCAACCTGCTGGAGACGATATCGATTTATATATTGTTGTAACTTAACTAATGGATTCCTTTCCTTCGAGTTACATTCAAATACCTCATATGGGCGTATTCCCCAAAGACTCCATCTGCTCGCCCATGTAGAAGCCTCATTGCCACCGAGGATCACCGCCCCGTCCTGTTCGGCAATCACACTTGTAAGAGCCGACAAAGTTACTGGAGTTTTTATGGCTCGCAAGTATGGTTTGCAGACTATTGCATTTGGAGTATAGAAGTGGTTCATGGTCCTTTACTCATGTTCGCCCTATCGCAATCACATCTGCGGATCGACTTCGATGGATTCCACAGTGCTCATATGGATCACGAATTGCCCGGTTTTGGCTTCCGTCAGATCGTAGATATCAATCCACTGTCGTCCTTCTTCACGTCTCTCATAGGTGATCATTTGCACCAATTGGATGGCCTTTTCTACGGTCATGGTAAAGGCATGTGTCTTCCCGGATGTCATGGTAATTCTGACTTGAGTCAGTTTGTCTTTTCCTTCCATATATTTTCCTGAAAAATAACATTCTATAGAGCATTGTCGGACCCAAATATCTTTTTCCATCTGGTTTCAATGGAATTATATTTCGGCAAGGCAACCGGTGGACCGAAAAAAATTAATGGCTTCGGTAATCGACCGAAAAACAGCCGTTGCCGTTTGGGTAACAAAAATCGAAGGTTCACTTTGTGCGGTCCAGATCACATACACATCTTTGGCTGCTTCATGGGCATGCTGCAACTCTCGCTCGACTCCGCTGGAGATCGCGGCACGACCGTCTTCCAGGGCGGGAATAAAACTGAGTATCCAGTCTGACTGATCGATCAGGGCAAAATCACGGGCATAGATTTGGCTGTTAATGTCTGTTTCGATCTGCAGGATTTCATCTACCCGGAACTCAATATCCTGTTCCAAAGATGTAAGTTTGATTGTATCTTGTCCCCGTTTCAGAGATTCACGAGCGAAGCATGGAAGATACGCCTCTTCCAGATCTCCCGGATCGAAACATATAAACCACTTCTTCATCTGTTCCCGAAATTGTTCAATTTCTGTGACAACAACCGGCAAATGCATGACATGGGTCATTGGAAAACTTAAATATACTTTTTTTCTATCTGGCTCGAACAGCAGACGATAAAACGTTTCGACAGTGCTCTTTTCCGCTCCTCGTGCCAGGCAGAAAAAGCCCGCATTCTCATCGATTCCCCGCTGCATCAATTCGGTTCCAAGCACCTCCTCTTCCCGCCAGACCAACAGGTCTTTCAGAGAATGGCGGATCGAATGTTCGCGAATCAGACGTACATGCAGCGGCTCAGCACTGTCGATCAGGCAAATGTATATATCTGGTGTAAGCTGTCGTATTTGCCAGAAGTCAAAGGCGGGAAACAGACCGTGCCGCCAGCGAAATGTGGCGTGGGTATTGATAATCGTGTGTTCGGCTTGTTGCGCTTTGGCGATGATATCTTTCATCACACTGCGTCGCAGGGAATGCAGATGCTGCAGGGGAATATCCAGAATACGCCCTGGAGCAATATCGGGCGCTTCGGCATACATCATATCTCCGACATTGCACAATTGTACCTTTTTGTCCCGCTGTCCGGCCAGGGCGCAAACCTCCTGCAGATAACGCTTCTTATCGATACCCACCATGCCGGTTACAACAACAATCATTGTTTCCCTCGGTTTTTCTTGTTGAAAACGGACTCAGTATAGACAGCTTGAACGTTCTGTCCATGAAAATTGACACAATCCTGTTTTGCCGGGTTGACAGCAGTTTTGTGAGTGGTATAGTGCTACTTCTTTAGGTGGAATGTAGAATAAATCCGGTCGGTCAGGAAAGGGCTTGGACATGAAAAGAATAATGGCAAGTATAATATTGGTTTGTTGTGCGGTTGTTCTGACCTCATGCGGCACTCTATCGATCCCTCCTAAGACGCACCCCGACTCCGGCTCATGGCAGGACCTTTATGCCGCCGACCTGAGCAATGCCGAATTTCCGCAGGGGATTTGGACGTTCGAAGACGGTATCCTGACCGCCAGTGAGGATCAGGTCATCTGGACCAATCGGGAATACGATAATGTCATCATTGACCTGGAATTCAAGACTGAAGAAGGCACCAACAGCGGTGTGATCGTCTACTGCACAGACCGAGAAAACTGGATTCCTCATTCGGTTGAGGTGCAAATTGCCGATGATTTCGCCGAACAGTGGGCCAAGAGCCCCAAGACCTGGCAATGCGGCGCCATTTTCGGCCATCTGGCGGCTTCCCAAAGTGTGGTCAAGAAGCCGGGCGAATGGAATCGGATGACCGTTACTTGTGTCGATAAGATGGTTTATGTCCTGCTTAACGGAATGCAGGTGACGGAAATGAATATGGGCCTGTGGACCAGCGCCAAGACCAATCCGGACGGCAGCGAGATTCCTGCCTGGCTGAGCACCCCTTTTGCCGAACTTCCCACTCATGGATACATTGGCCTGCAGGGTAAACATGCCGGTGCCCCGATCTATTTCCGTAATGTCAAGATTAAAGAATTAAATTAACTGTCGTCGAAAAGAAGAAATTTTTCTTGTTTTCCGGCTTCTCATAGCATTCGAAATGTTTCCAAGGCGATCCGATGCCGCAGGATACATTTCGAAAAATCATTTGTTTAAAGATTCCTAAGCCGTTCGGCTTTATCGTGGGCAATCAGGGCTTCCACCAGCTCATCCAGATCCCCCAGAATAATCTTGTCTAGGCTGTACAAGGATACGTTGATACGGTGGTCGGTCAGCCGGTTCTGTGGGAAGTTATACGTCCGAATCCGCTGGCTTCGGTCTCCTGAACCGATCATGGTTTTGCGGGCACTGTCGCGCTGGGCGTTGAGTTTGCTTTGAAAATGATCATATAGTCGGCTTCGAAGGATGCGCCATGCCTTGGCCCGATTTTTATGTTGGCTTTTTTCATCCCGCATACTCACTGTGATTCCTGTGGGAATATGCTCCAGCTTGATAGCTGAGCTGACCTTATTGACGTTCTGTCCCCCCGGCCCCCCGGCCCGGCTGACGTGCTCGACTACTTCGTCCGGATTGATTTCGATATCCACCTCCTCCGGTTCCGGGAGTACTGCGACTGTCGCGGCGGATGTATGAACACGACCCTGTGACTCAGTCTCCGGCACCCGCTGCACCCGATGTCCGCCTCCTTCGTATCCCAAATAACTCCAGACACCAGAACCCTTGATATTTAGAATCGCTTCCCGAAGCCCGCCCAGTTCCGTCGGACTGAACGAGAGCACTTCCACCTTCCATCCTTTCCTTTCGGCATACTTATTGTACATTTGGTACAGATCCCGAGCAAACAGTGACGCTTCGTCACCCCCGGTCCCTGGCCGAATCTCCACGATTACCGAATCCACTGTCGAGTCCTCGGCCATGACCAGCGTATCCTTGATCTGGTCAATGAGCCGATCTTTCTGCTCCTGAAGCTGTTCAATCTCCTGGCGGGCCAGTTCCCGGAATTCCTCATCCAATTCCGGGTCGGTGAGCATCTGTTCGGCATCGGTCAATCCTGACTGGCACTTGATGTACTGACGATACCTCTCCACTAATGGACGCAGCTTCTTCTGCTCTTTGCTGAGTGGTATGATCTTGTTCGGATCGGAAGCCACGGAAGGATCGTGGATCTGCCGCTCGATCTCAGTAAACCGACCGTCCAGTTCGTCCAGTTTGGTCAGTAATCCATCCTTCGTTTCGCTCATGCCTGCATCCTGTCATTAACCCTGATTGGGCTCCGTATAGACAAAAAAATTGCGCTGCCAATCCATAATTCGGTGGAACCATGTCCAGCAGCGCAAATGGGTTTCGCTCTGCAGCTACTTTTTGCCTTTTTTCTGGAACGAGTATCCTTCCCCGAACTTCTTCTGGAACCGTTCAATTCGACCGGCAGTATCCACATACTTTTGCTTGCCTGTGTAGAACGGGTGACACATCGAGCAGATTTCCGCCACGATTTCCTTGGCCGTGCTTCGCGTCTCAAACGTATTGCCGCAGCCGCAACGGACCTTTACTACCTGGTATTCTGGATGAATGTCTTTCTTCATCGTACTGACTCCGTACTCTCTTTTCTCGTATTAAACCCATTATTCTATCGATATTTATTTACTTTTCAACCCCTTTGGCTAAATTTTTCCGATTCCAGAATTAGGGACAAAGCTACGGTCCTCTTCCAGAGGCCGAATTGCCCCCCAATATCGGTTTTTGGGGCAATGGAAGGGCTTTGCGCAAAGAAAAAGGGCTCTTTTTTAGCCCTTCTTCACGTTTTCTCCCTTCCGGATGCATACATATGCACACCGGTTTCTCATTGCTTGTGTGAATCCCCTCACCGCAATTGCTGATATGAACATCCTATAATAAACGAAATTTTTGTTCAAGAGAAATCTTGTTCGTTTTTTTATATTTGTGTGAAACTGGATAAAATCAGGCAGATTTTTGCCCTGCCTAGGGCACCAAACTTGACGTTTTGGTGTAGAAAAAAATACGGAAGTAAAATTAAATTAATAAAAATGGTGTATCTATAGGCAGGTTCTGAAATTCCGGATCCAATCCCAGATAATCCCCCACAAATCCGTCCAGACGGTCACGAGTTTTCTTGCTGATCAGTCTATTAATCTCCTCAGCCACAGAGCCGGCAATCATCAAGGGCAGGACCGTTCTCTCGATCTTGTCGCCTCGGCACCTGGCACAAAGCTGATAGCTATGCAGTTCACTCCGTTTGCGGCCGCTGATAAGACACGTATCAATCCACTGATCCAGGTCATCTCCTTTAACATTTATGATCTGTGCCATCCGTGCCGGCCAGTTCACCTGCTCGGCCAAAAACCGTTCCATCCGTTGTGCGGATTCGACGGATAGCTCGCTGCCTAACTGTTCAGCACATGTATCACAGATCGCGTATTCGATGATTACCTCGGTGCCACGGAACACCTTTTCAATCATGTATTCGGTTTGCTCTTCCGATAGGGTCCGTGTACAGACAATGCATTTGCTGAAAGGGCCCTCTTCATAGATCGAGTGAAAGATCTTTGGTATCGGAACATAGATACTTCTATTATGTCCCACTGCGGTGTCCTTATCGTACGAATTCTCGAAAACTCGCCTTCGTTATCGTTAGACATATATAAAGAATATGTTTCATTATACCCTTCCCCGGGTTGCTATCCATCTTTTGGTTTTAGTGGCAGTTCTTCGAGTGGATCTGCATCGATTACTCTGCTTGTCAGAAAGATAACAACCGTCTCCACTGTCATCCAGATAGCCAGAAGGAATACACCACCGCCGACAATAACCAGCGGCCATTTTTTAGCTTGGTAGTTGGTCTGCAGGTTGATCACCATGGACCAACTGGTTAACACGAGCATGATTACACAGGGAATGGCGGCAATCAAAAATTTGAGTCCACCCTTTCGCTTCAGATACATCGTCACAACAAGCAGTGCCAAGGCCGCCAGAAGCTGGTTTGTTGTGCCAAATAGAGGCCAGAGCCGCAGGGCTCCCTTACCGCTGGCATTGAATACCAGATGGCCCTGCTCATTGGTATTTGTAAAGGCCAGAAGTGCCGCCGTGATGACGGCGATTGTCGTTGCTGTCCAGCGATTGCCCAGGACCGGTACTTTCAGATCTTCGGTTAGCTCGCCGACGACATAACGCTGGATTCGCACGGCCGTATCCAGAGTCGTACCGGCAAATGACGAGATAAAGACACCCATGATCGCAAAACCTAAGCCTTGCGGGATTCCCAGAGAACCCATCATATTGGCTGCTCCGACAACCACCGGCTGGAGTCGATCACCCAGCGTTTGTCCTCCGATCCAGGTCTTGTATTTGGCATACCACGCCTCGCTGCCGGTCAGACCGTCATGTCCCAAGCCAAATCCTGCCGTGACACAGAGAATGACCAGCACGGCCAGCATGCCCTCGGTCAGCATTGAACCATAGCCGACAAATTGGGCATCTGGCTCGCAGGAAATCTGTTTGGGGCTTGTCCCCCCGGCAACCAGAGAGTGAAAGCCACTGATGGCTCCGCATGCGATCGTAACGAACATCATTGGCAACAGTGGAGGGACTGTCGCATCCAGCTTGGTATTGATAGCCGGAGCACTTAGTTCAAATCCATCGGTGACAAAAGCGGAGACTGTAACGCCTAGCACAAGAATCACCATCATAATAAAAAGCTGCCATGCGTTGATGTAGTCCCGCGGCTGCAGGAGCGTCGTCACGGGTAGTGTCGAGGCGATCCAGGCATAGATCAATAGGATAATCGTCCAGGTACCTGTGGCGGGCATCTTGCCCAGATCGGGAATGAGAAACAGGCCGGGTTTTATATGTTCCAGCCAGGCGCCCAGTCCGACACCAACATACATCAGTGACACGGCGATGATCGTGGAAAGAAGCACATTGGCGTTTTTCTTGTAGATGGCATAGCTCAGACCGATGGCGATGGGAATCTCAAGCCATACGGCGATTACGCTTTCCGGATACAAGCTAAAGACAGTAGCGATCACTAAACCAAAAATTGCAATGATGATCAACAGGGCCAGAAACACGACCACAAAAAAGAGAAACCGCACACGGGGATTGATGTATCTGGCGGCAATCTCGGAGATGCTCTTACCATCATTGCGAAGGGAAACAACCAGGGCGCCGAAATCGTGCACTGCTCCCATCAGAATGCTGCCAAACACCACCCAGAGAATCGCCGGTAGCCAGCCCCAGATGATCCCGATGGCCGGCCCTACAATCGGACCTGTCCCGGCAATCGATGTAAAATGATGCCCGAAAATGATTCCTTTCCGGGTCGGCACATAATCGACTCCATCCCTGCGCTCGTGGCTGGGTACACGGGCATCAACCCGCAACTTAAAAATTCGCCTGGCCAGAAATCGTCCATAGGTGTGATATGCCAGAAGATATGCTGCTCCGCAACCCAACATTAATAGTAATGTTTCCATAACGGCTTCCCGTCCATAAGTAAACGTTCTTCTATCAGATCCGCTCTGGTTCCATCGCCTCTGTTATACCAACTGTCCGACGACTCTACCAGAAAAAGTTTGCTTAATGACGACTGCGCAGGAGCAGACGGATGGGAACCTCTTCCAGTCCTAAAAGCTCACGGAAACGGTTGATTGCAAACCGTTTGAAAGAGTTATCGAACAAGTCCGGCTGGTTGACAAAAAGTAATAAGCTGATCGGCCGGACAGCGACCTGTGTGGCGTAATAAATCTTTGGTTTGCCTCCCTTTTTACGTGCAACGCTGATCCGTTCGTTTTGAATCGCTTCTACCGCCTTATTCAGTAGTGGCGTCGGAATCTCCTGCGAGGCCTGTTCGTAGACATCGATTGCCAAGTCCAGCACCCTGTGAACATTTTGCCCTGTTTTTGCCGTCATCATGACGATCGGTGCATGACGAAACTGGGGCATCAGATCATCCAGATATTCGCGATAATCTTCAGCATCGGCCTGGTTCTCCACAAGATCCCATTTGTTGACGAGCAGGATGCATGCCTTGTGGTGCTCGTTGATCAAGTGAGCCAGTTTTTTATCGACTTGTGAAATCTCCAGGGTTGCGTCGATTAAAAACAGCACCACGTCGGCCCGGCGGATGCTCCGGGTGGCGCGGGTATAACTGTAAAATTCGATACTGTCGGCAATGCTGCTCTTTTTCCGTACACCGGCTGTGTCGATCAGAACAAGATGTTTGGCTTTGAATTCGAACCGTACATCGACCGCATCCCGTGTCGTACCTGGTATTTCACTGGTAATTAATCGGGGCTGGCCGACAACGGTATTGATAAAGGTGCTTTTGCCGGCATTGCGTTTTCCCACCACGGCGATCTTAATCGTGTCCGTTTGCGGCGCCTCCTGCGGCAGATGCTCCAATCGTTCCAGAATCTTTTCCATCAGCAGGGCCTGGTTCAGATTATTGGCCGCCGAGACGCAGAATGCCTCACCGAATCCCAACCGGACAAACTCTCCTGCCTGCGGAAACATTTTAGCTGTATCCGCTTTGTTCGCGACCAGAAGCACCTCCATATCCTGCTTGCGTAAAAGCTGGGCGATTTGTACATCCAGGGGCATTACCCCTTCACGGATATCCACCACGAACAGAACAAGGTTGGCCTGCTCGATGGCCTGGCGAATCTGGTTTTCTACATGCTCGGAAAGCTGGTCGCTGTCGACGATCCCGTAGCCTCCCGTATCGATCAGTTCGAAAAATCGACTATTGTGCTCTACGATCGTACTGATCCGGTCGCGGGTTACGCCCGCTGTCGGCTCGACAATACTGATCCACTCACCGGCCAGTGCATTCAAGAGGCTGCTCTTGCCCACATTGGGTCGACCTACAATGGTTACTATCGGAAACGCCAAAGGAGACTCCTAATCGGATTCCATATCTATCATTACAATTAAAAGAAAACAGTATAACAATTGTGAAGGAAGAAGGGAAGATCTGGTCTCAAGTCATCGGTACTACATACTGTATATTCTTCCGTCTATAGGCCAAGATGGTGTTTTTTGAGCCGTTTGTCCATGCTTTTTGCCTCTGCGACGTACTTATCCAGTTCCGCCCAGAAGGTTTTGCTATGGTTTTTGATACGGGTGTGAAGCAGTTCGTGGAGGAGCACATAGTCCATCAGTTCGGGTTGCAACTTGACCAGATTCACATTCAGGCTGATATTATTTTTCGAAGAGCAGCTTCCCCAGCGAGTTTTCTGATTTCGAACGGATACACGGTTGTAGGTGAATCCGTATTGCCGGGCCAATTCCTCAAGCCGGATTAAAAGCCTTTCTTGGGACGCAGTACGAGATATTTGTGGTTTAGGAGTTACAGTAGTGGCATGTTCGGCTTCAACCTGTTTCGCATAGATCAGGTTTTTCTGCACCCATGCCATATTTTTTTGCAGGTATGTTTTGGCCTTACGGAGGGAAATTCGCGGCGGAAACGCCACACGGACCGGCCGAAACGGTCGAATGGAGATAGAAAGCCGTTTGGCCCGGCGCGTTTGGGCAAAAATCACAACTCCGACCGGAGGACATTCCAGGGTAATCGTTTGGGTTTGTGGTCGGATTTTCGCGATCTGTTTCGTTCTAGGATAAACGCGATTTAAAATCTTCATAGGTGAACCGCCGTTGTACAGTGTAAGTGTCTGTGTCCGGTTCATAGAGGACAATGTCGGGTAGGTTAATACCGTTGAACATGGTGTTTTTAACCATGGTGTAATGGGCCATATCGGTAAAGACCAGCGAATCGCCGACTTTAAGCGGCTTGTCGAACGAATAATCTCCGATTACATCCCCTGCAAGACAGGTCGGGCCGGCCAGGCGATACGTATGCTTTTTCGCACCCGGCAGATCCGCGCCGACAATTACCGGCCGATAGGGCATCTCCAGCACATCGGGCATATGGGCCGAGGCCGAGGTATCCAGAATACCGATATCCATGGCATTGTGAACAATATCCAGAACCGAGGCGATCAGAAAACCCGTATTCAGGGCTATCGCTTCCCCCGGCTCCAGATAGACCTGTGCATCGTGCCTGTCGGCAAAATCGGTAATCAGCCGGCAAAGCAAGTCAATGTCATAGTCCGGACGGGTGATATGATGCCCTCCGCCAAAATTGACCCAGTTCATCTGGTTGAAAAATCGGCCGAACTGTTGCTCGACAGCGATAAGAGTTCGTTCAAGAGAGTCGGAGTTCAGCTCACAGAGGGTATGAAAGTGCAGACCTGTGATCCCGTTCAATTCATCGGGCCGAAACTGATCCAGAGGAATCCCCAGCCGGGAACCGGGAGAACAGGGATCGTAAATCTTCGTTTTGACCTCCGAATGCATGGGATTGATCCGCAATCCGCACTCAATGGGTCGGTCAGCCCTGGAAATCCGGTCCCTGAATAGCCGCCATTGCGTGAAGGAATTAAAGACAATATGATCGACGAGTTGAAGATAATCGTCCATTTCATCCTGTCGATAAGCCGGGGCACACAGATGCACCTCGCCCGGGAAATACTCCCGACCAAGCCGAACTTCATGCAAGGCGCTGGCCGAAGTGCCGCACAGGTATTGGCTGCACAACGCAAACGTGCTCCATGCGGCATACCCTTTCATAGCCAGCAGAATTTTGCAGCTCGTTCGTTTCTGCACATCTGCCAGAAGTTCCAAATTACTGCGTAACAGCCCCAGATCGACCAGATAGCAGGGCGTCCGCAGATGATTGATGTCATATTGCCTCACTTGGATAGCCTATTCGGTCTTGCTTTTGCTTGCCTTCTTTTTCCCGCCTTTCGGCCTGGATTTACCATAACTGCTGCGGCATCGTTTGCCCTTTTTGCTCTTCTTGTCGCCCCTACCCATACGTTTCTTTCCTTTCTTACACTATTTATTAAATGTAAACCATTTACAGAGTCGGTTACTATACTGCCTTGGTGTGTAAATTTCAATCCATTGTCTGAAAGGAAACTGGATTCGATGGATACAGCCGTTATACTGATGCTTTTTGAGACGCCCGGCAGGAAGTGTCGGGATTTATATATCTGACAGGAACGAGTCGTGGGAGACGGAAAATGGCGACAGTATTGATTATTGGAGCCGGCGGGGTCGGCAATGTGGTGGTGCATAAATGCGTGCAGGTACGGGAGGTGTTTGAGACGGTGATTCTAGCCAGCAGGACGCATGCCAAATGCGAAGCGATCGCCAAGTCCCTGACCCGACCGATCGAAACCGAGCAGGTCGACGCCGACGATCCCAAACAGACCGCCTCCCTGATTCGCAAATACAAGCCCGGTCTGGTTATCAATGTAGCCCTGCCGTATCAGGATTTAGCCATTATGGACGCCTGCCTGGAAACGGGCGTGGATTATCTGGACACGGCTAACTATGAGCCGCCGGATGAAGCCAAATTCGAGTATAAATGGCAATGGGCTTATCAGGACCGCTATGCCCAAAAGGGCATCATGGCCCTACTGGGCAGCGGATTCGATCCGGGGGTGACCAATGTCTTCTGCGCGTATGCCCAGAAGCACGACTTCGACGAGATCCACAACATCGATATTGTAGACTGCAATGCAGGCGAGCACGGCCATCCTTTTGCGACCAATTTCAATCCCGAGATCAATATCCGTGAGATCACCCAGAAGGGCAAATACTGGGAAAACGGCAAATGGATTGAGATTGATCCGATGAGCATCTCGCAGGAGATCGATTATCCCGAGGTCGGGCCGCGCCGGTCGTATCTTCTCTATCATGAGGAACTGGAGTCGCTGGTCAAGCATATCCGGGGCCTGAAGCGTATCCGTTTCTGGATGACCTTCGGCGAGGCGTATCTGACGCATTTGCGCGTGCTGCAGAATGTCGGCATGACCCGGATCGATCCGGTGGAATACGAAGGGCACAAGATCGTGCCGCTGCAGTTTCTCAAGGCCGTCCTGCCCGATCCCGGCTCGCTGGGCGTC
>JAFGPC010000058.1 GCA_016926155.1 Sedimentisphaerales bacterium
ACGATCAGAATCACGATCCATTCCCAGCCCCCAGGCATCCCAAAAGCAAGCATATTCTGCATGTTTTCCAACATCTATGAATCCTTACACCTGCACTCTTTTCGTTCACTTGAATAGTACAGTATAAACCAAATTGTATCCTGCGTCAATGGCCAAGAGGGGAATTTGTAGAGAGGATTGGCTGTTTTTGATTTGTCTTGACACAGAAAGGCGAACAGGTTACTCTAGTGAAATTCGGTAGTTAGCGTGATTGAGACTCCCTGGATTGCGAGGATACGAAAGGGAATGGCCCGGAAATTGAGTTATGTTCTGCTATTGGCAACCATCGTGCTGATGACCGGCAGCAAGGTTTTTGCCGCGGATACCCAGAGAATTTCCGCTCTTATGGCCGGTAGCGTCAATAAGACGCCTACCGCGTCGGATAATAGTATTATTGACGGTTTTATTAGTGAAGCGATGAATGAGTTACTGGCCTCACGAACTATTTCCGAGGGGGTGCAGGTTCGCAGCCAGATTGTCCAATATCGAGGCTGGGATGTCAATCTGGCCCAATATACCCGTTCGTACATTCTGGCTGCTAAAAAACATCTGGAGCGTGCGTTTGACCAGCTTTCCCGCCTGACCAATCCCGAAACACAATTATCTATCGAGCGCAATCTAATAGTGTTAGTAGCTCAGTTAGGCAGTGTGGAATTACGCGATTTTGCCCTTCCCCGGCTTGATCATGCCGATAGCACGGTTCGTTACTGGGCGGTGCGATCTTTGACCAATCGATTTGTCGCCGAAGAATTAAGTTCGAGCCTTACGGCAAATCCGGATGCGGCTCGATCCATTCTTCAGGCCCTTGCAGAGCGAGTGGAAAAGGAAATCCAGCCGGAGATCCTTTCACGAATGGCTGGATTTGCAGCGCAATTAAAAATGAGTGAGGCTACGGATCTTTTAATAACGATTGCTGAAACGCGAATGAAGGCATATGAGAACTGGAATGTACAGTCGGAACGGGCTGAAACGGGGATTTTAGAAGCATTGGCTACGGCGACAAAATTTGCCGGTTCTACGGGAGAAAAAACCCAGTTGGCCCGTGCTTTTTCTCAATTGTACTCTTACGTCGTACAGCGTTATATTCTAGGGGAGCAAATCCTGCCGGATAAAGTAAAGGGACAACTGAAGAGCACGATTCTGGAGGTGGAATATTCCGCCTTGCGTGACCTGTTAGAAACGGCGGCGGCAAACCTGTTTTTTCAGGCCTTGAGTGAGCGGGGGGCGATTACGATGCAACAGGCACATGACGATTACTTCGGGACGGCATCCAAGGCGGGACAACTGGGAACCAA
Source organism: Sedimentisphaerales bacterium (assembly GCA_016926155.1). Classification (GTDB taxonomy): domain Bacteria; phylum Planctomycetota; class Phycisphaerae; order Sedimentisphaerales; family Anaerohalosphaeraceae; genus JAFGGE01. The sequence goes on from JAFGPC010000058.1 coordinate 1,335, forward strand.
ACTGACATTCCAGTATCAACTTAATCCGAACGGACAAATGTCGAACGGGCCCAAGCCCCTAAAAGCTCCGCCGCCTACATTGGCCGCGACAACACCGGAAGGTAGTTAGGAGTCTTCAAAACGCCAGACATACGGGGGATTTACAACGTATGACCGATAGCTACTGCAATGGATTGCAAATAAGACAGGGAGGTCTGAATTGGCCGATAGAAGCAATCGATTTTTGTCGATATTGATCCTTTTTTTTCTGGCATTTCTTGGCATGTTGAAATTCCTGACGGTCATTCAGGCAGAACGCCTGGGAGAACGATTCAATCAGGTGACTCGTATGGTCCAAGTGTCTCTGGGCTCAGCGTTGGAGGAGCAAGACTAAATCGGCAATCATTCCAGGGAGTGGATAGCGAAATGAATGGAAGCTCGAAACGATGGCAGATGGCGATTATGGCGTCTCTGGTCGTGCTGATTGTCTTACAAGTCTGGACGATGATTCAGTCCGACCGATTGTATCTGCAACTTAATCGGATTGCCGATTCGCTGTCAGGTGTCACGATGACCTCTTCGCAGTCGGATGAAACAAAACAAGCGATGGAAGGGGATGAGGGGGATTGGCTCATCTGGCGGTTGAGCGCCGAACCTGCCACGCTGAATGAACTGCATGCATCGGCCGGTATGGCTACACGCTGGATCGTATCCGGGGAAGTTGGCGGAAACATTTTCGAAACACTTCTGCAATACAACAAGGACACCTTGGAACTGGAACCATTCCTGGCCGAGAGTTTCCATGTTTCTCCGGATGGGTTAGAAATTACATTTACGCTTCGGGATGATGTCCATTTTTCTGATGGCCGGCCGTTGACCGTGGATGATGTGCTTTTTACCTATGAGACGATTGCCAATCCCAAAGTTGACGCGGCCGATCTGGCCAGTTATTTGACGGATGTAAAGGAAGCGATACGTGTCGATGGCCATACCGTCAAGTTCCTGATGAAACAGCCCTACTGGTATTCGCTGGTTACATTAGGGGGGCTGCCTATTTATCCAAAACATATCTATCAATTTGAAGATCCGGAAACCTTCAACAAGCAAATTTCCGATCCGGTAGGTAGCGGGCCATTCGTGTTTGATCGGTGGGATGTGGGCAGCCAGGTCATCCTCAAACGAAATGACAACTACTGGGGCCCACGGGCAAAACTGGACCGGATTGTCTATAAGTTTATCACGAATGACAAGGCGGCAATCCAGTCCATGCGTGAGGGACAGATCGATTACATGCGCCCCTTGCCGGACCAGTTTACCGAATTGTCACAGGATACGGAATTCACGAAAGAAGTACAATGTTTGTCATACTGGTATCCCGCCACAGGTTTTTTCTGGATTGGCTGGAACCAGGCACGCCCTTTCTTTGCCGATCAGAGAGTACGTCTTGCAATGACCCACGCGATTGACCGCGAGACGATCTGTAAAAAGCTGCTCAATAGCCCCGATGCAAAGGTGCCCACGGGACCTTTTTATATTTATGGGCCGCAGAGCAATCCGGATATCAAGCCTTGGCCTTTCGATCCGGATCGAGCGCGGCAACTGCTGGATGAGGCAGGCTGGATCGATACCAACAGAGACGGCATCCGTGATAAAAACAGTATCGCGTTTCGTTTCAAATTTATGATCGTGGGCGGAACCTATCTGCATGAACAGATTGCCAAGCTCGTCAAGGACCAAGCGGCCAAAATCGGAATACAGGTGGATATTGATCCGTATGAATGGTCGATTTTTATTCAGAGAGTGCAGGAACGCAACTTTGACGCGGTTAATATGGCATGGGGCGGAACGATTGAAAGTGATCCGTATCAGTTGTGGCATTCCTCCCAGATCGGCAATCATGGCTCAAACTATTGCGGTTTTAATGTGCCCGAAGCGGATCGTCTGATCGAAGAAGCCCGCCGCACTCTGGATCCGACCGCACGAAATAAATTGTATCATCAGTTTCATCAGATTATTCACGACCTTCAGCCTTATACATTTGTATACACACGCCCTGGACAGCGTTTTCTGCACGGACGGTTTTCCAATGTTGTCATTCATAAGGCTGGACTGGATGAAAGGGAATGGTTTGTGCCCGCTCGGCTTCAGAAATATTAAGAGACAGGATTGCCATGGGCTCCTATATGATTCGACGATTGTTGCTGATGATCCCGACATTGTTGGGCATTACGGTGGTGGTCTTTGCAATCAGCAGGGCGGCTCCGGGCGATCCGGTAAGCCTGAGCATGGGGCCCGGAGGGCAGGTGGATGCTTCGCGCATGGCGGATGTGCGGGAGGCAAGAATGCGGCTGTATGGACTGGATAAACCGGTTCCCATTCAGTATGTTATCTGGCTCAAGCGGGTCCTTCGTCTGGATTTCGGCGATTCGATTAAACATCATCGTCCGGTTATCAACCTGATTGGTGAACGCCTGCCGATTACGCTGATGCTGAATCTTATTGCATTTGCCTTGATTTATTCGATAGCCCTGCCGACTGGTGCGTTGGCGGCGATCCGACATAAAGGATTCTTTGATCGGACCAGTTCGGTTGTTCTGTTTGTTCTCTGGTCATTGCCTGTAATGTGGGTCGGGCAGATGCTGATCCAGTATATACCGGGATTTCCACCGGCAGGCCTGAGCAGCAATTATGTCGAAACGTGGCCTTTTTTACCCTGGCTTGCCGACCGTTTGTGGCATCTGGTGTTGCCGGTTGTTTGTTTGACCTATGGTGGCTTGGCCTATCTGAGCAAGCAGGTTCGGGCGGGAATGCTGGATACGCTGCGGATGGATTATATTCGAACCGCCCGGGCTAAAGGATTGAGCAACTGGGTGGTCAATGTCCGTCATGCGTTTCGTAACAGCATCATTCCGGTCATTACGATCATGGCCACACTGCTTCCGGCCATGTTCGGCGGCTCAGTGATTATCGAATATTTGTTCAGCATACCCGGTATGGGCAAGTTGATGTTCGAGGCGGTCACAACACGGGACTATAATGTAGTGATGGCGGTGGCGACGATTACAGGTGTGCTGAATCTGATCGGCTTGTTATTGGCTGATATGGCTTATGCACTGGCCGATCCGCGGATCAGCTTTGAAGCGAGGGCCGACTGAGATGACTGAATCGAAGAGCCGTTACCAGGATTGGGGCATGTCATACGGCCAGATGGTCTCTCGCGAGTTTTTCAAAAGCGTTCTTAACTCGGCGAGTCTATTGTTTGTGCTCTCTTTGTTTCTTCTGGCGATTTTCGCCCCATTCCTTGCTAACGACAAGCCATATTCCATTGTCATTGACGGCATAAAACAGTATCCGCTTTTTCATAATCTTACTCCTGTGGACTATAGTATTTTTCTTGCGGGAATCCTGACATTGGTGCAATGGTATCTACTGCACTGGAATATGCGAAAAGTGGATCCTTCTCTCCGTGGGGGAGTCCTGGTACGACAGCTTTTGGGATTGGGAGTGGTTTTGATCATCGGCATCCTTTTAATCTGGATATGTATTCCGCAACGGCTGGATGCAACGGATTACAAGACCCTCGTAGCACAGGGGAAAGCCACAAAGGCCAAGTTTCCTATCGTGCCATTTGGATACGACCGGACCGATCTGGAGGCCAGAGAACAAAAGCCCGATCGCATCCACTGGCTGGGGACTGATGATGTTGGTTCGGATGTTTTGGCCCGGCTCATACACGGTAGCCGCGTATCCCTTTCAGTAGGTTTCGTGGCGGTTGGCATCGCCGTTTTGATCGGAGTGTTTGTCGGATCGTTTATGGGCTATTTCGGGGGATGGGTGGATTTTCTGGGCATGCGTTTTGTAGAGATCATGATGGCGATCCCCGTCTTTTTCCTGATCATCACGATTGTGGCGTTTTTCCCTCGGAATCTGTTCAATATCATGGCGATCATCGGCCTGACTACATGGACTACCAATGCCCGCTTTATCCGCGCCGAATTTTTCCGCTTGCGTAATCAGGATTTCGTGCAATCGGCCCGCGTGCTTGGTCTGCCGCTGCGAAGCATTCTATTTCGTCATATGCTGCCCAATGGGATTGCTCCCGTACTGGTCAATGCCACATTCGGTATCTCTTCGGCGATTTTGATTGAGGCCTCTTTGAGCTTTCTCGGATTCGGCGTAGCGCCGCCGACTCCAAGCTGGGGGCAGATGCTGAGCCTGGGTGTGGGTACAACCGGACGTTTCTTATGGTGGCTTTCGTTGTTTCCCGGGCTGGCGATTTTCCTGACCGTAGTGGCCTATAACCTGGTCGGCGAGGGCCTGCGCGATGCGATCGATCCGCGTTTGAGGAAAGCGACATGAGCGAGAACGGCACCTTATTATCGATTCGCAATCTGTCGGTTGAGTTTGAGACCGACGAGGGCCTGATTCGCGCTGTCAATGACGTCAGTTACGATGTACCCAAAGGCAATACCCTGGCTGTCGTCGGAGAGAGCGGCTGCGGTAAGAGTGTTACAGCCCTGTCGATTCTGCGTCTGATCCCTGATCCACCCGGTCGAATTACCGAGGGACAAATACATTTTGGAAGGATTGACCTGCTGCAGGCGATCGAGCAGCGGATGCGTGCCATTCGTGGTAACCGAATTGCTATGATTTTTCAGGAGCCAATGACCAGCCTCAATCCGGTGTATACGGTGGGGCAGCAGATTATCGAAGCTGTCGAACTGCATCAGGACAAGCATCAGCAGCAGGCCTGGGATCATGCTGTCGAGATGCTACATCGGGTCGGCATCGCCGATCCGCAGCGGCGGGCGAGAGAATATCCGCACCAGATGAGCGGAGGCATGCGACAGCGCGTGATGATCGCGATGGCGTTATCATGCTCTCCGGCCCTGCTGATCGCGGATGAGCCGACAACCGCGCTGGATGTGACGATTCAGGCCCAGATATTGGAACTGCTTAGGGACCTGCAGCGCGAGAAGGGAATGAGTATTCTTCTGATTACGCATGACTTGGGCGTGGTGGCAGAAAATGCGCACGATGTCGTTGTCATGTACGCCTCGAAAGTAGTGGAAACAGCACCCGTACAGGAACTGTTCAAGCAGCCGTTGCATCCTTACACGCGTGGTTTGTTACGCTCTCTGCCGAAACTGGGGCAGCGAAGAGAGCGTTTAGATGTCATTTCCGGGACGGTACCGGATCCGCTCCACTTTCCCACCGGGTGTAAATTTCACCCGCGATGCCCAATCGGGAAAAATGAGAAACGATGCCGCACCCTCGAGCCGACCTTGTGTCAGGTCCGGCCGGGACAAACGGTGGCATGCTGGTACTGGAATCGGGTCGAAGACGGAACGCCACTGGAGTAGAGATGGTGCAAAAACAGGACAGCGGCGATTTGATCCGAGTGCGGAATTTGAAGACGTACTTTCCCATACGGACCGGTCTGTTCGGCAGAGTCATCGGATACATCAAGGCCGTTGATGGAGTCAGTTTCTCGATCCCTGCCGGAAAAACGCTGGGATTGGTAGGGGAAAGCGGCTGTGGAAAAACTACCGTTGGGCGGACCATCTTGCGATTAACCCGGGCGACAGCCGGACGGTTTTATTTTGATGGCCAGGATGTATTTACCTGTTCCGGCTCGCAAATGCGTCGTTTTCGCCCGGACATGCAGCTTATTTTTCAGGATCCATATGGATCACTGAATCCGAGGATGACAATCGCCAATATTGTGGGCGAATCTCTGACGACACACGGAAGGGCCTCAGTTCGGCAACGGCATGAACGTGTTAATATGCTGTTGGAAATGGTCGGCCTGTCACCGGATCACGCCAATCGCTATCCTCACGAATTTTCCGGCGGACAACGGCAGAGAATCGGCATTGCCCGAGCCCTGGCGCTGGAACCTCGATTCATCGTCTGTGACGAGCCGGTCAGTGCACTGGATGTGTCCATTCAATCGCAAATTGTGAATCTCCTCCAGGATTTGCAGGATAAAATGGGGCTGACTTACCTTTTTATCGCCCACGATCTGGCAGTGATCGAGCATATCTGCGATATGGTTGCCGTGATGTATCTGGGCCGGATCGTGGAATACAGTCGTCGAGACCAACTCTACACTCATCCGAGGCATCCCTATACACAGGCTTTGATGAGTGCGATTCCCCAGCCCGATCCGTGGCGTCGTTCCAAGCGGATCATCCTTGGAGGAGAGGTGCCCAGCCCGTCTAATCCGCCCGCGGGGTGTCCGTTTCACCCGCGATGTCCACATGCCGAGAAACGCTGCTGCCAGGAAGAGCAGGAACTAATCCAAAAATCCGGCCCCAGCGAACATTTGGTTGCATGTTGGAAGGCCGAGTCGTTATAATAGGAAGCATGGAGCGTAATACGAACAGGGGAGCAGGTCCAATGAGCGAGCGGAACATCATGGAAATCACGAAGGTGGATGATGCCGCCGTGGTCAGTTTTGTCCGTCAATCCATCGGCAGTGCAGCAGGCGTGGAAGAAATAACAGATCAATTGCGTCGCTTTGTGACCGAACAAAAGCCGCCCAAAGTCGTAGTGGATTTTACAGGAGTCAAATTTTTTTCCTCCATGATGCTGGGGCTATTGGTGGATGTTTGGAAGCGGATGAGAAAATACGGAGGCAGGTTGCTGATCAGCGGGATCGATCCGCAATTAACGCGTGTTTTTCGGATTACCAATCTAGACACTATTTTTGAATTTGCTCCGGATCGAAACGCCGCCTTGTCCAAACTGAACGGTTGAGCAGGAAGGGCTGATAACAGGTACAGGAAACGGCCGCTTGTATCTCGGATGGTCGGTTGCAAATAGAGAATCCTCTGAAGGGAGGGAAACATGCATATCGAGACACAATTTTCCATTTTCATGGTCAATAAGCCGGGCGTTCTGGCCAGGGTACTCAATGAGTTTGCCGATGCGAAGATCAACTTGATTGCTATTACGATGATGGATTCGGTTGAACATGGCGTAATGCGGCTGATCGGCGGTTCGCAGGAGCAGATTCGAAAGCTGCTGGATCGATTGAATATGCAGTACAGTGAGACGGACGTACTATGCGTCACACTTCCCAATCAGGCGGGAGCTCTGGCGGATGTTACGCAAAAATTATCCAAGGCACACATCAATATATCTTATGCCTATGCAACGGCGGGAGCACGGGGCGGGAAAACCACCGGGGTGCTGAAAGTGGCCGATGTGAAAAAGGCCATAAAAGTATTAAAAGGAGGAAATGCAAAACCATCCAAGACGACAAAAGCCGTCCGGCGCTCACCGGCCTCCCGAAAATAATTCGTGAAACATGGGATAACCAATTGTTTTCCGGAGGAAATATGGATTCTAAAACCGCGATAATTTTATCGGTTGCACTGGTTATTCTGTCGATTATATCACCTGTTTTAGAGGCGGATCGCATCACAGATTCACCTGGCAAGACGATCCTTGGAATCGACGACAGCCGATTTACGTTGAATGAGAAACCTGTTTTTTTGTTGGGTTTCAGTTACTACGGTGGGCTGGGCGCTTCACAGGAATCTGTTCGTGCTGATTTAGATGATTTTCAAAGGTACGGATTCAATTGGCTTCGTTTGTGGGCGACTTGGAACGCCTACGGCAATAATGTCTCGGCAGTCGATGCGAAAGGCCGGGCGCGCGAGCCATATTTAAGCAGGCTTACATGGCTGTTGGCCGAGTGTGACCGCAGAGGAATGGTCGTCGATGTGACACTGACACGAGGAAAAAACTCGACAACGGGCGGCCCTCTGCCTGATTTTGAATCGCATAAGCGGGCGGTGCAAACCCTGGTGGAGGCTTTGCGACCATACCGAAACTGGTATCTCGACCTGGCGAACGAGCGGGATGTACGGGATAACCGGTATGTCGGATGTGATGAGCTGAAACAGATGAGGGAACTAGTTCGACGACTTGATCCGCAACGACGGGTAACGGCATCATTTGGAGGCCATGATTTGAGCGAGCAGGACCTGCGTGATGTACTGATCACGGTCGGGGTTGATTTTGTGTGTCCCCATCGTCCCCGCCATGCAAGGTCGCCGGGTCAAACTGAGAAGGAAACGAAGGCGGTTCTGGAGAGGATGGAGAAGATAGGACGTGTCGTTCCGCTTCATTATCAGGAACCCTTCCGGAGAGGCTACGGAGCATGGACTCCGAAAGCCGAGGATTTCCTTGTAGATTTGCGGGGAGCGATAAGGGGAGGGGCTGCCGGTTGGTGTTTTCACAATGGGGGACAACGTACGGAGTCGGATGAACAACCCCGACGTTCGTTTGATCTTCGCCGGAAACGACTCTTCGAGCAACTGGATGAGGTTGAACGTCAAATGCTGACTAGCTTACCGAGTCTCTTTAAGGATCGTTGAGAAAGGTAAGGTGAAGCGATGGGAAAAAGAGGATTCTATTGCCTGGCATTGACTCTTGTATGGTGTGCAGGATGTGATATGGGCCAGATGGTGAGAGAGAATACCGAAGGCATTCAGGTCACGAATCGAGCGATTGCGGAAAATACGGCCGCGATCAACGCCTCCACGGAAAAAATGAAAGCGCTCGAATCGACCTTGCAGCAGGTAAACTCTCTGAAAGAGCCCATGCAGGAACTGACCGCTCTGGAGTCTACCTTTCGCAAGGTCGCCGATCTTGATGCTCCCATGGAGAAGCTGGCCGGCCTGCGGGAGCCGATGCTGCAGCTCGACTCGTTAAAAACCTCGCTCGACCAGGTTGCGCAACTGGAAAAACCGATGGCTGAGCTTGCACAATTGGGAGAGCCTATGTCGGATCTTGCCCGGCTGGAGGAACCCATGACGACCGTGGGAAATCTCAGCGAGCCCGTATCGACCATGCTGGCCAATCTGACTCCCATGATGCTGGTAAAATCGGTAATAATCATAGGCCTTTGCTTTTTTCTATTAATGTTTCTTACTGTCTGGGCAGCGGTGCGGCTTGGTTCACGACGCCTTTCTTCATAAGAAAGGGTAAAATTGGCTCAACGCTGAAAAATAGTAAGAGAGAGTTTTATGCAAGTATGGGATAAAACATTGTGTGTGTTTTTATTACCGTGTCTCATACCTGTGATACTATGCGGTTGTCATCACGAGCCCCCAACGGTTCCCGAAGTGTCTCAAGAGGAATATGATCAAGCCCTTCAAGCATGGAATGCGGACGGGACAACTGACCATTTAATCTCCTCACGACAATATCTCGATTGTGCTGTTGTAGTAGTAACGAACATGAGAAAATACCAAAATTGTGAGCCCACACCAGCCAATGTTCTTGCATTATTGGGATCCCCTTCTGAGTATGAGAAATATCGAGTAGGTTCCTTGAACAAGTTTCTTAAGTATTATGGTAATCACCAAACACGCACTAAGGATTTTGTTTATCGGAGTAGAGGTATCAGCATTGGCACCTCTATATTCGGGCATGTGACAAGTGTAGACATTAACAATTCTATTCTAATATTACCGGATCTATCAGGTCCAGGACAGGCGTCTGATTCTATGACGACACCAATTATCCACTGGCCTGCGGATCAGCCAGACCTTTTGGATAGTCTTCTGCAATCAATAGATACGGCTCTCACAAGTTATGATAAGGAATCAGATTGGGTGTCGTATATTTTTGAAACTGCCCCTAATTCACTCGAGATTCCAGGCATCTATGATGTGCCGTGTAAAGCTGAAATAAATCTCATTGAGTATCATTTCTCAGATCATGTGGCTGTGTATTTTCAAATCCATGGAAAACATGAATTTTATTGTGAAACATGGTGGAGCTATTATTCAGGTTCAGGCCATTGGGAGATTGATATTTGCAGATTGGGCAGCGAATATTTTAAAGACAAGGTTTGCAGGCGACTCTACAAAATTGATGGATCTGAGGAAATAATCGAAGGGCAAAAATAGGACAAGCAAACCAGTTTATTGAATGTTGAATTGAGAAATATCAGTTAAAAAGAGCGAGGTATGTAATGCGAATGCACATCCCCACACTCCTCTGTTATTCCCTTCTGATTTGCGTACTTGTCGGCCCTTCTCAGGCCTGTACATCCTTCTGTATGGATACTCCCGACGGTCCGGTTTTCGGATACAATCTCGATCTTTTCATCCCCGCCGACGGACATGTATTCATCAACCAGCGCGGGATGGCAAAGGAGAGTTTCCCATCCCAGGCGGGCACAAAGGGGGATACGCTGAAGTGGATTTCCAAATACGGCAGCGTGACATTCAACCTTGTCGGTCGCGAGTGGGCCAATACCGGGATGAATGAAGCGGGTCTGGTCATAAGCAACATGGAACTGCTGGCATCGGAGTTCCCAGCGCGTGATGAGCGGCCGGCCCTTCCTATCGGCCCCTGGGCCCAGTATGTTCTGGACACCTGCGGCAGCGTTCAGGAAGCCGTCCATGTGGATTCCAAGATGCGTATCGAGGACTCAACGCCTCCGGTTCACTACCTGATCGCGGACGCGGAAGGCAACTGTGCCTCGATCGAGTGGATGGAGGGGAAGTTCGTATGTCATACAGGTAAGGACCTGCCGGTCAAGGCCATGTCGAACATGCCCTATGCCCGTGCGCTGGCCGCCTATAAGCGGGGCGGTCCGCGCTGGTGGTGGTCGAATCCCGGCCGGTCGGCCCAGCGTTTTGCTGCTGCTCATACCCGCAGCGTGAGCTATGATGCCGATCAGGAACCGGATGCAGTGAAATACGCGTTCGGGACGCTGGTCGAGGCGGTCTCTGCCCCGCACACGAAATGGAGCATTGTGTACGACATTGCCAAGCGAGAAATCTGGTATGGGACCGTGGTGAGCCGGCCCGTCAAGCACATCTCATTAGAAAAAATGGATTTTGCCTGCGGAGGCCCGTTGCAGATGCAGGATGTGAACGCCGGTCTGGAAGGCGATGTTGAAACATTCTTTACGCCCTACGATCACGATATCAATTTGGAGACCTTCCGTACGTTCTGCCGTCGCTACGGGCACGAAATATCCGAGGGGGAGATTATCGGAGTCATGAAGCATATCGAAAGCTTTGAGTGTGCCGATTGAACGGCTTCAAAATCCTTTTCTTATGTAATAAGGAGTTTGTCGAGTATATAGCGGGCGCTGAACAGGATGTCCACTCCCATGGCCGAGGCCAGCAGGAGCCATCGCAGTCCATGCCACCGTGCAGCGCTGCGGGATACCAGCAGAATCAGGCCGCTCATCACCATCGCCAGTAGGTAAAACAGCGTTGCCTGTCGATACAGTTCCTGCGGGTTGTGCCGCATGCCCAGCAGGGCAGTCGTTGCAGCCAGCATCAGGGCTACAATCACGCACAGGAAGATCCACTTGCGATCCGCCCGGCCCGACCAGGCCAGCCCCTGCGATCCGATCCCCACCAGAATGCAGCAGTAAATCATCGGTATAGCCGTCCAGACCAGCGGTGTGGCCTGCAGGATCGGCTTTGAAAAGGCCAGAATCAATCCGGCCAGAACGACTGCAAGTGTACTGAATCGATGTACGATCGCATGCATGATGGCGCCGACGATCAAAGTGGCCACGGGAACATGGTAGACGCCGACCGGCTCACATGTATAAGGGACCAGAAAGCCCGTAAGACTCTGTAAAGAAAGACGCTCTTCCAGCGGCGTGGGAAAAACATGCATGACTCGACAGGCCCAGTAAAATGCCAGGACAAAAGCAAAGGGCAATGTTGCCAGCACGATGGGAATGATCCTGGTCATTACGGTTTTACGGTGATACACGCGATAAAAGATGGCCGGACAAAACAGCCACGGCAGCAGGGCAGGGACCAAACCGGCAAGGGGGTGATATGTGGTGAAATGCAGGACAAAGGGTCCGAATCCATACACTAATCCTGCAAACAGGGAGCCGAAAAATGCTCCAATCCATCGGCGGCTGAGAATATATATACCCATCGCCGCCACAATCGGCCACAAAGCAACAGGAATGCGGTTGAGACGCATGTTTGGAAGCAGGTAGGGCAGGAATAAATAGAGAGCCACCGTGACATAGATCAGAAATGCCGTACCGATTCGCCTCTGCCGTCCGGGATCGCGCAGCGGACGAACCATGGAGAAATGTCCGGGTTTCATTGTCCTGGCGCTTATTTGATCACAACCTTCCTTGTTCCTGCTGTAATCTTGCCGATCGTGTACACCCGCTCGCCGTATCGTGTGAGCTTTTGAACGATGGAATCGGTAAAATCCTTGGCCACGATCAACACGAATCCGATCCCCATATTAAACACACGGAGCATTTCCTGTGGTTCAACCGGTCCTGATTTTTGAAGGAACGTAAAGACCGGCGGCACCGGCCAACTATCCTTGCGAAGGACGGCATTACAGTCTTTGGGCAGCACCCGCGGGATATTCCCGACCAGACCGCCTCCGGTAATATGGGCCATGGCATGGACTACACGCTTGACACGATACTGCCCTAATAACTTGATGATTGGCCGCACATAAATCCGCGTCGGCTCGATCATTGCATCGCCGACGCTGTCTCCTTCAAGCATCTCGGGGTAGTCGTCGAGTTTGAGCTTATGCTGCTTAAAGCAGATATGACGGGCCAGGGAATAACCGTTGCTGTGAATACCGCTGGAGGCCAGCCCCAGGATGATATCCCCTTTCTGCACACCAGATCCGTCGATGATGCGGTTACGTTCCACGACACCGACAGCAAAGCCGGCCATGTCGAATTCGCCTTCTCTGTACACATCCGGCATTTCCGCCGTTTCCCCGCCCAACAGGGCGCAATCGGCCAGCCGGCAGCCGATCCCCACGCCTTCGACCATCTCGGCGATCTGTTCCGGGATCAGCTTATGAACCGCCAGATAATCCAGGAAAAACAACGGCTCAGCGCCCTGAACGATCATGTCATTGACGCTCATGGCGACCAGATCGATCCCCACGGTGTCGTATCGCCCCAGCATTTGAGCGATCTTGACCTTGGAGCCCACACCGTCCGTACAGGCCACCAGGACGGGATTACGATAGTTCTTTTTGAACAACTTTTCATTAAAATCGAGCCGAAACAATCCTGCAAAGCTGTTGTGCATGGGCATCACGCGGGGGGTATAGGTTCGCGCAACGGATCGGCTGATTCGCTCGACCATTTCATCGTTGGCGTCAATACTGACGCCGGATTGCTGATACGTGACAAATCCGTCAGACATTGTACGTCTCGATATCGTTAAATAACTGCATCTGATGGCGTTCCATCATGAACTTGTTCAGCACAGTATTGATAGGCACCTTGTACTTGCCGCTCCAGCAGGCGGTGCAATAATGATCCGGCGGCAGCGAAGCACAATCGAGCAATCCCTTCAGTGAAATGTACCCCACACTGTTCACACCCAGGAAGTCGCGAACCTCGTCCAGGGTTTTGTTATTGGCCAGAAGCTCACTTTTTGTCGGAAAATCCACGCCGTAGAAACAGGGGCTAATAATCGGCGGACAGGCCACCCGCATATGGATCTCTCTGGCCCCGGCTTCCCGAAGGGAGTTGACCTTGCCCTTGGTGGTGGTGCCGCGAACGATGGAGTCATCCACTACGATTACCCGTTTTCCTTCTACGATTTCGCGGATAACGCTCAGCTTCATCTTCACACCTAGGTCCCGCAGCGACTGGGTCGGCGAAAGGAAGGTCCTTCCTACGTAGTGGCTTCGCACAAAGCCCATATCGAAGGGAACGCCGCTTTCCCGTGAATACCCGATTGCCGCTGAGGTACCTGAATCCGGTACTGGGATAACCACATCCGCCTCAGCGGGGTGTTCCAGGGCGAGTTGATGTCCGCTGCGAACCCGGAAATTGTGTACGTTCTCGCCGAAGATCGTGCTGCTTTGCTTGGCAAAGTAGACATGTTCAAAGATACAGTGCCCCGGCGTGACCGTTCCTGGCTCCACAAAATACCGGCTGTGCATACCGGATGCGTCCAGGGTTACAATCTCTCCCGGATCCACGTCCCTGAGGTACCGGGCGCCGATGATGTCGAACGCACAGCTCTCACTGGCGACGCAATACGCTCCCTCCGGGGTCTGTCCCAGACAAAGCGGGCGGATTCCATACGGGTCCCGGGCTGCCTCGATCCGGTCCGGGAACAAAAACACCAGGGAATAGGCCCCTTGCAGGTGGTTGAGCACGTGCCCCAGCGGATCGGGCTTGGTCACATGGCTGGGCTTGGCCATCAGGTGGACGATGATTTCGGTGTCGTTGGTGGATTTGAAGATATGCCCGTAGGCTTCGTATTCGTCCCGCAGCAGAGAAGCGTTGATGAGATTGCCGTTATGCGCTACGGCGACCGGCCCGCGGGAATATTCGCTCATAAACGGCTGGACATTGGCAGGGGAGCTGGAGCCGGTGGTCGAATACCGCACATGCCCGATTGCCATAGGATTGCGGAGCCGCTGGAGCCAGTCCCGGCCGGAACGAAACACCCGGCTGACCTGCCCCATACTGGCATAGCATATGATTTCCTCGCCGTCGCTGCTGGCGATGCCCGCCGATTCCTGTCCGCGGTGCTGCAGGCTGTGCAGCCCGAAATAGGTCTTCTGCGCCGCTTCCGGATCTCCGAAGATGCCGAAGAGGCCGCAGGCTTCTTTTTTGTCCGCCATAGTCCCTCAGCGTAAACTCAAACCCTAAAAACGCACTCTATCCCAAGTGCGACGACAAGTCAATCCAAAATCCCTACTGGAACGGGCCGGGTGGCCCGACGGGCGTATGGCGTTCCCTCGGTCAATACCGACTTTACCTATGATAATCTCGGCCGGGTGACGGATATCGACGCCGGATCGGGTGTGGTCAAATTCGCCTACAGTTATGTGGATGATGAGAATAATATCTATCGGAAAACGTTTGACCATCGCAGTGGAGATCCTTATAATCAATATAGTTACGATGCCCTGGACCGGCTTACGGGTGTAACGTATCACGATTCGGATACCGAGGCCTTTGCGATGGATGATCTGGGCAACCGCGACGGCAATCAGACGCTTCGGGACGACGGGACCGTCAACTTTGTGGTCGATGACGACACCAACCGCTATACCTCTATCGGCGGCCATTCCATTACCCATGACGATGCGGGGAATATGACCCAGGACCGGCAGGGGTACCGGTACCAGTACGATTACGAGAACCGCATCAGTCGGATCTTCAAGATGGATGGCCAAAACGAGGTGACCGTCGCGACGTTCGATTATGATGCTCTGGGCCGCAGAATTCGTAAAATCTCGTATGACTCTGTGCCCTCTGTGGCTACTTTATATTATTACAATCCCGATTGGCAGTGCCTGGAAGAGCGGAATGGTTCTGACGTATTACAACGATCCTTTGCCTATGGCAACTACATTGATGAAGTCCTCCTGATGGATGACGGCAGTAATGATTACTATTACCTGCACGATCACCTGTATTCCGTCGTCGCCCTTCTGAGTTCCGGTGGTTCCATTGTTGAGCGATATGAATATGATGCCTATGGTACCGCTCATATCATGGACGCCTCTTACAACACCCGTACCACCTCCAGTTATAGCAATCCCTATACCTTCACTGGCCGTCGTCTTGATGAACTCGACAACGACAGTATGGAAGTGATGTATTATCGACATCGGTACGCCGATCCCTTCATTGGACGGTTCCTCCAAGAGGACGGTTTTGACATGGCCAGTGGGCATGAGAGCGCGATATTTGCTATGGGTTCCAAACTACAATACCGTGATGGGGTCAACCTCTATGAATATACTAAGTCGCAACCAGTCTCACAGACAGACCCGTTCGGTCTAGAGACATACATCCCACCGGGTATGAAGAGGATGATTCCGACGTGCCCGGTTAGCTTTTGGAGTTTCGATCCTGATGTGAATTTACGTAGCGGGTTTATTCATGAGATCATAAGACGTGGTTGGGGCAAAACTGCGTTCAGGATCCAGCAGTTCAACTTGGCAAGGGTTCGTTTAGGGTTACGAAAAGCGGGCTGTTGCTGTTACGATCATGTCCTCGTAATTGACCATGGGACAATGGAGCCCCTGAGGCCCGGACTCGTTGTAGGGAGACAGTGCTGGGGTGATCAACCGGGACGTGGCCCATATTTGTCAGGAAACATTGTTCGGGAACTATGCCCTTTACTTTGCGAGGGGGTTCAACTGGAACTAACGGGCTGCAATGTTGGCAGTGGCACTAGGGAGGGATTTGCGATGATATTTGGCGCATGCTCAAAGATAAGTAGTATCAAGGCCTGCCGTGGCGCAGTGTACTGGCGTCGGGGAACAGGTCTTGTCAGCTGTGAAGGTGGTTGGGTAACTTACACTCGCTAAAGGATCCTTATTATGATCACAAATCAATTCACGCGAACAAGACTTTGGCTGGAAATAGAGGTATGGCTGGTGATGGTCAGCTTGCTCATTGCAGACGGGTGTGGCAAACATCCAGGAACGCCGGGCATAGAAGTGTTGTTGAAAGATCCCAATTCTATAACGGCCTTGGTAATCCGCAGATCTCGGAACGTAAATGATTCACGTGTAATCGGATCGCCGCAAGCATTCGGTACCCAACTGGTACATGCTATTGAAGGGCATATGACCAGCCATAAGCTGTATGTTGTTGCCAACGCTGAGTGCTATGCTGAACTGGAATTGACAGCATCTGGATGCCGATGGTTACTCGCATTTTTTGACGTGCCAGATGGAACGTGCGGGATCAACTACCGTTGTCTAACCGACCCGAAAGTATACGGTATACTTCGGCTCAACCGAATGGGAAAACATGAGATCGACATACTACTTACGAAAACCGAGGACAGTGGGAACGGTGAAAAAGGCCCATGAATTCAACTATTACAACCTGGACCGGCTCACGGGTGTAACGTATCACGATTCGGATACCGAGGCCTTTGCGATGGATGATCTGGGCAACCG
>JAFGPC010000059.1 GCA_016926155.1 Sedimentisphaerales bacterium
GGTCCCGGCGGGCAAAAAGTCAATAAAACGGCGACCTGTGTCGTCCTTACTCATGTCCCGACAGGCCTTATTGTGAAAATGCAAAAGGATCGAAGCCAAAGACTGAATCGCTTTTACGCCAGGCGGCGGATGTGCGAACTGTTGGAGGAAAAACAATTGGGCGATTGCAGTCCGAAGGCCCGGAAGATCGCAAGAATTCGCAAACAGAAAGACCGCCGCCGAAGACGGATGAGATCATGAAAATGATAGAAAACACGATTGTCTCTTATATATTTAGGTCTTGCGAAAAACGTTTTTTTCACTTATATTGTTTAGACAATGGATTCCAATCATTCAGTTGGTAATCGGAGGTAATAGAATGTCGAATCATGCAATCTCACGACGGCAATTTATGAAAAAGGGGCTTATGGTGACAGGGGGGTCCGTAGCATTGCCTGCCGTTATCAGTTCATCGGCCCTCGGACGGGATGGAAAAGTGCTCCCCAGTGAACGTATCATTTTCGGGGGTATTGGAATCGGCAGCCGCGGATCGGGGGATCTATCCTGGATGATGCGGGAAAAAGACATACAATTTGTCGCGGTATGTGACGCCCGCCGGGAACGGCGCGAAGATGTAAAGAAAAGGATAGATACATGGTACGGGAATAATGACTGTGCTATGTATCATGATATTCGTGATTTTCTGGCAAAACGGACTGATATCGATGCCGTATTGATTGCCACTGGTGATCGCTGGCACGCGTTGGCGTCGATCCTAGCGATGCGGGCCGGCAAGGATGTCTACTCCGAAAAACCTTCATGTATGACAATCGCGGAAGGACAGGCTGTTGTGGAAACCGCCCGGCGCCATCAGCGAATCTATCAATCGGGCTTGCAGCGGCTCAGTGAAGGGAACTTTACGTTTGCCAATGAGTTGATCCGTTTGGGTCGACTGGGCAAGGTCCATACCGTAAGAGCCCATATCGCCCCCTGGGATTCTGCGGAACTGAGTCACGAATGGCGCCCGGCGGAACCGTTGCCACCAGCGAATGAGGTCGATTGGGACCAATGGCTGGGCCCCTGTCCATGGCGGCCGTATAATTCCTCGTATGTCCGGGGCGGATGGAGAGGTTTTTATGATTTTCATACCAGTTGCATCGGGGAGTGGGGGGCACATACTTTCGGTCAATGCCAGGTGGCGATTGGAGCAGGGGACACTTCGGCTGTTGAATATCAATATGTCAAAAATGACAGTGGGGACGGCATGGTTACCCGGTTTTCCAATGGGATCAGGATGATCCTCAATCGAGGCGGCTGGGAAGGTACGGCAGGGGGGTGGAAAGGCTCCTGCGGCGTCTGTTACGAAGGCACTGAAGGATGGGTCTCGACCGCCGATGGTTATGCCCAGCCGGAGGTCTCTTCGCCCGCTCTTCTGGCGGATTTCAAGAAGATTGTGAGTGACTATATGGCACGAACGCAACGGCCTATGAGCCATGTACGCAATTTATTCGATTGCATCCGGTCGCGTCGGCAAACGATTGCCAATCCGGTCGTTATGCACCGTTCCATGACGACGGTCCATGCCGCCAATATCTGCATGTGGCTTAAACGGGATATGAAATACGATCCGGTGAAAGAGGAATTTATCAACGATCCGGAAGCGAATCGTTTGCGAAGTCGTGCAATGCGTGAACCGTGGATAATTTGAAGGCCGTTTTCCATTCGAAAGGAAATTTGACTATGTATAAGGTAAAATTATATTCTGCTGCTTTAATTATTTTGGGAATAATGGCAATGTCATCCGCCCAGACCATTCCGACGGGCTCCCAGGTGGATGAAGCCAAATGGATTGAGATTCTCAAGTCCGATGCGTCGCGCGAGGCCAAATCCGAGGCCTGCCGATTCCTGGCCGTCTATGGTACTAAAGCATCGGTTCCAACCTTGACAAATCTCCTTGCCGATGAAGAGCTTTCTCATATGGCTCGTTACGCGATGGAGCCGATACCGGGACCTGAGGTAGATACAGCCTTTCGTGATGCCCTGACTCGCCTCGAGGGAAAACCATTGGTTGGGGTCATCGGAAGTGTTGGTGTACGACGGGACGCCAAGGCCGTACCTTTGTTGTCAAAATGTGTAAAACATGACGATCCTCTGGTTTCTCAGGCGGCTGCAAGGGCGTTGGGAAAAATTGGGAATGCCCCCGCCGCGGAGGCATTGCAGAGTGCTTTAGGGGATGCTGGAGGAACACAACTACTCCACGTCTGCGAAGGGCTCCTGCGATGCGCAGAACACCTTTACGCTATGGGAGATCAAAAGAGGGCGATTGCGATCTATGATCAATTACGGCAAATCGACACTCCACATCAGGTACGATCCGGTGCTGTACACGGCGCGATTCTGGCACGGGGCAAGGATGGTTTGATCCTATTGCAGGAATATCTGCAAAATGAAGATTATCACTTGTTTTCCGCAGCAGTACAGACGGCACAGGAAATGTCCGATCCGAGTGTTACCGGGATGTTGATCGGGGCATTGAATAAACTCAATGCGGATCAAAAGATTCTGGTAATTTGGGCGCTTGGCAAACGAGGGGACACTTCGGCAGTACCGTCCCTGCTTGGTCTGGCTAAGGAGGGGGAAAAAGCCGTGCGGCGAGAATCGATACAAACACTACCCCAGATTCCCGATCCCTCGATAATTCCCATCCTTGTAACGTTGCTCGATGATACAGATCGTGAAATTGCTCAGGATGCACAGGAAAGTCTCTGTGCCTTGCCTTTGCCGGAAGTGGATATGGTCATAATGAAGATGTTCCAGGGAGGGAAATCTGATAAGCAGACAAAGGCAATGGAGATAATGATTCGTCGTAGGATGACGCAGGCTATTCCTTCCCTGTTTAAGGCCGCTGAAGGCAATGATGCAGCAGTCCGCCCGGCGGCTATCCGAATGATCGGGGAACTGGGCAGCTACGAACAGTTGCCGTCTTTCCTTGAATTGCTTAATAAACTCAACCAGTCCCAGGATCTCAATGCGATTGAGCAGGCCATTCGAGTAGTTTGTGTCGATACCCAGACACGACAGTCCAACATAGATCAGATTGTCAAGGCCGCCGAACAGGCTAAACCGAAACAAAAGGTTGTATTGTTACGGGTATTACGCGCACTCGGTGGAGACAAAGCTCTTCAGGCCGTTCGTGAGGCAATGAAGGATGCGGATACGGAAGTAAGTACAACGGCGTTTCGTTCTCTTTGCACTTGGGAAACTCCTGATGCAGCACAAGACTTATTGAATCTGGCCGGAACACGTTCGGAAACTTCGGATCGACTGGCCGCTCTACGTGGCTATATTCGCCTGATCCGGGACAAGGGGCTGTCAAATCGTGATAAGCTTACCATGTGCAGACGGGCTGCCGGATTAGTGGAACGCGATGATGAGAAGCGACTCCTGCTCGGCGCCCTGGGAACCATTCAATCTCCGGCTGCCGTGACTATGATTTTGCCTTATCTGGATTCGCAGGCTACCCGCCAGGAAGCGGTGGCGGCCTGTCTCAATGTTTCCGAGGAATTACTCAAGAGGCAGAACGCGGCCACATTGGCTGGGCGGCTCATTGAACCACTCGAGGAAGTAGTGCAAGTGACCGAAGGAGATACGGCTAACCGGGCCAGGTCCCTACTTCAGGATGCCAGAAAAAAAGCCGGCCAATGAGCCGACTTGTCGAGTTGGATTTATACTTGGACAATCCGATCAATTTCCTTATAGTGGTCGGCCAAAGGATTATAATGCGCCTCAACCGTGGGATTCAAAACATGTTCACAAAATAGAGACCACAGGTGCAACAATGAAATATTTCGATAATGTAGAGAAGATTCTGGACTTTGCCATCGACGAAGAAATGCGAGCCTTTCGTTGGTATATGGAACTCGCTGAATCAACGAGTAATCCTTCGATGCAAAAAGCATTCAAGGAGTTTGCACAGGAGGAAATGGGGCATAAGATGAAACTGGAGGGGATACGAAAAGGAGGGAAATGGATCGGTACTTCAAGTGGTCAAGAAGTAGTCGATTTAAAGCTGGCTGAAATTGTCGATGAACCGGAACCAACACCCGATATGACATACCAAGACGCTTTACGGATGGCGATGAAAAAAGAGAAAGCCGCTTTTTTAATGTATATTTCTTTGGCGCAATTATGTGAAGATGCCGGACTGGAACAAGTTTTCCAGGCTCTTGCAGCGGAGGAAGCCAAGCACAAACTCCGTTTTGAAGTGGAATATGATGATGTCGTAATGAAAGAGAACTGACATCCGATCCGCTGGTTCATAACGTTCCGGTTTTCAGATAGAAAAGCAGACAAATCTTTCTTATGGCTCGAAATATACCCAAAACATATTCGGTTAGCGAGATCAACGCCCTCATCAGAGTGACGTTGGAAGGAGGATTGCCTTCACGACTGACAGTAAGCGGCCAGATCAGCGGTTTTAAGAGGCATTCCAGTGGACATTGCTATTTCTCATTAAAAGACCAGAATTCCCTTCTTACTTGCGTTATGTGGAAGAGCAAATTCAGCACGGTGAAGTTTGCTCCTGAGGACGGATTGGCAGTGCTTGCTACCGGTCATATCGATGTATACGAGCCGACAGGTCGATACCAATTTTATGTAGACCGCTTGCAGCCTGCCGGTGTAGGAGCCCTGCAGCTTGCTTTTGAACAGATGGTCAAACGTCTTCAAGCCGAGGGGCTTTTCGACGAAAAGCATAAAAAACCGCTGCCGCGTTACCCCATGCGGATCGGCATAGTGACCAGTCAGTCAGGTGCAGCGTTTGCTGATATTCGCGACAGCATCAAGAATCGCTGGCCTTGTGCGAGGCTTTTTCTCTTTCCGGTTCCAGTGCAGGGGGAAGGAGCGGCCCAGGAAATAGCCCAGACCGTTCGAGAGGTCAATCGGCGAAATCGGACGTCGCGTCCGGACCTGCTGATCGTGGGCAGGGGCGGCGGTTCTTTGGAGGATTTATGGACATTCAATGAGGAGTCTGTGGCACGGGCCATCTTCGATTCACAGATTCCGGTTATCAGTGCTGTCGGCCATGAAGTCGATATCACGATTGCCGACCTGGTGGCCGATGCACGGGCTTCCACCCCCACCAAGGCCGGAGTCATCGCCGTACCGGATATTCGCGAGATCAAGGCAATCCTGTCTCAGGCCCAAAACCGCTTGACTGTCGGACTTCGCAGCGGTCTCCGCGTTTCACAGCAGCGTCTGGCCGCGGTTCTAGCCAGCCGGGTCTTTCGAGATCCCATGGGTGCCTTGAGCGTTCCAATCCAGCGTCTGGATGAACTGCAAATACGTATGATCCATGCCGCCCGACAAAATTGTAACGCCCTCCAACGACAGCTTACAGAGGCATATGAGTTACTGCGACAGATTGAACCGCGGGATTTATTGGCAAGGCAACGCCTGCGTGTAAGTGAATTGGCAGGATCTCTGCAGCAGACAATTCGAGCCTCCATCGCGCAAAAGCAGTTGCAAAGGACGGCTCTGGAGAATAAACTACAGGCGCTGAATCCTCGATCCGTCCTGCAGCGGGGATATAGTATTACCTCCAGCAGGGAAACCGGCCAAGTGCTTGTACGGGATGACCAGGTTGAAATTGGAGAGGTAATAGTTACAGAATTGGCGTCCGGAAGGATCGAAAGCCGAACAATAAAAGGCAACAGTGACCAGAAAAGCGAGTTTTCCAATGGGAAAACAGAAGAAAACGAATAATAACATAGAGAAACTTGATTTTGAACAGGCGATCACCGCATTAACCGAGGTAGTGGAACAGATCGAAGATGGTGAGATTCCTCTGGCAGACAGTATTGACAAATATGAACGTGGCATGGCCCTGATCAAGCGATGTCGGCAGATCCTCACCGACGCGGAAAAACGAATCGACAAAATCAGCACAGACAATGAAAAAGATAAGCATCGGGAATCCGAGAAAGCGAAAACAATGGAAGAGGATAAAGATACAAATGAACTCTTCCAGTGACTATTAACGAATGACAAGCAAGCGAGCGTGGCGGAATTGGCAGACGCGCCAGGTTTAGGTCCTGGTGTCCGTAAGGACGTGAAGGTTCGACTCCTTTCGCTCGCAATCCTTTATAACCAAAGGCTTGCGGCATTTTTCCTTGCAGAAAAGCACCTATTTTAACACCTTTCCAGTAAAAAAATGTAGGTCTTTGCTCCGAGTGAGCGATTTGGGATTATGCAAACACTACGATATACATATCAGCCGAAGAGGCGTTGGGATCTGGGCAGAGGTGGGAAGGACTTTGGAAGAAGAAAATTCTGTATTTTTCGTGATTTAAAGGAAAATCGGACACGACTTTGAATTTTCTTGACCCTGCAACAGGCTTGTTGGTAAAGTTATCGATGTTTAAGGAGTCAGCTGTCTTTTTGACCGTTATAAATGGAAAATGTGGAATTCACATTCTTTTAAGTGCAAGACGGAGATAGAGATATATTATTCGATACCCTTAAACTTATTGAATTACCCTTTGGCGATGACCTGGAAGTTTTCAATTCCGTTAATATGCTTCATTGCGGCTGTAAATCCACATTTCCGAAAGGAGAAGACGATGAAAAAACTAGATATGTTGTAGCTACTGTCGTGTAAGTTGTTATGGATGATTCATTTTTTTATGGGGGACTATAAAAGAAATGAAACAAGTGGTTCCGACATCGTATATTGTATTGATCTTTTTGAATTTAATCGTAAGCAGAGTAGTAACTGGATAGTACACTTATTCTGATTTTAACACCAGCAGTAAGATTGATAGTTATTTACTGAACGATTTACAATAGGGGAAATAATGATGAAAAGAAAGCAAAATCTGTTCCATTTTATTTTGATGACGGTACTTTTAATATCGGTGCCGAGTCTGGCCGTCAATCTCATCTCGATGAATTTTGCTGAGAATACCAACCAAATCTTTATTGGGGGTGAATTGATTGGTCCGCTCAAGACAGACAGTACATACTGGAATAACACCGAAGCCAATATCCCAACAGGTATGATGACTAACTTGATAGACAAATACGGCGTGCCCACCACAGCGGACGTCTCCTGGGAATCAAAGAATTGCTGGTATAACAGCGACGGTACCGGTTCAGACGAGGCAAAGCTGGCGGTCGGTTATCTGGATGATGGAGACGATGGTCCCAGTTTTACTGTTACCAGCATCCCGTTTACCAATTATAATGCCTATATCCTGTTTACCTCGGATCAAAATGGTGATTATACTCATGGCACGTTAACCGTTAACGGAACCGTTATTCTAGGCGGTCCATTTCCTGCGCATGGTAGGGTAACGGATGGGACCGGATGGGTGGAATCCGACGGCACGGTTCATGGTAATTACGTCATGGTGACAAACTTGTCAGGCGACTTGACTGTATCAACAGTAAAAGATGCCGGCCGTGCTCCGTTGACAGCCTTTATTATCGAAGAAATTCCTACTATAGTGTATATTGAAAACTTTAGTCCTGCAACAGGCGCAATGCGAGTCGGTCAGGATGTTCAACTGAGTTGGGAAGTGTTCAATGCAACTGGCATCCCCAGCTTTGATGTCTATCTATCGTCCAATCCGGATGATGTGGATCCAAGCATTGATCCGAATACTACAGCCATACCAGTGGTAACAACCACCGATACCATTTATGTACCTGATTCACCTCTGGATCCGGGAACTCTGTATTATTGGCGCATCGATGTTGCTGATGATGTCAATACGGTTCCGATTATGGGTGATATTTTAACATTCACCACCGGTGGTGACGTTGTGGATCTGTATCCTCCCGAGGGCGCAACAGGTGTTGCTAACGAGTTAACAATAACCTGGACAGGCGATGCCGAAGGTTCAACCTATATTGATGAATACGCAATTTATTTCGGAGAAACCTTGCCTGAAACCCCAACGGTAGTCGTTACAGAAACGCAATGGCAACCACCGGAGCTTGTTGACAGCACCACCTATCAGTGCAGGGTCGTCAGCCTGCACCTGGGGACAGCAGTTGCTGAAGCCACTACCAGCTTTACTACAGGGGGTCTTGTCGGATACTGGCCGTTTGATGACAACCTGACTGATGCGGTTGGATTAAATGATGGTACACGGGCCAATCCGCAATATGTCACCGGTTTTATAGGAGATGGCTCAGCCGCCGATTTCGGTGGTGATCTTGGAAACGATCCTGTCGTTATTCCACTGACGAATCTTGATAGTACAGGTAACTGGACAATCACTCTTTGGGAATACAGCTATGATCAGGGTGGAGGATGGGAGTCCATCCTTGGGAATGGAACCGATGGTGACGGATGGGGTACATTCGAATTCGGACGTTACAATTCTTACCGTTATGTACTCGGTTTCAATCAGAACGGAAGCCCTTACAACTACACACCTGATGATTCCAGCTATCTTAGAGAAGGTTGGCATTTCCATGTTCTATCTTACGATAGTGTAACCCATATGGTTTACTGGTATGTCGATGGAGGTCTTGTACAGACATACACTGACAGAATTATAACACTTGCACCTGATTTGTATGTCGGAAATGTCAAGGGGCTTTCTCAGCCATTTGACGGTAAGGTCGATGACCTGAAAATCTATAATAGGCCATTTTCTGCCGGACAGGCCTTACAGGCATATATTGATGGTGTAAACGGAGCACCTATCAATCCCGTTCCAGCCAGTGGGGCAGGAGATATTCCATGGGATGTGACTCTCAGTTGGGCTTTAGTAGAGTCCCCAACAGGCGTGACAATCGAAATCGGAAAACAGCCCGATTTATCGGATGCTGCCCTGATTAACCTTGATCCTGATGCCACCAGTTTTGATGTACTCTCAGGACTCGGCA
>JAFGPC010000060.1 GCA_016926155.1 Sedimentisphaerales bacterium
CACTACACAGCATGTACACGGCTCTGTTTCCCATTCATTCGCATTTGCACACCCTTTTTTATTCGGCGTCCAAAACTCACTAATCGATGTAATTATAATCCCGACGATAGGACTGTCAATAGATCGGATGAATTAAAATTCGCCTGCAAAAGGATTTACTAAAAAAAGCCAAATAACAATCAATCCCCATGTTTTATAATAGGTTTATTTCATTTCCCCGGCAGGTTCAAACCGTAAAACCATCCGTTGATCGGACGATTCAACCCGGGATAGTCGAATATAAACTTTAGAGGGAGGCACTGGAAAGACCGGATCATAAGGAGTGTTGTGAAGGAAGGCGTCCGATAAGTCTTTTAGCCATTGATCTTCGGCCAGATTGGTGACCTCCGAGGCCATGATGTTTCCGCCAATGCTCCTTGCCAGACCGGTAATGTTGACGGCACCGGCTTTGACTTTCTCTAAGTTCAATTCCAATAAACCCTTATCTACCAATCTTGGGCGTCCGAAAACTGTGACAATAATAGGAATGCCCACATCCACTTTTCCAATCAGAGTAAGACTGTCCCCGGTAATATGGATCATCGGGGCATGAAATGTGACCCCGTTGAGAGTAATCGGCCAACCCCATCCAAGACTTACACCATCCACAATCAACTGATTCAGCTTTTCCTCCTGAATGACAATTTCAAAGGGTTCGTTGGCCTTAATCCCGTCAATCCCATTATGAAAGCCAGGCGCCAGTTCATGAGTTAAATAGGTGTTCACCTCTTCGCTATGACTAGCCTGAACGGGATGATAATTGCTGGGTGTATGGGTTAAAAGGACAAAAAAGATTGTCAGCAACACCACTATAATGCACACCAGTACGCAAATCACAGAGAAAAAAACACGCCGTTTTGATTTTCCAGGTCGAATCATTGATAGCTTTCCACATTCTGTCTTGCCAAGTCAAAGAATGTGATTATAGTGGCCAGCCATACGAACGAAAGCTTCTTTTGTTTCGAACCGGAACATTATTGGCATAAGAACCTGTCCGAAGAACGATCGGGCGGCTAGAGAGCTGATCGAAAAATAATAATAAGAAAGGAAAACATGGCAAATCATTTTGGAGATCGTTTGTGCCAGGCCGTACGTACCAAGGGCACTATTCTTACCGTGGGCCTGGATCCCGTCTATAGCAAGTTGCCTAGGCAGATTCGTGAACATCGACGCATGAACGATGAAAATGATGTTGGTTCGGCTGTAGATGCGATCTTCGATTTTTGCACCCGTGTCCTGCGTATCGTCGGACCGATGGTGCCCGCCGTCAAAATCAACATTGCCTATTTTGAAAAATATCTCTGGGAAGGTCTGGAGGCCTATTCGTCTCTGATCTCGGAAGCCGACGATCTGGGCGTGGAGGTAATCGGAGATGTCAAACGAGGCGATATCGGTCATACGGCCGAAAATTATGCCCTGGCACACCTGCAAAATCCCGAATATACCGGCCTGGAAGACATTCTCATGCCGGATGCTATCACTGTAAACGGCTTTGCTGGGGCCGAAGGGATTGTCCCGTTTGCTGATGTGGCCAATGAACAGGGAAAAGGTATCTTCGTCTGGGTGCGGGCCAGCAATCCTTCGGCCGCGGCGATTCAGGACTTTACCAATACCAACGGTGTGGCCATGTACGAAAAGCTCGCCGAAATCGTCGGGGAAATCTCCAATGAGAAAAAGCGAATAGGCTCGGCGGGCTACAGCAATGTCGGTATGGTCGTCGGCGGAACCAGCCCTGAAAAAACCACACAACTGCGGTCCAAATATCCCCACTCGTGGTTTCTCGTGCCGGGTCTGGGTTCCCAGGGCGCTACGCCCGAAGACTGTGTCCGTTTTGTCAATCCGGATGGACGGGGCGCACTGGTCAACGCCTCGCGCTCGATCATCTATGCCTATGAAAAACCCGAATATGCCGAACGGTTCGGGGATAACTGGGAAAAAGCGATTGAGCAGGCGGTCATCAGCTCCAAGATCCAATTGGCCAAGGCGATGCACTGAGCCGGCGATGGACCGGTCGGGCAGAGGATCCGGCCGATAAGGAAAGACGAGATGGAGATCGACTTTTTCAAGGGCAAATCCGTTCTGGTCATGGGACTGGGCCAGTTTGGAGGCGGGGTGGATTCGGCTCGCTTTGCCTGCAGGGCGGGAGCAAAAGTGATCGTTACCGATCAGACCTCGCCTGAAACGCTTGCAGAGCCGCTTGCTCAAATGGCCGACTGCTCTATCGAAATCCATCTCAGTGGACACCGGGAAGAGGACTTTGGTCCGGAAGGCCCTGAGGTTATTATCGTCAATCCCGCTGTTCACCCCGACAATAGGTACCTTGCCCTTGCCCGAGAAAACGATAAGTATATCACCTCACAAATCGAGGTTTTTTTCCAGCTTTGCCCCGCCCCAATCGTGGGGATCACCGGAGCTAACGGCAAGAGTACGACCACGGCCCTGACGGCCCATTTGCTCAAAGCCGGTTTGGGTGCAGACGACGTTGGCTATCAAAAGGTCTGGCTGGGCGGCAATATCGGCAATCGAATGCTGCTGTCGGAGATCTGGGAAATTCGACCTGATCATGTTGTTGTATTGGAACTGAGCAGCTTCCAATTGGAACAGCTTGCTCGAATCCGTAAAGCGCCGAAAATCGCCCTCATTACAAACCTTACACCCAATCACTTGGATCGGCATGGTACGTTCGAGGCCTATTGCGCCGCCAAGGAAAACATTTTCCAATTCCAGCCGACCGATCCCACCGATCTCTGTATCTCAATCTTTAACAGTGATGATCTCGTGACAAGCCAGTGGTTTTCCCGCTACAACGGGCAAAGCGGTCGAACATGTCTGGAATTTTCAGACCGGGATGTACCCGATTCGTTGGCAAAACGGTTTCCGCTGGCGGGAAAGGCCAACCGTTCCAACCTGTCCGCCGCTTTGAAAGTGGCACAAAGTCTACATGTTCCTGATGACCGCATCGCCCAAGCCGTAGAGACCTTCCGATCCCTTCCGCATCGCCTGGAGCCGGTCGCTACAATCAATGGCGTTACCTGGTACGACGATTCCATTGCCACCACGCCTCCCAGCGCTATCGCCGCCCTGGAGGCTTTCGAATGCCCGCGGATTATCCTGGCAGGGGGATATGACAAGAACCTCCCATTTGACGAATTCGGCGCTGCGATCGCATCTCATGCCAAAGCCGCGGTCCTGATCGGCAAAACCGCCCCGAAGATCGCCAAAGCGATTTACCAGGCCGATCCGAACACACCGGTGCAGATCGAATTTACCGCCTCCATGGTCGAGGCTGTCCAAAAATGTGCTGAGATTGCATGCCCTGGCGATGTGGTCCTGCTCAGTCCGGCCTGCGCCAGCTATGACATGTTCCGTAACTTCGAGCACCGCGCTGCCGCCTTCAAGGAATGTGTCCTTTCACTTTGCTCCTAGCGTTATAGGACGGCTGGTTTTTCCATCCAAAAATTTGTCCTGCTATTTTTTTCCCAAATGCCCGGCCGACCCCTCTGGACCATGAAAATCGGACCTGTCAGTATCATCGGTGCGAAATTATGGGCAAGTCTCGTTAAGTGTCTCGATCCTCGCGTCGATACTTATGCCACCGTGAATTTGTTGGTATCGGAGGCATAAAATGAAGCACGCGGAACGACGTACGGAAAAGAGACTTCGCTACAATTGGCCTGTATGGTTTGCAGAGGACTTCGACCACGAGCTGACCCAGGGCCAGATGGTTGATCTGTCCAGCCGGGGCGCAGCGTTTACCTGCTACGCCGACCGGTGTCCATGGACCGGCCAGCACATTACCGCCCGTTTTTCCGTTCCGCGACATGGACCCAACAACTCGTTCGATATGGAAAACTATATCCGAAACGGGCATATCTGCCGCGTGGAAGAAGTTTCACAGTATGTGCGGCGAATCGCGGTCCAGTTCGCCGAGCCGCTGCCTTTCAAGCCGGGCGAGGAAGAAAGCCAGACGGTCGTAGAAGAGCCGGTGCAAAGGACCTCCTTTATACCGGTCATGGCCTGAAACAAATACATTTGTAAGTCATTGGAAGGGTAACTAGTCCTGCGTTGCCCTTTTTCCTTTCATTTCCATCTGGATTTTCCTTTGCCCCAATGCTTGAATTCTCTACCATGGAGGCATGCTTTCCAAGGGACTCATCCAGGTCTATACCGGCCCCGGCAAAGGGAAAACAACCGCCGCGCTCGGACTGGCCCTGCGAGCCGCAGGACAGGGCAATACCGTGCTGTTCTGCCAGTTTCTAAAGCCCGCGTTACTGGACCTGGGTGAGCGAAAAGCCCTCACCTCGGTTGCTGGCATCACGTTCAGGATTGTCAATGCCCAGTGGGACATGCGCCGATCACTTGACGATGTGCAGGTGACGCAACAGGTCCGGGCCGAGATCCGGGAGGCCCTGGCCGAGTTGAAATCCGCCGCAGCTCAGAGACAGTATGACCTGATCTGCCTCGATGAGATCAATTTCTGCTTGGCGCGAGGCCTGGCGGAGATGGACGATATTAAATCCCTGATCCAGGCCCGTGACGAGCATGTGGAACTGGTCCTGACCGGTCGGGATGCGCCCTCCGAACTAATCAAATTGGCCGACCTGGTTACTGAAATGATGGTCCGCAAACACCCCTACGACAACGGAACCTGCGCCCGAAAGGGGATCGAATACTAAAGAAAGGATCGCTGTGGTTGGTTTCCTTCGAAAAACCGTCACATGTCCCAAATGTAAAAAGCAATACCCTAAATCTGCCGACCTTTGCCCCGACTGTAACTATGTTTTTTGGGGAAAACAAAGATGTCGACTTGCTGTATGGTCATTCATTTTTGGATTGAGTAGCTTTTTTCTTTCTATACTAACTGCAATTCCGGCTCTTGTTTTAGGTATTTGGGGACTTTTTTATATTCACTCCAAAAAGGGTGAGTTTAAAGGCAAAGCATATGCAATTTGTGGAATCATTTTTTCTATTCTCTTTTTATTGCTTCATACAGCAATCTATTTTTGGTCACTGGATACAGCACCTATTCCGAATGATTATACAGTTGCCGATCTCAGAACAGTAGATACTGCTTATGATAAGACCTACATAGAACTCTGTCGATTATCGCGAAGTACTGACTCACTTGATGAGTCTGAGTCTATTTCCTCCAACGATAAGGATTGGACAATCATCAGAGAGAAATTTAACAGCTTGGGTGGGTCAGAGAAGTATACGTTCGACATTTTTACTTCGGAGTTCAACGATGTAGTGCAAAGAATTTGGGTGCAAACAATTGATAAATATATGATCGTTGACAAATTAAGCCGTGAGGAGGAAATCGTTGATCTGTCACCTCTTGATATCAATATGAATACAGATTTTATCATTGGCATGAAAGAAGTGCTTACAATTGCCACATGTTATGCATTGCTGAATGTTAAGGACGGAGACACTCGACAAGCTATAGAAATCATCACACCTGTATATGTTTTTGCCCGTAAGTTAAGTCGCACAGCAAGAACAATTCATTTGAATATGGCATGTATTGGTATTTTTAATAGCAGTATTCAACTCGCCAATCATTTTATTAATGATGAAACCATCTCAATAGAAGATATCCATTTCCTCGGAAGTACATTTTCACCTCTCCGTGATAATGAATTCGCCATCGATAATATGTTAATATACGAATATATAGTAATGCGAAATTATCTTGAAGACATAATTGCTACAAATGGATTTAACAACCAACTTATTTATAAGCGAAATTCCACCTTGAGACTTGCTAGAAATAATTATGATAAGTGGATTTGCAGGGCGAGAAAACAAAAACTAACAAAAAACTTTGACGTTTGGCCAGCCTTGTATTTCCATATCATTCCTGAAGTTGAATTAGATGATGCTATTTTTCATGATACGCTACATGGATGGTTATACTCCATATATAATCCGGGGGGGTCTGCATTTCTTGGGATGTATATCCCCGGATATGGACCTACAATTAGTTATTTTGAAAGGGAAAGAGTCCGCGACGACTTGTTCCAGATTGTTCTTTCACTACGGCTGGGACGACCATACAGTCTCAAGGCGCGGGCGTACAGTGATGAGTATGTGATTGACGTCCCGCGTAAGCTCATTTACAGCCCCGGGCCGGATGGTCAGCCTTTCACTAAAGATGACATCAAACTTCCGATCAATCCTGATGTGCTGGGCCTGTCCGATGAATCCATCGAAAACACAAATTAAAAACTATGTATCCACCTGAGAAAAAGATGGAAATGTTTATGAATTCGTATCGCGGCCATATCTTAATGCTTGCAGCATGCTTTTTCGTTACTCCTTCGATGGCCGGATCGATTTATCTGGTCGATGTATTCAAAAAGGAAAACGGCTGGCAGATTCACTGGCGTTATGATCCTCGGGTAACCGATTGTGCCAGGATTCAAATCAAGGACGCGGAGAATAAATTGATCGGCGAGGTCACTCCACCGGCCGATACGTATCTTCTGAAAGAGAGCCTGTCCGGCAATGCCATTCAAATCGTGGCTGTCACCAAAGATGGGCAGTCCTCCGCTCCATACAAACTATCCCTGACACAGCCGGCTTACAGACCCAAAGCCATATCCGGACGTATAGCCGTTCGCAAGGGTAAAAAAGGTCGTGCGGAATTCTACAACACCCGCACCCGGGAGCCCTTTACCGTCAAGGGATTCAATTACATCCACCTTCGCAACGGCGACCATTCCACGTTCGATGCAGCCACGGCGACTACTACCGCCGATTACGATCCGCTCGACGCAGAGGCCATGTTCCGCCTGCTAACCCGCTATGGGTATAACACCGTCCGTGTATTCATCATCGGTCGCAGCCGTAACAATCCCGGCATCGGTGGTGACTATGACACGACGGTTGGATTGTACGAGCCCTACATGCAAAATGTGATCGACTTTCTCCGCCGGGCCCGCGCGAACGGCATCTATGTCCTTCCCACCTTCGGCGACGGCGGATTACCCCGCAACCGTTCGTGGCGCGACCGGCTGAAAGGCCTGCCAAGTGGGTGGAATACGCTCTACCTCACTGAGCAGGGTATCGATGCCAAAGTCGCGTATGTATTGCAATTCCTCGAACGCATCAAACGCGAAGATCCGAGCCTGTTGGGTGTGTTACTGAGTATCCAGTGCCAGAATGAATTGCATTTGGACTGTCGAAGCTGGCCGTTTACATCCACCTCAGGCCAGATCACCGCGGCAAATGGACAATCCTATGATATGGCCTCACTTGATGATCGTCAGCGGCTTATGGACGAAGGGCTCAACCATTACCATGCAAAAATCGTCGAGGCTGTCAAACGGATCGATCCGGACCTGCTGGTCAGTGAGGGCATCTTCGTCCTTCGCGCAGTAGGCAAATCCATTGTATCACATAAGGGCATCCCAGCCGATACGCAGGGGGATCCTCGGTTTCCCCCGACGGCCCTGATCCTGGGCCGCTCACCCCTGGATTTTATCGATCTCCACTTCTACCATACCCACCGGGATGAGGCACTCGCCGATGCCTTTCGTCGCGACCTGGACTCGGTCGGTTTTTTCGATCCACAAATGCAAACCATCCTGCAGGACAAGCCTGTGATACTCGGTGAGTTCGGCTCATTTCAGTTTGTCGATCCGACATTCGAACAAGCCGAAAAGAAGCTGATTTGGATTCGCGAGTTGGCCCAACAAGCGCCTCTGTCCGGCTGGATGATGTGGACCTTTGACTGTTTCGAACAGTCCCGTCTCTGGCATGCCATGGAATCCGGCCCGGAATTCCTTTCGAAACTTATCCAAAATCAATGACGGTCAGTGTGGACCACTATCGTTTGGTTCGGTCGTTGCGCCAGTAATCAACGTGATACGTCGGGCCGTCCTTATTCCAGATCTTGCTGACCATGTCGATATCACCGTCGCCGTCCACATCACCCAGAACCGTATCGTGCCAGCCGGGATTATCGATCTGGATCACCACTGGTGTAAAGACCGGCTTCGATCCCTTCGTATGGAGCCAGATCACGCCGCGTTCCTTGAGGCCCTTTGGCTTCATCGCCAGTTTGCCCTGCGCGGTCATGTAAGTGTCCGGATCTTCCTGTTCACCGGCAAAAATATCCAGATCGCCGTCCCCGTCAAAGTCGGCCACACCCAGCGAATGAAAGGACCCGGTCCCGGGCACATCGCCGGGCGCGGTCGGAGGATCGGGCAGCTTGTGCCGTTTCCACGTCTTGCCCTGGCCCAAATTTTCAACCCAGTACACATGGGACCAACCTGTATCGCAGTCGCTGTAGACGATGTCGTTTTGCCCGTCAGAATTGATATCCGCAATCCAGGCCCGCATGCTTGTTCCATAGGAAGCGTTCTCGACGGCCAGATGCGGCCATTCATGACGCGGCCATTCTTTCCCGCCCTGTCCGGGATTCTCGAACCAGTAGCGGGGGATGACGATATCCACATCCCCGTCGCTGTCGAGATCGGCTGCGCCCCGAGGAGCGACGCCTCCGTGGTTGGGCTCGCCCTGGCCGATGTCGGTCCGCTTCAGGTTGGTCGAGGTGTTGAACCAGGAGACGACCGTACCGTGATAGGTCACGATATCCGGGTGCTTGTCGCCGTTGATGTCGGCAGTGATGATATCGTGTCCGCCGCCTTCGAAGGCATGTACGGACCATGGGTGGTCGGGATTGTCAGCGAGACCACCGGGATTCTCGAACCAGACCTGGTTCAGGATAACATCAATGTGTCCGTCCCGGTTGATGTCGATCGCTGCAGCGCCAAGGGCCTTGGCGAGACCTTCCGAAACGCCCATCGTATGCCGAATCCATGTGCTGTCGTTTTTACGCTCAAACCAATAGGCCGTCTGGGTTTCCCGCCGGGAGACCACCACGTCCAGATCGCCATCGCCGTCAAAATCGGCCAGTGGAATCCCGCCGGTGCCCCATGCGTTACCGGGCAAGGGATCGGCAATGGTGAAGTGTGTCCATTCCATGACGGGCTTAGCGGCAGAAACACCCTCTGTTACAACCAAGCCGTATATAATCAGCAAAAAAACTATGCTACTTACGATAAAGACATGCTTATTTTGTCTTCCGTTCCAAATCATTCCCTCACCTCTCATATTAAAATAACATCTGCATTATGGACCGCTCCCTCGATCTCTATAGTATACCAAGAATAAATGATTGAAAAAACATTCAATAGCTGATCCTATTCTTGTCTCCTGATATGTTATTTTTGCTTTGCTTCATTCCTTAACGAAAAGTTGTTTTGCCATCATGATCTGAAGAATCGTCCGGTCCGTTTCGATCATACCCTTTGTGCTGATCTGTCCGATATTTCTTGTGGTCTGCTCTGCCGTGTTTCCCATGATTCCATCATTGGCGGCAATATTGATTCCATGCAGGGAAAAAAGGGCAGACTGAACAGCCGCACCGGCGGCCGTGGCCAATTTGAAGGCGCAACCCGGTTTGGCCCCGTCACAAATCACTCCGGCCAGATCACCGATCAGGTTCCGGATAGCGCCGGCGATATGTGTCAGATTGCCTCCCATCAGATACGTGATACCGGCCGTAGCACCGGCCCCGGCGGCAACACTGCACCCACATACCGCGGAGAGTCGACCTGTATGGGCCTTGATATAAGCCGTGACTACATGGCTCAAAGCAATGGCGGTGAGCACCTCTTTTTCGGAGGGATGGTCGATGTAGTCCTTGATCGCCCAGATCGGAAGAATGGCCGTCAATCCGTGATTACCACTTCCGGCCGAACTCATCGCAGCCAGCTTGGCGCCCGACATCCTCGCGTCCGCTGCCGCGGATGTAAGTATACGTGCCGACAGGATCATATCCCTCTTTAATACTCCTTCTCGAACCAACCGCTCGAGCGTCTTGCCTACACCCAGGCCACAGCCGAATTGAAGCCCGTAGCGTGCCAGGTCCATGTTATGCTCCACGCCACTTTGCACAAACTTGAAATCTTCTTCATCCAGGGTATCCACCAGTCGTAGGAGGTCTTCCAGGGTCTGCATACGCAGGAATTCCTCCAGGGCCTCTATGGTATTACGATTTCTGGATGCCTTGGACAGCAGCGGATGTTCCTTTATGGGCTGGTCGTTATATTTCATTAAGACCAGATTGTCGTGTGCCCCTTCTATGATCGCTTGAGCGGTTTGCGTTGTGGTTGACAGATCACAACGAACATAAATCCCTTCGATGTCTTTGAGTAACTCAATCTCTACAGGATGATCGCGTAAAAATTTTTGCGCCTGCTTCAGGACGCCGGCGTCTACAGTTTCGAGCACTTCCAGTTTTCGTCTGGGATCTCCGCCGAAGAAGCCTAATGCTGCGGCCAGATCGACTCCCGTGTTACCGCCGGCGCCGGGCAGGGCTACGGCAAAGGCATTTTTATAGATATTCGGGCTTAGATGCAATCGGATGGATTCTAATTGCCGTTCTGTCAGAAGAGATCCGGCGGCAGCCGTACAAAGAGCCACGGCTGCCGGCTCAGTACATCCCAAAGCCGGTCCGACCTCAAGTCGAAGAATTTCTTTGATTGTGTACATAAAAGGTTAATACCTCATGCTGGAATGGAGGGATATCGTACAATCAGAAACGCCTCGGCGGTCTGTTTGCCTTCGTTACTCAGGCAATGCGGCACATCGGCACGATAGTGGGCCGAGTCCCTTTTGTGTAGCTCGGCCCGGTCGCTGCCGCTGGTTACTGTCAGCCGGCCGCTGGCCAGATAGAGGAATTCCTCGGTCCCGGCAAAATGCGCCTCGCTGGCCAGTTGTCCTCCCGGCTCGAGCCGGATGCGATAATGCTCGATGCTCTTTTCCAGATTCAGCGGGCTCAGCGTACGGATCTCACACGAGGCATCCTTGCGGAAGGTGTAATGCTCGTCGCTGTCCCGGATCACCTTCAGGATATTCTCCCGGGGCGCTTCGCCGAGCAGTTCGGTTATACTCACGTTCAGGGCATCGCATATTTTGAGGATGATCGCCACGGTGGGATTGATCTTGTTCTGCTCGATCTGGCTGAGCATCGCCTTGGATACTCCGGCCAGCTTGGAAAGCTGCTCCTGTGTCAAGTCCCGGGCCTTGCGTAGGGACTTGAGTTGGGCAGCCAGTTTCTCCGTACGTTTGGACATAATTCGGTCCTATCAAAATTTTATATATTTTTATCTTGTTCATTATAATGAACTTTATTATATTAAACAAGACTTTAGTATAATATCCTGATTTTGGCTGAGTTTCAAGGCTTTTTTAGCGGAAATCAAAGCTAAATCCTGATTCGAGATGTGGCAAAAGCAATTAAGGTCAAAGGAAAGTGAGGTACTCCATGAAGGCAATCGTCAAGAAAACCGCCGAACCCGGTCTGGTAATGGAGAATGTACCTATCCCCAAAATCGGAATCAATGATGTTTTGATCCGGATCAAGAAAACCTCCATTTGTGGCACGGATGTCCATATCTATAATTGGGACGACTGGGCCCAGGCTACTATCAAGCCCCCTATGACCATCGGGCATGAATTTGTCGGTATTATTGAAGATATCGGTAGCAATGTGCAGGATTTCAAGATCGGGGATCTGGTCAGTGGAGAAGGGCATCTGGTTTGCGGGCGGTGCAGGAACTGCCTGGCGGGGCGAAGACACCTCTGTAAGGCCCCGCGCGGGATCGGGGTCAATTGCGACGGGGCATTTGCCGAGTTTCTGGTTGTGCCGGTGTCCAATGTGTGGTACTGCGACAAGCGGATTCCGGAGGAGGTGCTCAGTTGTTTCGATCCATTTGGAAATGCCGTTCATACCGCCCTAACCTACGATCTGGTCGGGGAGGATGTGCTGATCACCGGGGCAGGGCCTATCGGCTGCATGGCGGCCAAGGTCGCCAAACACGTCGGCGCCCGGCATGTGGTCGTCACGGATGTCAATCCGTACCGACTGGAGCTGGCTAAAAAACTGGGCGCCACGCGTGTGATCGACGTTCGCAAGGAGACACTGCAAGATGTGGTCCGGGAGCTCGACATGAAGGAAGGCTTCGATGTTGGGATGGAGATGTCAGGTAATCCCGATGCGTTCCGCAGCATGCTTCCGGTGATGTGTCACGGCGGCAAGATCGCGTTATTGGGCATTTTGCCGGAAATGGAGATCGACTGGGATTATGTGGTTTTTAACAGCCTGACAATTACGGGCATCTATGGGCGCAGGATGTACGAGACATGGTATAAGGTGACGATGCTGATTCAATGCGGGGTGGATATCCGTCCGCTGATAACGCACCGATTTCACTTTACGGAGTTTGAGAAGGGATTCGAGGTGATGCGATCCGGGCAGTCCGGTAAGGTGGTTCTGAACTGGGATGAATAAAAGTGTCGTGAAATGAAGGAGGCGAACATGTTTGCCATGATGAAAACGCATATTACAGACGAAATCGGACAGATCCGAGAGGCCGGGCTGTATAAGTCGGAGCGGATTATCATCAGTCCGCAGAGCTCGCACATTCGTGTCTCGACCGGGCAGGAGGTGTTGAACTTCTGCGCCAATAATTATCTGGGGCTGGCCAATCATCCCGAGATCATCGCCGCGGCCAAGGCCAGTTTGGATCAATGGGGTTATGGCCTGTCTTCCGTGCGGTTTATTTGCGGCACACAGGACATTCACAAACAACTCGAGAAGAAGATCAGCACGTTTCTCGGCACGGAAGATACGGTCCTGTATTGCTCCTGCTTCGACGCCAACGGCGGACTGTTCGAGACACTCTTGACCGATCAGGATGCGGTGATCAGCGACGCCCTGAACCATGCCAGCATCATCGACGGCGTCCGGCTGTGCAAGGCACAGCGGTATCGGTTTGCCAACTGCGACATGAGCGACCTGGAAGCCAAATTGAAAGAAGCCAGAAATGCGCGTTTCCGCCTGATCGCTACCGACGGTGTATTCTCTATGGACGGCACCATTGCCAAACTGACCGAGATTTGTGACCTGGCCGACCAATACGATGCCCTGGTGATGATCGACGATTCGCACGCGGTCGGCTTTATGGGCGAGCACGGCCGGGGCACGCACGAATATCGCGGAGTGTTGGATAGGGTCGATATCATCACCGGTACCCTGGGAAAGGCACTGGGTGGTGCCAGCGGGGGGTATACGAGCGGGCGCAGAGAAATAATCGAAATGCTGCGGCAGCGGTCGCGCCCATATCTGTTCTCCAATACGCTGGCGCCCAGTATCGTTACTGCTTCGTTGAAGGTACTGGATTTGCTGTCAACTAGCGGCGATCTGCGTGACAGGCTATGGGAGAATACACGCTATTTTCGCAAGCGCATGACCGAGCTGGGCTTTTCCATCGTTGCAGGTGTTCATCCGATTGTGCCGATCATGCTGGGCGATGCCGTCCTGGCGCAAAAAATGGCTGAACTATTACTCGATGAGGGCGTCTATGTGATCGGTTTTTCGTATCCGGTTGTACCCAAGGGCCAGGCCCGCATCCGCGTGCAGATCTCCGCGGCCCACAGTCAAGATGACCTGGACTTTACCATCGACAAGATGACCAAAACCGGCAAAAAGCTCGGGATCGTGTAAATAAAAGTGGAAATGAAAAAAGCATAAGTTTCAAAGAAAACCGAACCTGTCTACAAAAAGTTTCCATCGATCCCACTGTTTGCTGCGTTCAATTCGTATAACGGGTGTTATGTCCGGTATTTATATGGTACAGTATGGGCCATGAAGCGGCATTTTCCGGACACGATACAGTTTCAGTGGTCCTGGCGGAGCTATCAGCAGCGGGTGCTGAGCGAGCTTTCCGCCCATCTGGAGGATAACTGTCTCCATGTCGTTGCTGCGCCCGGCTCGGGCAAGACCGTACTGGGACTGGAGGTCGTCCGTCGCCTGGAAGCCCCTGCGGTGATATTCGCTCCTACCGTGGCGATTCGCGATCAATGGATTGAGCGATTTCTCGGCCTGTTCTGCAGCAGTGATCCAAGCGCCCATCAGTATGTATCACACGACCTGACCGCCCCGGCCCTGATCACTGTTTCGACCTACCAGGGTCTGCACAGTCTCTGCACGGGAAAACCAGAACCGCAGGATGCAGACCAGGATGATGAGCAGGAAAATACCTCGACGGGTAGGGCTGTGCAAGTGGATGAATTGGCGGCCCTCTTGAAAAAGGCTTCCATCTCGACCATCGTCGTCGATGAGGCCCATCATCTGCGAAACGAGTGGTGGCGTGTCCTGATCGCGCTCAAGAATGCCCTGGGCAGGCCGACTATCGTCGCACTGACGGCAACGCCGCCTTATGATGTTCCGCCGACTGAATGGGAAAAGTATAAGCAGCTCTGCGGGCCGGTCGATGCTGAGATCTCCGTGCCGCAACTGGTCGGCGAAAAGAATCTCTGTCCGCATCAGGATTATGTGTATATCTCTACGCCCGATGCCGATGAACTAACCCGACTTGAGCAATTCCGAATTGATACGGAACAGCGAATCGATGCCCTCTGCGAGAACCGGGCATTTATCACACTGCTGCAAAAGCATCCTTTCATCGCACGGCCTCAGGCCCACTTGTCGCAGGTGTCGTCCGATGCCGAATTTTTCACCTCTGTAGTGGTCTTTCTACATCATGTCGGAGCCAGTCCAAGGCGATTGTTTCGAGCGCTGGGCATTCGCCCCAAGCAGATCCCGCCGCTGACGACAGCGTGGACCGAGACGCTGTTGACCGGCGTGCTGTATATCCATCGAAAGCATTTTTCCGATTCGGAGGAGATTCTCAAGACGATTGAGCATACGCTGCATACCATCGGCGCGATCGAACGGCGGAAGGTATATCTCGAGACCAACGACGAGCTGTCACGGCTGCTGGCAACCAGTCTCTCCAAACTCAAGAGCATCGTCGAAATCGTACACCTGGAAAGCACCGCTCTCCGGGAGAAGCTTCGGATGGTGATCCTGACCGATTACATCCGCCGCGAATATATGCCCCGCAGCGCCGACGCATTGAATCCCGTCGATAAGATCGGTATTGTGCCTCTGTTCGAGATCCTCCGTCGCCAGGATCTGCCCAATGTGCGGCTGGGTGTTTTAAGCGGTGCGATGATCTTGTTGCCCGCCGATACGGTCGAACAGGTGCGAACGATTGCACAAGAGATGGGCATTGAGCCGGACCGAATCAATACAACACCGCTGCCGCACGATCCACGGTATGTGACCGTTCAGATCACCGGGGCGGATCGGCACAAGTCCGTGACCCTGATTACACGTCTATTTCGTAAAGGGGGAATAACCGTATTAATCGGTACCAAGAGCCTCCTGGGCGAAGGCTGGGATGCGCCCTCAATCAATACACTGTTGTTGGCCAGCTTTGTCGGCTCCTACATGCTCAGTAACCAGATGCGGGGACGGGCGATCCGCTCGCTGACCTCTGATCCGGATAAGACCGCCAACATTTGGCAC
Organism: Sedimentisphaerales bacterium; assembly: GCA_016926155.1. Lineage (GTDB taxonomy): Bacteria > Planctomycetota > Phycisphaerae > Sedimentisphaerales > Anaerohalosphaeraceae > JAFGGE01. Next base: position 15,491 of record JAFGPC010000060.1, read on the forward strand.
CTGCTGTGTGTCGAGGCCGATACCGAACAATTCGATGACGATTTCGAGACGCTCAGTCGGCGGTTCAAGTCGTTCGAAGGTGTTACGCACGACCAGCCGGTCATCCAGAACGGTCTGGATCGATTAGGACTTGGAAAGTTGCCTTTCAGTGCCGCGACGATTCAGGAACGAAATACCCGAACACGGACTCAGGCTGTCGACCGGGCGGGCATGGCCCGGCAATGGCAGGCGGCACTGGCTCTCGCTGCCGAGCAGATGATCGAACACCTGTACGTACCGATCGGCGCCCTACCGCGCAAATTGGTTCTTCGCAACGCACTTGTCGCTTTCCTGACCGAAGCGTTAATCGTATTGATCTTGCTTGGGATGCTGCTGGTCCGTTCGGGTCTGGTCCGTAGCGGTGCCGGGTGGCGCGGATTGTCAGCGGGCATCAGTGCCGTAGCCCTCGCTGCCCTGGCGGCCCTCCTGCTGCCGCGGCTGTTGAAACGAATCTGGCTGGTCCTGCTGCACCTGCGACCGGCCTGGAGCCTGCGCTGCGTGGGCAACATCGTACTCGATTCCCTGATCCGGGCCGAGCAGATCAAGACCGACCGGGGAGATATGAAGATCCGCTGCAGCGCTGATCCGGATCGGGCATGGTGTCGCCTGGCCGGGGCGACGACCTATGAGAAGTCCCTCTTTCTCGACGCCATGGAAGAGTTACTGGGCCCGGTCGAGGATGCCCGTTATGTGCTCACAGCCAAAAGCTCCCTGGACTGGCTGTTGGGCAAAACCTACTACAGCATCCCACGAGAAGCCGCTCGCAACAAGGAACTGGCCGAGTCCTTCACCCGTCTCTGGAAACGGCGGATCGGCCCGGCCCAGGCCGTCTATACTCGCAGCGAAGATGGGCGACAAATCCTGCTCAAAGCCTGTGCAACCCACTTGGCTACGGCAACCATACACCAGACCGAACGCATCCGCATCTGGCAATAAAGCCGAATCCGGACAAGCATTTCTTGAAAAATAAGAAAAAGTATGGAAAATAACGTAGAATACATTGACGCCTAACCAAAGACGGTTATGAATATGCACCCTTTATGGAAAAAACAAGAAAACAAGTAGAACGTGACGAGCAGATTTATCAGATCAGTACGTTGGTCGCCGGCAACTTCGAGCTGCAAGATGTGCTGGACCAGCTCGCCGAGGCCGCGGTCAAGGTGACTGGCACCCAGGCCTGTTCGATCCGGCTGCTGGACGACGGTGACGGCGATCTGAAGATGCGGAGTACGTACGGCCTCAGTGAGGAATACCGCAACAAGGGCCCGGTCACCCGTGACGATCCTGTTATTCGGGAGGCCTTCGAGGGCCATGCCGTGGTCTTGGACGATATGCGGATCGACGGGCGTGTACGCTACCGCGGCGAAACGATACGTGAAGGCCTGATCAGCCAGTTAACCGTGGCTATGAAATTCCGGGAAAAACCAATCGGTGTGCTGCGGCTCTATAGCCCCGAACCCAACCAGTTTGACGAGGATGCCGTCACACTGGCCCGCTTGGTCGCCAGCCAGTGCGCTGTCGCGATCACCAATGCCAGGTTGTATGGTCAGGCACTGGAAGGGGCCAAAGTCGCCGAACAGATGCGACTCGGAGCGGTTATCCAGCGACGAATGATCCCGGAACAGGCCCCGTGTGTATGCGGACTGGATATTGCCGCTGTCTATGAGCCCTGTTTCGAGATCGGGGGCGATTTGTATGACTATTTCCTGGTCAACGATCATACCATCGCTATCGGGATCGCCGACGTTATCGGCAAGGGCGTACCCGCGGCGATCATGATGAGCATGTTCCGGGGAAC
>JAFGPC010000061.1 GCA_016926155.1 Sedimentisphaerales bacterium
CAGGGCCAGGGTGGTCCCGGCGGCCAATAACGAATTCTCACTCACGTGGGCCGGCGGTTTCGCAGAGGGCCTCCGGCCCACATTCCCTGTTGAAACGTTATGTAAAAAGTCGATATGAACCATAGAGCTTCCGGGGATGAACCGGGAGACGAGGACGAGGACAAGTGAGTCGTAAATGCTTGGGGGAATTGACCTTGCCAGAGGCAGGGAGTACAATAGAGCAGTGGAAGATCAGGAACGGCTGGACATCCAAGCCTCCTGCGAAGGGGATCAGGAGGCGTACCGGCGGCTTGTGGAGCGACATCAGGGACAGGTGGCCGGGCTTCTATGGCGATTCACGAGGGACAGGGGCGTCCTGGAAGAGTTGGTGCAGGAGGTGTTTGTTCAGGCGTATTTCTCGCTGTCGGGATACCGAGGCGAGGGCTCTTTTGCGGGCTGGCTCAGTTGTATTGCAACGCGGACAGGATATCGTTTCTGGAAAAAGCAGTCCCGCGAAAATGCTCATTATGAAATCAATGAGGCCGACGCGGTCGAACAGCCCGATGACATCGATGAAGTGACTCCGGAAGAGGCAGGCGAGGTCTTGCACAAGCTGCTGGCCCAGTTAAATGAGACGGATCGGTTGGTGCTGACGCTGATGTATTTTGACGGATGCAGCACCGAGGAGATTGCCGAACGGATGGGCTGGAACCGTGCGATGGTAAAGATGCGGGCCTATCGGGCTCGAAATAAATTACGTGCCTTTGCCGAAGAGCAGGGGATTTGGGAGACATTGGGATGGATACGTTAAAGCAAATTGACAAACTGGTGTCGCGGGCCAGGCAGGAGGCCATTCCCGTGGTGGACGTAGCCGACCGGGTGCTGTGGCAAATCCGCACAGCGGGTATGGGAGTCAAGCCTCCTGTGCCTATCGCGCCTTTGGGCATCTTTGCGGGTTTGAGCGCTGTGGCCGCCTCGATCATCGTATTCCTGGCGATTCATGCGTGGATGGCACTGAACAATCCTATGATGGAATTGTATCGGCCTGTGCAGGTGGCATCGTTATGGTAGAATCTGTCAGCGACAACAGGACTCCGGAGGTACCTCGTTTTCGGATGCGCCGTAAGCGGATGGTACAGATTACGCTACTGGGGTGTACGATTCTCTGTTTCGGTATTATGATCGGATCCGGGATTACATACCTGTCGGTACGAAATCGCCTTTTTCCCAAAGTGCCATCCATAGATGTAGTTGTACTTGAAACAATGCGCTTTATGAAGGATCATTATGATCTGAATGAACAACAAGCGGCCAAGGTTCGCGAGGTCATACGTACCAATTTTACGACGTTGTGGACATACGGCGAAGAGATGGAACAGAAGAAGGAGGAACTTCGGGCCCAATTGATTGTCGACATGAAGGGAATCTTAAACGCGGAGCAGTTTAAGCAATGGCGTGAAGATATGGAACGAATGGTGCGTCAGCATCGCGGCTGGCGCGGTCCGAGAGGTCGTGACGGTCGTGAGGGACGAGGAGGAGGACCAGGCGGCCCCATGAATCCCGGCGATTGGATCCGGAGGATGAGCGAATCACTGGAATTGAATCAAGAGCAAAAAACTCAGGCAGAACAGGTTTGGAAGAAATATTCGGATGAGTTTGAAAAGATCGAGTCTCCTGAAGAACGCGGCAAACTGTTTGAAAAGGTACGGGAAGAGTTTAAAGGTATTTTGACCGACGAACAGAAAACCAAAATGGGTCAGATAATGGAGCAATGGCAGCGCGATCGCGAAGATCGTGGAGGGGGTGACAATCTGTGGCCGATTACGATGATACAGAGAGCCGTCGGACAATTAGACCTGACAGAAGAACAAAAGAGCCAGATTGAGCAGATTTTGCAGAAATATACCGAGCAGGTGCGCTCCGCCGAATCCTCGGACATCCGTCGTGGATTGCTTGAGACGATTCGCAAGGAAGTGGATATTATCCTTACTGAGCCACAGCGCGGACAGATGCGACAACGGTTGGAGCAACGCCCACAGCGCGAAGGTCGCGGAGGCGGACCCAGTGGCGGAGGGCCAAGGGGACCACAAGACGGACCTCCTCCTATGACAGAAGAATCAGTCCCCCCTCCACCCGGCGGAGGAGAACCAAACAAGACTATGCCCTCAGGCATGCCCCTGTAGAAAACAGCAGGTTCATATCTGAAATATGCCGAAGCACGGCAAATCGAATTGACAATCTTTCCGCAGGCAGGTAACATTTGCTCTGTTTAAATGACTAAATGGGAGATTGTTATGAAAGAGCGAATTCCACCGGTGGGCATCACGTATTCAGGTGGTGTCACCATTACGACCTTGACCCACGAACGTATCCTGGAAGATGCCGATATTCGTGCGCTGGAAAACACTATTTTGCCGGTTATTGAACCGGATATCAAGCTGATAATGGACTTTTCAAGCGTTCAGTTTCTTACTAGTACGGCCCTGGGACTTCTGATTCGGATCAGCAAAAAGGTCCGAGAAAATCAGGGGCAGATGAGTCTGTGCGGAATACAGCCGAAAATCATGGAAGTTTTTAAAATCACGCAATTGGACCGGGTTTTTGATATCCAGCCGGATGTTACTTCCGGGATTAAGGCCATGGAGGGATAAATTTCAAAGTCCTGATACAGGAACCTCTGGGCGTCTCCGACAAATTCGATTTGTTGACTTAGGCCGGGTTCGGTTCCGAACGATATAGGATATATGACGATAAGGCAATCCAATCGTAAATGTTTAACCATTGCCAGTAACAATACTGCCGTGGGGCGGCTTTGCAGTCGTATTCTTTCTGAAGCGGCCGAGAATCAATATTCCGAAGATCATCTTTTTGCTATCCATCTGGCTCTGGAAGAGGCTCTAATGAATGCCGCCAAGCACGGCAACGAGATGGATCCGAATAAAGAAGTGGCAGTGGAATACACGATTACGCCTGAAAAACTCGAGATATCCATTGCCGATCAGGGTCGGGGGTTCGATCCGGGCACACTGCCCGATCCGAGGAGTGAGGAAAATTTGTATAAATATGGGGGAAGGGGAGTGCTTCTAATGAGGTCCTATATGGATGTGGTTGAATTCAATGAAAAAGGCAATTGCGTCTACATGGTCAAATATCGGGCAAAAAAAACCTGATTTTTCGTTCCTCTTCCAAACTCGTTTTTTTAAAGCGAACATCTCATCGAATTTTCCGGTTTTCTTCCCAAGTTGGACTTTATTCGTGCCGACATGGGGCGGTGGTCGACGGAAATCCCATATGAGAAACGGTATGGTAACAGATACACAATGCAGGACGGATTCAAGTGATCTGGCGAGTCAATTGCTGAGCCAAGTGGCCGAATTTTTGCCGGAGGACGGTCCTATTCTGGTAGTCCGAGGGCCGGAGGGGGACTATTCTATTAGTGATCACGACCGGCTGGAACCGTCATTCTGTCAAGAGGTTCTGGAAGACCTGCATGACAGAATTGGCGATGGGTGGGAACCGGCTACAATCCAGGCTGAAAATTACTTTATCATCGGCTTACAAGTATACGCCGAACCCGGATATAACATCTCAGTTTTTCTTGTTTTGCCGGGTTATTCCGGGGAAACCGTACGAGCCAATACTGATTTGATCGAGACGCTGATAGGCCAGATTCATGCCATTGGAAACCTGCTTGTCCGAATCCGCCAGATGGAGCGATTCCTGCAATTTCGGGAATATCTGGGGGTTAAAAAGGTCAAATAATTCTCAATTCCACAAAACATCCTTACAATAAGGCCCAATAATTTGTTACGCATTTTTACTCTGCTCATGGTTTCAGCAGAGAAACGCATTTTTTTCATACGAAAAGCCATTCCGAAACGTTATAATGTTGGCGGAAATGTGGATTTTTGGAATTGAGGGGATGGAGTCCGGATGCAGGAAGACAAGCAGTTAATTGAACAGTTGAAGCATGGGGATTCTACCGCACTTTCCCAGATTTATGAGAAATACGGTAGTTCACTGCTGATTATTGCTTATCGTCTGTTGAAAGATTTATCCTCCGCGGAGGACATTCTGCATGATGTGTTTCTGGCTTTTGCAGAAGCCATTGAAACGTTTACTTTGACGGGTAGTTTGAAGAGCTTTCTGGCCGCATGTACGGTCAATCGTGCACGGGATGCCTATCGTCATAGAAAAAGAATTATCTCTTTGGATGATGTGACAAGGATTCCGGCCTGTCCGGATTGCGGGCCGGAGAAAGAGGTGCAGGCAAGTGAAGAATTGGCCCGAGTGGAAGAGGCTTTGCTGACTTTGCCTTATGAACAACGGGAGGTGATCCTTCTGAAGATTCATGGGGGATTGAAGTTTCGAGAGATTGCCGGGATACAGGAGGTATCAACCAATACGGTGCAGGGACGTTATCGGTATGGTATGGATAAGTTGAGGCAGTTATTGGATGGTGAGGCAGATCATGAAGAACATGCGGGATATCGAACGGTTGGTTAGGCAATTGTGTGCTCCGGCCGACGCCGAGACCCGACATCGGATCCTGGGAGATGCCGTGGAGGTGATCGAACGGCTGGGTCAGCGCCGGCATCCGCACGGAGCGATAACGATCTTTCTGGAGCAATTGGGCAGTTATCGAATGGCCAAAATTGCCGGTTTTGCCGCCCTGATCACGATTACGGTTATGGTCGCCCAGTATCTGTTGTTTTTATTTCAGCTTCGTATGGAATATCCGTACTTTTTTTGATGAAATGTAAGAGCAACGGTAAACGAACCCGGACAGTGGAGGATTTCTGAGGAGAAACAGTTGAGTCCGTTGCCTGCTTCTCTGAGTTTGTTTTTGCTTTTAAGGGGGGGGTGAGTATAATCACAAACCTTGTGCAACAAGTTGATGGATCGAACGATAGGGAGTAAGGTTGAAATTTCAGGTATTTAAAAACGGCAAGTCCTGCAGCGACTTTGTGATCTCCGCCGCTTATATGTTCGGGGCCGATACGATTCCTCTGCATGCCACTGAGGGAATTCGGTTTGCCGAGGGGCACATTGAGTGTAAACGGAAAAGCCACGATGCGGCGGGACTGGCTCTGTTATGGCCGATCAACGGCATGGGCCGGCTGCTTTTGCCCACCACGCGATTACCCGAACGGGAACGTCCGTATATTCTTAATATCGAACTGGCGCGGGCCAAACTGATGCAGATTACACTCAAACAGGAAGACTGGTCGTTATTTGAGGAGGATAACGAATTGTCGAGGCTGGCCAGGGAAGCACGTTTATTGTTTATATCCTCTCTGGAACACATATCCAATCCGGGAAAAGCCTCGCAACTGGCGGATCAATGTTTATCAAAGGCGTTGGAGTATTCCGAAAGACTCGCTGTCCAGCAGGGCGAAGCGGCTTTCACGACACGGTGCAAGGCCAAGGGATTGGGAAGGCATAGCCTTGGTTGTCGTGTGGATCCGAAAATGCTTGACGAAGAGCGATACGGCAAGTGGCTTTTTGATATGTTCGGATTTGTAACCATGCCCATCAATTGGGCCAGGATTGAGCCGGAGCGAGGGCAATACGATTTTACCGAACTGGATCGGTGTATCGAAAAACTGTGTACCCGACGCGTGGCTATATGCGGGGGGCCGGTTCTTCAGTTTTCCAAGGAATATCTGCCAAGCTGGCTGCTGCATGGTAAGCAGGAATTCGAGCGGATTCGTGAGACGGCATATGGTTTTGTATCAAAAATCATCGGTCGATACGGCAAATATGTTCATGCCTGGCGGGTCATCAGTGGGATGAATGCCGTTAATTATTTTGGTTTCAGTTTTGAGCAGGCCATCGAAATGACGCGTACGGCGATTCTGGCCTCGCGCGCAGCCGACGCCAAATCACGTAAGCTTGTGGAGATCCTCTATCCCTGGGGAGAATATTATGCCCAGGATCGAAACACGATTCCTCCGTTAGTGTATGCCGATATGGTAATTCAAAGCGGCATTAGTTTTGATGCCTACGGATTGGAAATGCATTTCGGAAAAGACCTGCCGGGGATGCATCTGCGGGACATGATGCAAATTTCCTCCCGTCTGGATTGTTTTGCCCAGGTAGCCAAACCGGTTCATATTACAGGGATAGCCGTTCCCGATGTCGCTGAGAAGGACGAGTATGGAACGGATCGAGCCGGATTCTGGCACAAGGAATGGGACGGCGAAATCCAGGGACTCTGGATTGATCAGTTCTATCGCATTGCCCTGGGGAAACCGTTCATTCAATCGGTAACCTACTCCAGTTTAGCTGATTCGGATGATATGGACCTTCCTAACAGCGGCCTTTTAAATCGACAGTTGGAGCCTAAGAAAGCGTTTCTGGCCTTAGCCCGTTTTCAAAAAGCAATCTTGCGAAAATAGCCGATAAGGGCTACTCTGTCGGGTATGATGAATAGATATCAGCTTCGGATAAGATCCTATATTCGTGCCTGTCTGATCCTGGAGGGCATTGCGATTTTCCTTGTTGTCTGGCTGGGAATATGCTACGCTTCACGTTTAATGCCCGGCGGATCGGTAGGGATCGCTCAGAAAATCAATCCAAACACAGCCTGTGCGGCCAGTCTGGAGCGATTGCCGAATATTGGTCCTCAACGGGCAGAAGCAATCATTGATTATCGAAACCAGTTCGATCCGGAAGAGCCTGTTTTCATATGTCCGGATGATTTGCAGCAGGTTCGGGGGATCGGACCGAAAACTGTGGAGTCATTGCGGCCCTGGCTATCTTTCGACGTGCTTGAGGCTGGTGAATAAGGGAGTGCAGGCAATCATGGCGGATTGGGAGATCAGCAAGGCGGCAGGGCACTGTTGCGGTACGGGAAAACCGTTTGAAGTCGGCCAGGAATATTATGCAGCTCTGGTCGAAGGCGAACAGAACCTGGAACGCCGTGATTTCAGTATCGAATATTGGGAACAGGCCAGGCCCAAAGTCTATTGTTTCTGGAAGACGCACATGCCGGACGAGAACCGCAAAAAGCGTCTTCTGGTCAGCGATGAGATGCTGATGTCTTTTTTCGAACGTCTGGCCGAGGAAACGGACGTAGAAAAACTCAACTTTCGCTTTGTTCTTGCTTTGATTCTGATGCGAAAACGAAAGCTGAAATACGAGTCAAGTGAGAACCAAAACGAAACGGAGGTCTGGATATTACGCGTGACGGGGGAAAATCGTTTTGTAAATGTGGTTAATCCCCATTTGAACGAAGAACAAATCGATGAGTTATCCGGACAGATGGGACAGATTCTTCAGGTGGATTTGTAGTATGGTTGCGAAAAAACGAAGCATTCATGGACGATGGCTGGTTTGGGCGCCCTTTTGTGTAGCGATTGCTGGTTGTACCCCTCCTCTGAAACCACTACCCGAGTCCCTGGATTGTGACCGATTGACAAGTGTCGAGGAGGCGATTTCTTTGTTCGATCGGCGACGGGAAAGCCTGATCTCATTGCGATCCGGAGGCGACTGTCGTATCCTCTGGTATGATGAAAAGGGGGGAAAGCATGAGGAAAAACCGTCTGTCAAATTGTTTTTCTGTCCGCCGGAAAAAGTTTTTTTGGTCGGGACGGGACTGATTGGGGAAATGCTGCGTCTGGCAACCAATGAACAAGAGTTTTACCTCCGGATCAAACCGAAAGAAGTCAGCGCGTACTGGTATGGAAGTCGTGACATGTTACGATATTGTTCAGAAACGATGCTGATTAATCCGGAAAGTTTGCTGGAAGCGATGGGGTTGGTCCAGGTGGATCCGACATGGATTCTTACAAGAGACGGTAGCATGGATGTGCTGACAAAGCTGCATCCGGACGGTAAGATTGCCAGAGAAATATGGATCGATTGCGCCTTGCGTCAGGTGAGGCGAATGACATACCACGGTCGAACGGGACAAAAACTGGTGACTGTCGAATTGGCCGACTATGGGATCGTCGATTTGAAAATAGAAGTGCCGCAACAAATTGAGATGACAATCCACGGAACCGAGCAAAAGGATGCGCTTGTACAATTGAAACTATCCGGTATCAAGCCGTTTGAACCGACAGAAAAACAACGAGAAGGCTTGTTTGAACGGGCAGACAGCGGCGGCTTTGAGCATGTCTATGAATTAACCTCGGATTGTCAATTCGTGGAACAGTAAACAAGCTCTGGATGGAACATTATGCGAATACCACTTCATGAACGATTAAAACAAGAAGTTTTCTTTCTTGATGGCGCTATGGGAACCCAGTTGATGGCAGCCGGCATTGAATCATGTGCATGTAACGACTATATGAACGTGTTGTCTCCGGAGATTATTATCGGGATTCACAGACGGTATCTCGATGCGGGAAGCGATGGGATCATTACAAACACTTTTGGGGCCAACTTTGTTGCCTTGAAGCGTCATGGACATGAAGATAAAGTGTATGATATCAATAAGGCCGGAGCACAAGCGGGCAGGGAAGCGGCGGGGGATGATCGGTATGTTCTGGGGGATATCGGGCCGACGGGAGATTTTCTTAAACCGTTAGGCACACTCGATCCGCTGCAATTGAAGGACTTCTATACCGAGCAGGTCCGCGGTTTGGTGGATGGGGGAGTGGATGGGATTATTATCGAGACCATGACAGCAATCGATGAGTTTTCCATTGCGATCCAGGCCGCTCGTCTTGCGGGTAATGTTCCGGTGCTGGCGTCTTTGGCATATGATCCGGCACGGGGGGGCTTTCGAACAATGATGGGGATTGATCCGGCCGGAGTATTGGCACAAACAGGGGAACTAGGCTTAACGGCTATCGGCTTTAATTGCGGAACGTTGGCAATGAACCAATATGTCCGGCTTGCCGAGGTCTATATGAATACTATTGGAGATAGGGAGATAGTGCTTCTGGCCGAACCGAATGCCGGCAAGCCCGAGTTGATTGACGGAAAAGCGGTGTACAAACTTTCCCCCGAAGAATACGCTGCATCGACAACACAAATCTTCAATGCCGGAGCCCGAATTCTGGGGGGGTGCTGTGGTACGACGCCCGAACATATCGAGGCAATGGTCAAAGCCATTCGCGGATAGCGTGCGAAAGTTGCCTATGATCAACCAAGTAAATCGACGATAGCCTGTACTGTGCGCTCGGTTGCTCCCTGGTTTTTCTGTATTACCTCTCTGCCATGGGCGGCGACCTGTTCTGCAAATTCCTTTTGGGTCAAGCACTGAGACAATGTCTGAAAAAGTTCTTCCTCATTATGAACTTTAATCGCCCCATTCTCCGCTAAAAGAGCTTCTACGGTTTGCTTGAAATTGAAGGTGTACGGACCAAAAATCGTGCATTTGCCCAGAGCGGCCGGTTCCATCATGTCGGAACCGCCCATCGGGATCAGGCTTCGGCCGACAAATACCGGCCCGGTTGCGAGACAATAAAATTTTCGAAGATCACCCATTGTATCACCCAGAATTACCTCGGGAAGGCCGTCGACGGCTTGTTCGCTTGTTTTAATACGGCTGTATCGAAGGGGGGAAAATCCTGCTTTTTCAATGAGGCCGGCGACCTCATCAAAACGTTCGGGTTTTCGTGGCACAATCACCAGATGCAGATCTTCCATGCCGGGAACAGACCGGAGTCGTTTATGCGCATCGAGGACAATCGATTCCTCTCCCGGTCCGGTTCCCCCCGCGACCCAAAGCCGATGTTGGTCAATCTGCAGTTGACGGGCCAGTTCATCCGTCCCATCGATTCGGTCTGTGATTTGTGCCGTGTCATATTTGAGAGAGCTGGTTACGCGAACACGCTGGGCAGGACAACCCAGATAGCGAAAACGCCGGGCATATTCCTCCGTCTGAGCCAGCACCAGAGAAACATGGCGGAACATCCGACGGGTAAGAAAGCGGATCAGACGATAGCGGGGATAACTGCGATCACTGAGCCGGCCGTTGACAATAGCAATGGGAATCTCTCTTTGGGCGGCCTGCGCGGCCAAATTGGGCCAGACCTCCAGTTCCATCAACAGAATGATACTGGGACGAATCCGATCCAAGGCACGTCGGACGATCCATGACAGGTCGAAAGGATAGTAAAATACGACATGGTCTTTTTCGTATCGGTTTCGGGCACGGGCGTAACCGGTATCGGTTGTCGTGCTAATAATAATTTCATAATCCGGCAGTTCCTCCTGTAAACGGCGAATGAGCGTAGGGGTGGCATTCACCTCTCCGACACTTACCGCGTGAATCCAGATACACTTTTTGTCGGGAAATCGTCGAGTAATCCGACCCAGCCGTTGGGCCCAACCCTCACGGTATCGTTTGTGCACGAACATTCGATACAGAAGTCTCGGGCTGATCAAAACTACGGCCAGTACGTATGCACAATCGAGTATGTACTTCATGGAGATCCTTACATATTACAAAAATACTAGTCTAGCGCCTGGGAGAGAGGTTGTCAATATCGGCCGTATAATCCTTTGGAAAAGAACCGTTGAAACACCGGCAAATCGATACGGTAAAATCAGGCATGGGACTTGACATTTTTACTCTTTTGACGTATCAAGTTTATAGAGATATTGCGTTTTCAGCAAGAGGTCCCCGTAGCTCAACGGATAGAGCGTTGGCCTCCGGAGCCAAAGGTTAGAGGTTCGAATCCTCTCGGGGACGATTCGCTAAGTCTTTTTCTATTATGTACTTGTGAAGGAGTAGATTTTTTTAAGATCGCTCGAATTAGACTGCTGCAACAGATTTGCAACAAAATTCTGAGCGAACGACATGGAACTTGCCCGCCGTGCCCGCTCTACCAGATCCGTTTGAACGGCAAGATAGAACCTGTGAGTCGTCTGAAAATCAGAGTGCCCGGCAAGGTGCATGACCTCATATTCGCCCAGTCTGTTCTGCAACCATCGCGTAAGATAGGTTCGACGCAAGTCGTGAAATGTGCCGTGAGCAATGTTGGCTTTACGCCGAATCGTCTTAAAGCGTGGTGTGAAGTTGTTCAGAGGACAAATTCCATGCTGCAAAGTCCATAAACCTTCCCCTCGTCTACGCTGAATATGTTTGTAACGGGATTCAGGAAGAAACACATAAGGACAGGAATGACCAGCTGCCAATTTGAGAATGGCCAGAGCAATAGCCAGTTCATCTGCTAAGAGAATTCCATACTGATCCATGAGTCTAACTCCAGGTTGACCTTGGTTCGGCGTTGCTCTGCCAAGAACGCACTTTTTGCAAGTAAAGCTACTGCCTTACGAGCATCTCCGTAGTCATAGCTGGCCATGGCGGATATTTTTTCGACGACACCCGGTTGCAGGGCATAAACGCCATGAAACGGTATTAACGAGGGATTTCGTTGGATGAAATGATGATCGCGATTGAAGATAAGCTCGCTGACTATTCCGGCTACCTGGTCCTTTTCATTGATGAAGTTGATAATGTCCGCAGAGCGAGGCAGTCTGCTGATTACCAGTAATTTACCCTTCTCCAAATGGGACATCATCTTCAAGGACCCGATGACCACGGCGGCGGCCATTGATCGGCTTGTCCATCACAGCGTGGTTCTGGAATTGAATGTGCCCAGCTACCGGGCGGAGCAGGCTAAAAAGCAAAAATGTAAAGACTTGTAATATCCGTAATTCTGCCCCCATGGGGGCGCCCCGTTAGGAACTACTCGTTATGGGATCTCTGCTAAGAAGAAAAGGTAATTATAGCTGTCGCTGGAAGGAATTTATGCTTGACGCTGGACAAGGTCCAATAGAAAACATACTTTTCGTGACAGTTATGATAAACTATCTGGCTGGTTTGCACTTGGTAGTGGAGTGAAACGATGTCTTATCTGGGTGTTGATATTGGGACGAACGGATCGAAGGCTGTCGTTTTTAGTGAGGGCGGCCGAGTCCTTGCTGAATCGGCTAAGGAATACCTGGTACAATCCCCACAAAGCGGATGGTTTGAGCTGGATTCGTTTGAAGTGATCCAAACGTGTAAAAAGATCATTGCCGAGGCTGCCGCTCAAGTCAGTCAAAGTGATCCGGTCAGGGCCATCGGCATCGCAAGTCAGGGTGAGGCATTTACCCTGCTTGATAAGGATGATCATTATCTGTCAAATGCAATGGTCTCTTTTGATGTACGGAGCAAAGAACAGGTTGAAAAAATCTGTGGAATCTTCAGTAAAGAAAAACTATATAAAATCACCGGCCATAGCGCCCATACCCTTTTCAGTTTATTTAAACTTCAGTGGATCCGAGAAAAACAGCCGAAGATTTTTAACATGACAAGAAAATTGTTGTGTTTTGGTGATTTACTTGGCTATGAGTTAACAGGGCAGGCAATGATCAGTTATAACCTCGCAGCCAGGACGATGCTTTTTGATGTTTCCAGGAATGCCTGGTCTGAAGAGATTCTTTCCGCATTCGACATTTCAAAAAACCTGTTGTCCAAACCTGTGGAGTCGGGCTATCCTGTGGGAGTTGTGAAGACAAAGATCGCAGAGGAATTGGGACTTGATAAAGCCGTCATTGTCGCAACGGGCGGACACGATCAGTGCTGCGGCAGTTTGGGGGTTGGTGTTACGGAGGAAGGGATGGCGGCTTACAGTCTGGGAACTGTGGAATGTATTACACCGATGTTTAACGAATGTATCCTGACGAATACAATGATGAAATCCAATCTTGCAACCTATCCTTATACCCTCAAAGGATTCTATACGACAGTCGCGTTTTGTATGACGGGTGGCTCAGGATTGAAATGGTTCGTTGATCATATGTACGAATGGGAGAATAATAAAGTCGTTAAAAAAGAGGGAGATGTTTATAGGGAAATACTCAATAAAATGCCGGAAAGCCCTACGGATTTACTCGTTTTGCCCTATTTAACTTCGACGGGCACTCCCTATTTTGATGCATCCCCTGTAGGGGCGATTCTGGGGATTCATTTGAATACGACCAGGGAAGATATGTTGAAAGGCCTGCTTGAAGGGATCAGTTATGAGATGAAATTGAATCTTGGCCTGTTGAACAGTAGCGGCATAAAAGTGCGCGATCTTCGGGCGTTTGGCGGGGGTGTAAGAAATGAAAAATGGATGCAGATAAAAGCCGATATTTTAGGGCTTGCCATCGAATGCCTGGAAGTAAGAGAGGCGGGATGTATGGGCGCAGCAATACTTGCAGCGAAGGCGTCAGGGGATATTCGTTCGACAAAGGAATGCTGTGATGCGTGGGTGAGCGTTTCGAAAGTGTATGAGCCTGATGAGAACAGGAACGCTTTTTATAGTCTTCGGTATGAGATTTACAAAACACTGTATGAAACATTAAAACCCATAGGAAACGCAATGAATGCATCCAAGCGGAGCCAGGGATTATGAGGTCATCGGACAAGTCAAAGTTCTCATTATTTTATCGCAATAAAAAAATCTTCTTTTTCCTAAGCTGATAATGTAAGTCAGGGAAGAATTATTATGAGTAAGGACGGCGTACAATGCCTTTAGTAAATAAAACCGACACCTCCCGTAAGATTCTGGCAAGCTATCGAGAAAGGAAAATTCCAATACCTTGTTTTGGAGTGGAAAATACGTTTACAATGGAGGGAATACTTAAAGGCGCAGCTAATACGGCAAGTGCTTCCCGCAGGGATGTTGCGGTTTTCGTTGCGGTGACGGGGAATTATCATGGTAGGCAACAGTTGAAGAATTATTCATCCTTAGAGACTATCGAAGAAGGATTTCTTGCGTTTCGTGACGATCTTAGACGTTTGACCAGAACTGGCGGAGCATTTGAACGGGTTCATGTGATTGCAAGTCTGGATCATGGCCAGCCTGGATTGGATGAGGACCTGATTGAAGAAGGGAGAGGATTTTGGGGATGTGTGATGGTTGATTGTTCGACAATGACTTTGGATGAAAATCGTGCCCGGGTTGCCGAATTTGTACGGAAAAACAGCGGGTATTATCTTGTTGAAGGTTGTGTTGATGAGATTACAGAGTCCGGCGATGGCCGGATGAAACTGACAGATGCTGATGATGCCAAGAGATATCTTGAGGATACCAATGTTGATTTGATGGTTGTCAATTTGGGCACGGAACACCGGGCCATGGCGGCAGAGTTGAAATATCGAAGTGATATTGCCAGAAAGATCTATGAGAAGGTTGGTTTTAAGCTGGTTCTTCATGGCACAAGTTCCCTTTCGCATGACGATTTGTCGTCGTTGAGGGATGACGGGATTGCCAAGGTTAATATCTGGACAGTGCTGGAGACAGAGACCAGTCAGAATATGGTTGTTGAATTGATTAGATTACTAAGGAAAATATTGCCGGCGGCCAGGTTGAAAGAACTGCTTGAAGAAGGTTGGCTGGGATCAGCATTTGTTGTAGATAGTTCGTCGGAAAAACCGGAATTGAAGTATTTAACAGAGGTGTACAGGCGCAATAAAATCAAGGTGCCAAGTGTAGCTTTGCTGGTTGAAGATTTTATGGGAGCTTTCGGATTCACTAACTTTTAGGAAAACTCTGAATATAACTTAGGAATGGTTCTAAAATGATTAAAATCCGACACTCTAGTCCGAATACAGGATCCTATGCCTCTATTATGGCGTGAAAATGTCATTGTATAAATCTTGACGCTAATTTCTTTGATTTAATTCAGATTTGTCCTTAGATTGGTACACCGATATGTAGGGTATTTTCAAAAATATTTAATGGTCACCATCTCGGCACAGGTTGCCCGGCGATCCAGTTTTAAGGATCGTTGCCATACAGCAGGCTCGGCTCGGTCACAGTCGGAAGAGCATACTGCGGGTTCGCGCTCGTCCCGTCGGCCGCCGGCGGCCAGGGATTGTTGTCGTTATACTCCACTAAAACGACCCGGATATAATACCGTTCCTTCTGCCACTCCTTATCCCCCGGACGAGACAGCGTCACCCGCTCGCCGCCGTTGCTCCGCTTCGTATCGTTTTCAAACGATTCCAGCACCTCTACTTCCCAATGCCCCGTACCAGGCCCTAAAGTGCGCCGGATCCTCCGCTACAATCAGATACCCGTTAACAGGACGAATAGAGTGAAGTGTAAAATTCCTAGATAACAGGTGGTAGACTCTTTGCTGTAGGGACATCTGTAAAAAAGACCAAGGAAAGAAAAAATTGATAGTCTAAATTTTTGTAAACGTTACGTACAACAGATTTACAGTTTTCATTGAATTTTCCTTTGCCATGAGTTACAATGCATAACTATATATAACAGGTACCGATCCAGTGAAAGGAAAAAAGTCTATGGCACATCAATTCACTCGAAGGGATTTTCTGAGAACAAGCACAGCAGCAAGTCTTGGAATAGCGGCTGGAAGCACGTTGCTGACAGGATGTGCCGAAGCGGCAGCGCGTCTCGGCAACGCAAACATGGTTGGATATAATCCCCCTCCCATGGATCTCATCAAAGTGGGCTTCGTTGGCATGGGGAATATGGGCTCGGGTCACGTTAATAATCTGCTGAAAATAGAGGGCTGTCGCATCGCTGCGGTATGCGACATACGTCCGGAGCGCGTCAAGTGGGCCAAGGAGCGCGTGGTCGCAGCCGGTTTCCCGGAGCCGGCGGGATATACGGGGGGCGATCTTGAATTTGAACGAATGTGTGCCCAGGAGGATCTCGATCTGGTTTATAACGCTGCCCCGTGGCGTTGGCATACACCGATCTGTTTGGCGGCGATGAAAAACGGCAAGCACGCCGCGTCGGAAGTGAATATCGCGTTATCCGTGGAGGACTGCTGGAAACTGGTGGAAATGTCTGAGAAGACCAAGAAGCACTGCGTTATGCAGGAAAACTGCTGTTACGACCAGACAGAGATGGTCGCCCTGAACATGATAAGGCAGGGATTGTTCGGTGAGATCATGCATGGAGAATGCGGTTACCTCCATGACCTGCGAGGACTGAAGATTCATCCAACGTATTACCAGGGTATGTGGCGTTTGTATCAATCGATTCATCGTAACGGTAACCTGTATCCGACCCATGGTATCGGCCCGATGGCATGGTGCATGGATATCAATCGGGGCGATGCATTCGATACGCTGGTTTCAATGTGCACCAAATCCGTAGGACTCAATGAATTTGCTGCGCGACATTATGAGACTGCTACAAGCGATAAAGACAAAGAGTTCTATGCCAAATGGCGTGATCAAAAATATACCCTTGGCGATGTAAATATCACCCTGATAAAAACCAAAAAGGGGAAAACGATTATCTGTAAACACGATACAAATCTGCCAAGGCCCTATAGTCGGGATTTTCTTGTTCAGGGTTCTCGAGGCCTGCTCCGCAAATATCCGACAGAAGTTGTGCATATTGAAGGCTTGACCCAGGGGCACAACTGGGAAGAAATGAATTCCTATAAAGACAAATATGAACACCCTGTGTGGAAAGCCATCAAGGAAAAGGCCAAGGGGGCCGGTCATGGGGGGATGGATTTTATCGAAGATTATCGTTTGATCACTGCTCTTCGCAAAGGAATCTGCCCGGACATAGATGTTTACGATTCAGTGGCATGGAGCGCAATCATTCCTCTTAGTGAAGAGTCGATTTCCAAAGGCAGTACACCGGTGAAATTCCCCGACTTTACCCGTGGAGCATGGAAAAATATCCGGCCGCTGGGCGTTTCGCAATGGCTCTAAGTACATCTCTCTCAGTAAAGGATTGGGAATGAAGCCGACGTTACTGATTCTCGCAGCGGGGATGGGCAGTCGATACGGTGGCCTTAAGCAGATTGAACCCGTCGGACCCGATGGCGAGATAATCATTGACTATTCGATTTATGACGCTCTTCGAGCCGGATTTGGTAAACTTGTTTTTGTTATTCGGCATTACTTCGAAGATGCCTTTAAGGAGAAGATCGGTAGTAAGTTTGATGGGAGTATAGAGACAGCCTACGCATACCAGGAAATGGATGCAGAAATCGGCGATTTCCAGTTGCCTTCTAATCGTGAAAAACCCTGGGGAACAGGCCATGCGATCCTTGTCGGAAAAGATATAATTGACGAGCCTTTCGCTGTGATCAATGCCGACGATTACTATGGAATCCATTCTTTTCAGATGATGGCGGATTTTCTCCAAGATTCCCGTATATCGCCCACGGAATATGCTATGGTGGGATTTCAGCTTCGTAACACCCTCAGCGAATACGGTAATGTCGCCCGTGGTATATGTCACTGTGACGAGAATGGATACATACAGGAAATTGTTGAACGTACAACTGTCGAAAAAGACGGTCATAGTGCCCGATACATCGATGAAACGGGTATGACGCATGCACTCACCGGTGATGAGATTGTTTCCATGAATCTCTGGGGTTTTTATCCCTCTTTTTTCCAACACTTGTCTCAGGGATTTGAACAATTTCTCGGTCACAGAGGTCATGATCCACGAGCGGAAATGTATATTACACTCATAGTGGACAACCTTATTAAGAATCATAAGGCAACTGTGAAAGTGCTTCCAACTCACGATACATGGTTTGGTGTAACCTATAAAAGAGATATGCCGATTGCCCGACGATGTATCGCAGAATTGATCGACGCGGGGATTTATCCCAAGAACCTTTGGAAAACATGATGGTATACGATATCCGCTCAATTGCAGCCCAGTTCCATCTTGACGGTCAACTTGTGCATATCGAACCATTAGGCAGCGGGCATATTAACGATACCTATAGTCTGATATATAAAATCGATAGTAGTACTTGTCGCTATGTCTTGCAGCGGATTAACCATCATGTCTTTGCCGATCCTCCTGCTATGATGGATAATATTCGGCGTGTAACGGAGCATATTCGGGGAAAACTTGCGGCACAGGGTTCCGAACTGGCACAACGACAACTTATCCTCATCGAGACACGAGATGGAGCCGGTTTTTTCAGGGATGAAGAGGGCAATTACTGGCGTATATATAATCGAATTGAAAACGCGGTTACATATGACGTCCTAGAGTCATTTTCCTTGGCTCAAGAAACAGCAAGAATGTTTGGATGGTTTCAGCGTATATTGACCGATCTTCCAGGCGATCCATTACATGAAACAATCGTGGATTTTCACACAACCCCAAAACGCCTTGCCGCTTTCGAGAAGAGTCTCCGGGCCGATGCATATAATCGAGCCTGTGAGGCCAAGGAAGAGATTGATTTTGTCCATACACATGCTGCAATATGTGATGTTCTACTCAATTGTGTGAATTCCGGGACAATTCCCTGGCGTGTCACACACAACGACACAAAGATCAATAATGTTATGATAGATGAAAAGACCCACAGAGGAGTCTGCATCATCGATCTGGACACCGTCATGCCGGGACTCTCGCTTTATGATTTTGGCGATATGGTACGAACAGCCACCAGTCCCGCCGATGAAGATGAACGGGATCTTTCCAAGGTAACTATGCGTATCGAAATGTTTGAAGCCCTGGTCAACGGTTTTGCACAGGAAACATACACCTTTTTGACACCAACCGAAAAGAAATATTTGGCATTTTCAGGGAAACTCATTACCTTTGAACAAATGATTCGATTTCTCACAGACTATCTGTCAGGTGATGTGTATTATAAGATACACCGGCCGGGGCATAACCAGGACCGTTGTCGAACGCAGATGAAACTCATGCAATCGATTATCGCACAGGAAGAAAGGATGAACGCTCTTGTTGATTCGACCTATAATGCCCTTTCCTGATGGTGGGACACAATTCCGCGGAAGCCAGG
Source organism: Sedimentisphaerales bacterium (assembly GCA_016926155.1). Classification (GTDB taxonomy): domain Bacteria; phylum Planctomycetota; class Phycisphaerae; order Sedimentisphaerales; family Anaerohalosphaeraceae; genus JAFGGE01. The sequence continues at coordinate 18,694 of JAFGPC010000061.1, forward strand.
TATTGCTACCTATTAGAAGACCAAACTCATTTGCAGCGGTCCATTAACGGAAGATTGTATGAGACCATCGCTTATTTCATGTGCAAAGTCAAATAGTTGACAGCTAAGAGGTGTGGTTAAGGGAGTGAATTATGGCATTACAGATGATCGATTGGGCTATCGTAGTGGTTTTTTTTGCGGTGATCCTGCTGGTGGGAGTCCTTGTTTCAAAACGTGCCGGCAGCAGTTCAGCCGAATTCTTTCTGGGCGGCCGGAGCATGCCTTGGTGGTTGTTGGGAATTTCGATGGTCGCGACAACATTCTCCACTGATACACCGAACCTGGTAACGGATATTGTTCGCAATAATGGGGTCAGCGGCAACTGGCTCTGGTGGGCGTTTCTTCTGACCGGAATGTTGACTGTTTTCGTCTATGCCAAACTGTGGCGACGTTCCAGTGTCATGACGGATATCGAGTTTTATGAAATCCGCTACAGCGGTCGACCGGCCGCGTTTTTGCGGGCTTTTCGAGCAATCTATCTTGGGGTATTTTTCAATGTCATGATTATGGGTGCAGTGTCATTAGCGGCCATTAAAATCGGTGGAATATTGTTGAACTACTCGCCGATAAAATCCATCCTGGTAGCTATGGTTGTCACGGTTGTTTATTGCGGCCTGGGCGGTATTCGTTCGGTTCTGATTACGGACTTTATCCTTTTCAGTTTTGCCATGTTCGGCGCCATTACAGCGGCAGTTGTTGCCTGCCGTTTGCCGGCGGTCGGCGGGCTTGCCGGATTGTTCCATCATCCCAATGTTGCCGACAAGCTAAATCTCATCCCCGTCATCAAAACGGATCAAGGCCTTTCATTTTTAGAAACATTTGTTCCTGTCATGCTGATCCCCATTGCTGTGCAATGGTGGAGCGTGTGGTATCCCGGGGCGGAACCGGGCGGTGGAGGCTACCTGGTTCAGAGGATGCTTTCTGCAAAAAATGAGAAAAACGCCATGGGGGCAACACTGTTATTTAACGCCTGCCATTACGCTGTACGGCCATGGCCATGGATTCTGGTGGCACTGGCGTCGTTGATTGTTTTTCCGGATCTTGAATCTATCAAGGCCACTTTCCCCCATGTGGCGGATAATATTATCAAGGATGATATCGCTTATCCGGCAATGTTGACCTTTTTGAAGCCTGGATTTATGGGAATTGTGGTTGCCTCATTGATTGCTGCTTATATGTCCACAATGGCATCACACCTGAACTGGGGATCTTCGTATATTGTCAATGATTTTTACAAGCGATTTATCAATCCGGGAGCCACGGAGAAAAAACTGGTCTTTATTGGCCGGGCATCCACAATCGGCCTGATGGTTCTGACAGGAATTATCGCCCTGTTGCTCGAAAATGCCCTGCAGGCGTTTCATATTCTGCTGCAAATCGGTGCCGGAACGGGTCTGATCTTTATTTTAAGATGGTTTTGGTGGCGGATCAATGCATGGACAGAAATCACCGGTATGATCGTGTCTTTTATTATAGCTCTGTATCTCGAGATCATTTACCCAAAGCTCGGTTATACTCCTTTGCCGTCCTATGTCAAACTGTTGATCGGCGTATCACTTACAACAGTAAGCTGGCTGGTTGTGACGTTACTTACCCGGGCGGCGGACGATAAAACACTGCGAGCCTTTTATCGGCTGGTACGGCCAGGCGGAAATGGATGGAAGCCTGTCCTTGTCAAGGCGTCTCAGGATGGTGATCCGATTCAACATACGGCTACATCAGGCGATCTTCCCCGAGGGATCTTATGTATGGTGATCGGGTGTTTGGCTGTTTACAGTACGGTCTTTGCTGTGGGATATTTTCTCTATGGAAATATGCTTTACGGAGTAATCTTTACGATTGTGGCGGGGACATCGGTACTCTCCCTGGCATCGATATGGGGCAAACTGGAAATGAAGTAATCAATGTGATTCGGAATGTCCACTGACGAACCAAAAGCCTTCTAAGGTTGCACTTGATGAGCTGACAGGGTAAAATTGACATACGTGCAGTTCGGTGATTCAAAGGAAATGCTCTTATAGCAACGAACGTAAGAGATGTATTATAAGCATAGAAAAACTATATCTTTCTGTACACATGTTGGGATTCAAATAAAGGAGAACAAACATAAAACGCAAACCTTTATTACAATTGACATGTATAATGATATGTATGCCGTTGTTAATTTTTGCGCCGGATCCCTTTATCAGTCGGAGTTTCTGTAAAACTCCGGATGTGTCAACGGAATTGCCTGTAGGCAACATTGGTCCGCAGCAATATATGACGCCGATCCACCAGATTCTCACTCCGTCAGGCACTCAGGTGGAATTACCGGGTATGAGGCCGCAAGCCCTGGCATTGAGTCCTGATGGCCGCCTGCTCGCCACCTCCGGCAAAACACAACAGTTGGTTCTGATTGATCCCCATAGCGGTACGATTAAACAGAAAGCAGAATTGCCTTCCAGTGAGGCCCTGGCGCCTACCGATGTTTCATCCCACATCCTCAAACCAGATCCATCGGGACAGTTAAGCTATACGGGGCTGTTATTCAGTCCGAATGGCTCTCGTATTTATTTATCCAATGCAAAGGGGGATATTAAAGTGTTCGGTCTGACTTCCGACGGTCTGGTCAAAGGCTTGTTTTCGATTGCATTGCCCCTAGCCAATGCTCCTCGCCGCAAAGAGGAAATCCCGGCCGGTCTGGCGATATCCCAGGATGGGCGATGTCTGTATGTAGCCCTGAATTTATCCAATCGTCTGGCAGAAATTGATACAGCCACCGGTAAAACGCTTCGTCTGTGGGATGTCGGTGTTGCACCCTATGATGTAGCATTGACCGGCGATAAGGCCTTTGTAAGTAACTGGGGGGGGCGTAGACCGAATGATGATAGTATTACCGGCCCGGCCGGTCAGGGGACACTGGTGCGAGTGGATCCGATTCGTCACATTGCCTGTGAAGGTTCGGTTTCTGTCATTCACTTATCCAACAAGATTCCCATAACTCATATTCCGGTTGGCTTGCATTCATCTGCTCTTGCCGTCTCACCCGACAAACGGTATGTCGTGGTTGCCAATGCCGGTAGCGATACACTGAGTGTGATCGATACAGACAAGGAAAAGGTGGTGGAAACCATCTGGTCCAAGTCAAGCCCTGCCGATCTGTTTGGAGCCAGTCCAAACGCACTTACGTTTGATCCACAAGGCACCCGGCTCTATGTTGCCAATGGTACCCAGAATGCCATTGCTGTGATTCATTTCCATCCCGGGATATCTAAAATGCTGGGGTTGATTCCCGTCGGGTGGTTCCCCGGCGCTATTACCTACGATGCCAAACGGGAGTATCTCTATGTCGCCAATATCAAGGGAGTCGGCTCGACCAGAAGACTGAATGGCGCCCTTTCAGAAGAATATAACAGCCGTCAATATCACGGCACGCTTTCCCTGCTACCCATCCCTGAACCCAATGAACTGCCGGCATTGACTCGTCGTGTACTGGATAATTATCGATACCCCTTGCTGAAAGAAGCCCTGCAGCCGCCTCGGCCGAATCAATCCCCACGGCCTGTTCCTCAACGAGTTGGAGAACCATGCGTCTTTCAGCACGCGGTTTATATTATTAAGGAAAACCGTACGTACGATCAGGTTCTCGGTGATGTGCCGCAAGGGAACGGGGATCCATCTCTCTGTATTTTCGGGGAGCGTATTACACCCAACCAGCATGAGATCGTGCGTCAATTTGTACTGCTGGATAACACGTATTGTTCAGGTATTCTCAGCGCTGATGGTCACCAGTGGACAGATTCCGCATTCGCTACGGACTATATGGAAAAATCGTTTGCCGGTTTTCCTCGCAGTTATCCCGATGGGATGGAAGATGACGATGTGGATGCCCTGGCTTATGCTCCCTCCGGTTTCATCTGGGATAATGCTATAGCGCATGGAAAAACATTGCGCGTCTATGGAGAGTTTGCCATTACGGAAACAGCGTGGAAAGATCCTGCCAGAAAAAGTCCGCCGACATTCCTTGATTATTATCGAGATTTTACTCAACAGACAAATCTAATACAGATTTCGAGCAGACCGGCCATTGAATCTCTGCGACCCTATCTCAACACCAAGACTGTCGGATGGGATATGGCCATTCCGGATATCTTTCGAGCAAAGCAGTTTATCAAGGAACTTCATGAGTTTGAAAATAAGGGCCGATTCCCCAATTTATGTATTATTTGCCTTCCCAATGACCATACCTCCGGAACCAAAGCCGGTGCACCTACACCCGCCGCTCAAGTGGCAGACAATGACTTGGCCTTCGGACAAATTGTTGAAGCCATTAGTCATAGCCGATTCTGGAAAGACACTTGTATCTTTGCCATCGAAGATGATCCACAGGCCGGTTGGGATCATGTGAGCGGATTTCGAACCACAGCCTATGTCATAAGTCCCTATACCAAACGGGATACTGTCATCAAAACACAGTATAATCAGACCAGCATTTTACGAACCATCGAATTGATACTTGGACTGCCGCCCATGAATCAAATCGATGCCACAGCCACTCCTCTATCTGACTGTTTCATAGAGACTCCTGATTTCAGTCCTTATGTCGCTGTGCCATCGAATATCCCTTTGGACCAAATGAATCCGGATCCTAAGGAGATCACAAATGCCGCACTCCGTAACGATGCAATTGCTTCTGCGGCCCTGCCGCTGAGTGAAGTTGACCAATGCCCGGAGGATACATTGAATCAAATTCTCTGGCGTGCCATGAAAGGTTCTCTTGAGCCGTATCCTCAGTGGGCCGTGGTTCCTGATCTTGATGACGATTAAAGAGTATCTGTCAGATAAGGATTCGACTAATTTCATACAAAATCTGAGGTATGAAGACTATGGTTTCAAATCGTGATTCTGAGATGTCCGATACATCTGTCGTGCCTGGGATCAGTACAGAAGAATATCCGGTAAAACGGTCCCGCTTAATGTCGCTTGACGCATTACGCGGCTTCGACATGTTCTGGATTGTCGGCGCCGAATTGCTCGTGGAAGGTTTACGTAAGGTGAGTGACAATCCCCTGGTCCGGGGACTGGAGCGCCAGTTACAGCATGTTGAATGGGCAGGGTTTCATTTTGAAGACCTGATCTTCCCGATGTTTGTCTTTATTGTGGGAGTGTCGCTGGTCTTCTCGTTGACTCGAACGATCGAGGAAAAAGGACGTGCACATGCGGTGGTACGCATTTTGCGCCGTTCGTTGCTGCTCTTCCTGTTGGGTATCTTCTACTATGGAGGCTTCGATACTCCGTTTGCGGAAATCCGTTTGTTGGGTGTGTTACAACGGATCGCACTGGCTTACTTGTTTACCGGGCTGATCTTTGTTTTCTTCCGGCAACGGGGATGGATCGCCTGGTGCGTTGCCTTGCTTGTGGGATACTGGGCGCTGATGACCTTTGTTCCCGTACCGGGTGGCGCAGCGGGAGATTTCGCACCAGGTCAGAATCTGGCCAACTGGATTGACAAACAATATCTGCCATTGCGAAAATGGGACGGCGACTACGATCCGGAGGGATTGTTGAGCACGTTGCCGGCTATAGCCAACTGCCTGCTTGGCGTGTTCGCAGGTGCGTTGCTACGCAGCACGAAACTGAACCAATGGCGCAAAGTGGCGTTGTTGGCCGGTGCAGGTGTCGTTCTGGTCGGTATGGGCTGGCTGTGGAATCTGCAATTTCCGGTGATTAAGAAACTGTGGACGTCATCATTCGTGTTGGTGGCTTGTGGCTATAGCAGCTTGCTGCTGGCTGGTTTTTACCTGGTTATAGATATTTGGGGCCGGCGACGCTGGGCAACGCCGTTTGTCTGGATTGGTATGAATCCGATTACCATTTACATGCTTCACAATCTGATAGACGTCGAACAAATCGCAAAGCGGTTTGTTGGAGGCGACTTGAATCGATATTTCGGCGACTTTGGTCAACTCGCGATAGCGCTGGTGGGTTTACTTATCACAGTGGGTATCGCCCGGTTTCTCTATCAACGCAGGATTTTTCTTCGATTGTGAACATTACTTAGCGAGGGGGCTTGAGGATGACCATATTGTTAAAATGGCAAGGGAAAATTCCTTGGATAAGTTTGAGCTTGGGATAAGAAAACCTATCATCGATCTGATGATCCAAAGGATGTCGGACAATGATAAAATTGCTACCAAGTGCATGGAAGACAAAGAATTTCAGAATGTAGTCTTCCCGTTTTTAGCAAAAGAAATATTTACTGCTGTGAATGACGGGATCGTTATTGGCGTACACATCCAGCCCGGGCACGGGTAAAACAGCAGCCTCGGGGGGGCGGGAATCCGACTCGATAAAGGCCGGTTCCAGCAGGTGCGTTTTGATCCATTGGTTCTTGGTCTGCATCTCATCGGGCGTGACAATACCTGCTGGGGCGGCCAGAGCTCGACACGCAGTAAACAGCATGATCAACGACAGTGTGAACTGTTTCATACAGGCCTCATCCTTTGTTCGATGGATTTTAATGATCCGGTCCAAAATCCTCAGGATTCTGGATGTCATCGCAAAAGAACATTATACAGAGAAAAAAAGAGACAGGGAAGGGCAGGCAAAAAGAAAGAGCGCCTTCCGGATGCACGGTTTCCACCATTGGCGACGGGCGACAAAAAAACAGCTAATGCCGAGTCCGGTTTTACTACTCGGTAGTAAAAAACGACCTTACCCATTGATAACCGCCGTTTCCCAGGATACACTCGGCCCAGGTTAAAGGATGAACACACGGGCAAGCAAAAAGGGCAAACCATTCACCGCCGGGACCGGCCGGATCGGGGTCGATCCATTCACGAAACAAGGCAGAAAGCCTGCGCGTAAAGCAGTATGATAATTACGAGGAGAAGTTTATCTCGATGGCACATGGAGACAACAAGTATTTAGAAAAACTGGGTCTGCTTATGAGTCTTTTTCACTCACTGGAATTCCTGTTAAGGGTATATCTGTATTATCTTCCTGAGGCTATAGCCGGGAGAAATGAAAAGAGAAAAGCGATCCCGGGAAAAACGCACATATACTACTCGAAAGTCGGCGAAGATGTAAATCTAACCGAGATGACTAATTACGATACGATCGGGAAACTTATTGAAAAATACAATCGGAACCAAAGCACACCAAAGGAAGCCAAAATCGAAAAAGCAAGATTGGTCGCTTTACGGGATGCCCTGGCTCATGGAAGGGTGTCTTCGCTTTCTGCTGAGGGCGACGCACATCTTATAAAATTTAGCAAACCGATAAAAGATAAAACGACCGTAAAGATTACTTTTAACGAAACTCTCTCAGAGAGCTGGTTCGATGAGCAGATCCAAAAAGTGCAAACGGCAATCAATAAAGTCTATGCCACTCCAATTTTACAGGAAAGATACGAGGTTATAAAATAGAATCATGGCAGGCATAGCACAAGATCAGAACGGACGAAAACGAATTCCGTTTTTCCTGGACGGCAAGCGCACCGAAAAGAAAGGCCTGCTGATAAGATTCGTGGGCGTTTTCGGTTCCGCTTGTGATGGAATTCATTGCCTTGAAAGCAGGTAAGATAACCGGGCTGTGCCTGCATTTGAAGTTTCGCATGGCGTCGGCCAGTCCTTTCGGCAAAACCGATCGGGCAGAGGCTCAAATTTGGGGCGCGGGGGGGGAAATTGGGGCCTCTGGGGCCCCGA
>JAFGPC010000007.1 GCA_016926155.1 Sedimentisphaerales bacterium
CCTGATCTACTCGTTCCTGATCTCGGCCCTGATCTATCCGATCATCGGGCACTGGGTCTGGGGCGGCGGCTGGCTGGCCAAAATGGGCTTCGGCGACTTTGCCGGCTCGGCCGTGGTCCACACCACCGGCGGCATGGCCGCCCTGATCGGCACTTATATCATGGGACCCCGCACCGGAAAATACTCCATCGACGGAAAACCCAACGCTATTCCCGCCCATAACATACCCCTTGCTTCTCTGGGTGTGTTTATTCTCTGGTTTGGATGGTTTGGATTTAATCCCGGATCGACATTATCCGTGGGCAATGGCGACCTGATTTCCCGTGTCGCAATCAATACCAATCTGGCAGCGGCCCTGGGTGGAATTGCAGCAATGGCTACGGTCTGGAAACGATACGGCAAGCCTGACCTATCCATGGCGATGAACGGGGCCCTGGCTGGTCTGGTCGCCGTAACCGCCCCCTGTGCCTTCATCGAACCATGGGCTGCCATTGTCATCGGCGCTGTCGGAGGCTATATTGTAGTTCGGGGGGTTGAACTACTCGATAAACTCCAGATCGACGATCCGGTCGGTGCCTTTCCCGTCCACGGTATGTGCGGCATCTGGGGGACACTGTCGGTCGGGATTTTCGGCAAGGCCGGCCTGGGCCTGGCCAACAACGGCTTTGTCTACGGCGGAAATCCCATGCAGCTTGGCATCCAGCTTGTCGGAATCGTAAGCGTCATCGCCTTTGTCGTGGTTGGCATGGGCGCGATCTTTAAGATCATCGATGCGGCCATCGGCCTGCGCGTTCCGCCCTATGAGGAATTACGTGGCCTGGATATCGCCGAACATGGGATGGAATCATACGGGGGCTTCCAGATCTTTGTAACCACGTAGAGAACCGAAAGACTCGCCGAGGAAAGCGAAAGGAGCATACAATATGAAACTGATCATTGCCTATATCCAGCCGCATAAGCTGAACGATGTGAAACGAAAACTGGCCGAACAGGAGGTCGGCAAGATGTCGGTGACCAACGCCCTGGGATGCGGCGCCCAGCAGGGCTACGAAGAAAGCTACCGGGGCGTCAAGTTCGAGGTGAACCTGCTCAAGAAGGTCCGTCTGGAGATCGCCGTGAACGAGGACTTCGTCGAAAAAACCATTGATGCGATTATCGAAGGAGCCCGAACCAACCAGATCGGAGATGGGAAAATTTTCGTGCTGAACATGGCCGAATGCATCCGCGTCCGCACCGGCGAGCGAGGTCATGACGCCATTGGCTGATGCTCGACCTTCCGTAACGATTTTTACTTGCCTTTACCGAAGGCGACAGGTCCGATGTATTCGGTTGCCAGGACGATATCGTCGAACCAGACTTCCATAATCCGGCTTTCCGGGTGCGGGTCCTTGTTATGTCGGGCGGGCTGGTCGGTATTGTAATACAGCAGCCAGAAGCTGTTGATCTTCAGATCGTCGGTCGTGCGCCAGTTGAAGCCGCCCCAGTGTCCATATAATTCGCCATCCACCCAGAAAGCCTGCTCGCCGTCGTGGGTATCCGGCGTGGAATTGGCCTTGAGCATCACTTCCACACAGTACCAGCGGCCGGGCTCAATGGGTGTTTCCTTGCCCATATAGACCGTACCCCACTTGGTCTTCATCTCATGCCAGTAGGTGTAGAAATTCCACACACCCGGCGGGGGGAACTTGCCCCAGTTGCCCGTCGGCTCGATTCCGGTGGAAAATTTCATATCGCCGGCAGGCGTCTCGCCCGCGCCGCCCTTGGGCCAGGGCTTCGGATCGGCATCGGCAACAATGTGCACGAAGTGATGGATGTATCCGGTTTTTTCGTGAAACTTGACATAGAAGCGGGCGAAAAGGGTATCCACGCCCTTGGGATGGGTAAAGAGATGCCCGTTATCCTTAATGCGGGCGCTGCGGCTGCCGGGAGAGCGGGAGTGGATGTTCTCAGAAAGGCTGACGTTTTCGGGCTTGTAGATCTGCCCCCATCGTTTGGCGATCTCGGCCGGCGATCCCTGCTCGAAATCCTCCACGAAAAGGATCCGCGGGTCCTGTCGAATGCCTTTGTCGTCGGGATACTGAGCCGCCAGCCCCTGCCCCTGCGGCAATGCAGGCAGGGCGGTTTCGTTGGCAAATAGAATAGAGTGGCCTGAGAATAAAAGGACAATAAAGACTTTGGCTAACAGCACATCTTTCATATCGGCCTCCCAACCAGTTCAATCTTGCCTCTCAACTCTTTCCTATTTTATCTAATAACAATCCTGTTCCAAGGTAAAACCACAATCCAACCAATGGTTGACAAATTGAGCCAGGTCGACGAGAAAGTACACATCCCCCCAACCTTGTCCAATCCTTTCCAAATCCAGGTAATTTACAACACAATCCTCGTTCATATCCCATTCCGGTGGATTCGAGCAAAAACCATGCTGCGCATATTTCGCCACCAGCGGATCATAGTCCTGAGACTGTCCTAAAAGAAGCACGTATCCATCGGAATCCACATGGAGTCTATAACAATGTCGGGCCGGCACTGGAAATTCCCATAAAAGAGCACCGTCTGATCCAAGTTTACGCAAGTTTGCTCTTTCGACATACTCCCCATAGTCTCCAAGGATACTATAGGATGAGGTAACATAAATATCACCTTTCGAATCGAGGGCCAACGCCGTAGGCCATTCCAGGAACATAGAAGGATCGCTGATCAATCGAGTCCAGACCCACTCCCCTTGAGAGTCAACCTTTGTAACAGAAACCCATATGCTACCAGAATCCGAATCTTTAAGCATGAATAGAATATAAAAATTATTCTCTTTGTCCCGCTCCATCGCAATCGTCGAAAAATCGATTGGCCAATGCTCAGATTTCAGAAAAAACAACTCCTCAACACCATTTGGATCATATTTGGTAATCGAATACTGATGAAATGCGTTCGTGAGAAAATAAGCATTCCCCCTGTTGTCAACCTCCATATCCGTCAAATAATCGCTACTATATTCCGAATAATGATATTCACGCGACCACAAATTATCTCCCCTTGAATTATATTTGTTCACAACGAGACCATAATTACAACCTAATCTGCCCGGATCCATGCAGCTTTCGCCTCCTACAAAAACATTCCCAAAGGGATCCAATCCAAGGAGACGAGAATAGTCAAAATTTTTGATTCCTCTGTCGAAACGAGCCACCCATCCCGGTTGACCTTCAGGACCATAAGAAAACGTAATGATATCCTCATCCGTAGTAAAATACTCTACGATGCCTGTGATAAAAACGGTTCCATCTTTACCTACGACAATATCTTCGGCGCCGCGGTTGTTGGTATCTTCATCCTTCAGCTCTTGTGACCACATTTCCACTCCATTAGGATCGTATTTACCCACCCCAAAGGAAATAACTCCTGATCCGGCAACATAGAAGTAACCATTATCATCCACTGTCATAGCACCGGGATACATTACTGAGGCTATATTAATCTCATTCAGGCGATCGACATTAGTCATCCAGCAACGATTTCCATTGGAATCATATTTGACAACAGAAGGGTACCTATCACGTGGTCCGTTCCATAACATCCTACCCAGAAAATATGCATTTCCCTCCTTGTCGATAGATGTATCGACTACTTCCAAAACCGGAGTGGATGCATCAGGTACAAGGATCGAAAGCCATTGTTGTTGCAGCGGCTCTGCGGCGGCGGGGAGAAGGCCGAGCCGGCACAGGCCGGCAAGGACAACCATATACAAGCCGATCCGCTTTTTACAGATTCGCATTGAATTTTCCATGGTTTTCTTTTGTTTTATATATAGAAAAAACTCCAGTTAACATTTTTAGTCTACCCATATTTAGCAAGTTCTTCTTGCATGTCAGTCCTTAATTGATCCGACGATACAACTGATGACTTCAGATCTTGATTAGGAAAAACTGCAACTAACCGCTGATCATTTCGAAGTCCATCAATCCAAGATGTAAGCCATTTGTCAAGAGGAATCGATGAAGGTTCACAATCTTTCCAATCGCCCTGACATGCCATAGCGGCAAAATCCTTTGCTGGCCAGACCGGGAAACACTCATTCCCTTCTGAGTCTCCAAGAACAACCCATCCATCCTCATTCCGGAGACTCCATATTTCCTCCCAGTCGCATACTTTTTTGATAAAATATGCATATCGCTTTGAAAAATCTAGAGACAATACTGAACGTAGTTCTTTTTCGTTCACATTGTAACTCATGCTAATAACCTCCAATCTTATGTTGAAGCCGATGAAGACTTTTTTCTTGTAAGTTACTATACGCGTAACTAAATCCTTTTCTGGCCTCAAAACCTCTCATATGTGCAAGTTCTTTTCCTGGAGGTACTCGGATATTTCTTCTCTGCCCTCGAGCTATACTGTTCATCTCCTGTCTCAACCAACCCCTGTCAGCGGATGATAAGCTTGAATCATCAATCAGTCCTCTAAGTCTTGCTTGTTTTCCAAGCCGTCCAGGACAAGTTGTATTATGTACCAAGATAGCTTCAATAGAGACGAAGTAGTCATGAGCATCTTCGACCTCGAAGTTGTAGACGGTAATCGGGCCAGGTCGCAGGCAGACATCGTCGATGGGCAGAATATCGCCTTCCAGTGTTTGGAGCATGAAGCCGGGTTGCAGGTCTTTTGCCGGTATCCAGCCGGAACCGACCACCCAGAAGGGATGCTCGGCTGTGGTCTCGATAACCTCTTCGCCGGCTTCCACCAGAACCAGGCCGTTCACCTGCCGCACGAATGTCCTGGCCACCTGACAGATCAGCACCTCATCTGTATCCGGATCATACGCCCAGACCCAATCCCCCGCTTTAATCCTCTCAATCGGAACTAGTCCCTCTGGCGTAGCGATTAATGTGCCAGCCGTGAAACAACCAAGCTTCCCAAACATCCGCTTAACCGGGCACCCTAGCTTGGCTTTGATTATTCCACCTGCCTTAGCCCCAACAGCCGACATTGCCGCCTGACCGGCTGCCTGGCCTATCACTCGTCCTGCCGCCCGCGGATCATCACCCAGGAATTGGCTGACTTTCTGACTTAGTGTTTCCTTAAGGCCTTTGACAGTCTCAATCGGATGTGTGGCGGCCCCCCAAACTCCCTTGGCCGTCTGGACGGGATGGAAAACGGAATTAACCGTTCCCTTGCCGACATCGACCAATCCCTCCCCGACTCCGATGAATGATTCCTTCACATCATAAGCATAGTCAACAAAATCATCCCTGCTGATCCAACTGCCGCCGCGCATGTAAGACCACATATCCGACCAGCGGCTCAAACCATACGGATCGATAAATCCTAGCGGATTGTTGCCGACATACTCGTACAGGTTCATGCTGTCGGCATAGCCAACCGGGTCGGGCTGGAGGAACCGCATCAGGTCCGGATGGTAGTAGCGGGCACGGAAGTAGTACAGGCCCGGGTGGCCCGCAGAGCGGGTCTCCGGATCATATCGCCTGCCGGTGAACAGGTAGGGATTGCCGAGGGCCGAAGCGGCCGGCGACGTCACATCCGGCGTCATCCATTTTCCGTCCGTGCCGGCCGAATTCATGATGGTCGTGCGGCCGTGGATGTCGTAGCTGTAGCTTTCGACGATTTCGACGGTGGAGCCATTCAATTGTGAAAGAGCGATTACCGAGCCAAGCCCGTCGCGATGGTAGAAATAACGGGCCGTCTCGCTTCCTCCATTATACCTGCTCCGGCGGATTGAATCTGCAAAAAAACGGATCGTGATCATCCGGACTTGACGTCTTACACATGCCCACGCCAGCGTGGGCATGGCACCCAGCACTGTTTGTCATGTCGGATTTAGCCTGCCCCCTTTCACTACAATGATAAATTCATGCTTTTTCGTGCAAAAAAAGGAAAAGGGAAATTGCTGAAATAAAACAGAATCCCAGCGCATCTGTGAATAAGGAGGCCTGCTGGGCGAACGTCTAGAGAGAAACAGCTATGAGAACACTGGTTCGCTCACAGAAAAGCATCTTTGAAAGGGACACACCATGAGACGCATCCTTGCATCAGTTCTGTTTGCTTTTATTGCATTGATTGTATGGCCATCTGCTCATGCTGCATGGGCACATTCTCCGGGGCAATGCCGGATGGCAATTTTTATATCTGGGTATTCCTTTTCTGGATTGATGAAATCGCCAATTCCTATGACAGTCAGCAATACGTTGATTCAGGTATTGTTTATTGAACAATGGAAATTCATAGAGATCACAGGCCGTCAAACCATATTGACACACGGTAAGGAGGGGGATTGGGACGGCGCTACCGTGGAGGTCTCGGATATACTGCGGGATGGAGATGACTATTACCTGTTTTATCAGGCCTGCGGTCAGGATAAAAAAATGCGGATTGGCGTTGCCCGTTCCCGTCATCCTATGGGACTTTTCGAAAAGTGCGGCAACGGGCCTATGCTCGATGTGGGGCCGCAGGGAAGCTGGGACCAGGGGCATGTCATCAATGCCGCTGTACGGAAAGAAAAAAAACATGCTTATTCGATGTGGTACTCCGGCTGTTCGGAAAATCCGTTGAAGTGGTCGGTTGGGTATGCGCAGGCGGATAAACCGACCGGCCCATGGACAAAGTATACAACCAATCCCGTGTTATATAATTTTGGGTATCTTGCCGGGGCGATTAAAGGGGAATACATCTATCGACTGTACGGGACGTTTCCGATCCTCCGTCCATGGGCGGGGCCCTGGTTGGGACGCCTTCGCACGGTGTCGTCTGAGCAAAAGTACGATCCCTTGTCGGTGGCGGAGGCAAATACGCCCAATGGACGATTTGTAAAACGCCCCTCTTGGGGGTTGTTGTCAAATCCCAGACCCGGCAATTGGGACGATGGAGGTGTCATCGATGCCCAGGTCTCCTTCCAGAACGGCAGACATCATCTGTATTATTGTGCCTCGCGACGGAACAGCCCGGATTCGGTCCGCATAGGATATGGTTCCAGCGGGGATGGCTTACGGTTCGGTACATTCTCTGGTAAACCGCTGGTCGGAGAAAACGATCCGAAGGAGACGGGTATTGTGTCCGATGTCCATGCCTTGTATGACGGCCCTTTAATCTACCTTTACTATACATTCCAACCCGAGCCGGTTGATATTTTTGACGGTCGGACCGAGGCGATCGGTGTACAGGTGCTGGCGGCACAACATTCATTTGGATTCAATATTCCGATTTTGCAGCGAGCTGCGCTGCCGGCAGGGGGGGCTACGCTACTGAATGACTGTGTCGCGGTGAACATGGCCCATGCGAGTCGAATCGCCTTGACGGTGGAGTATCACAATGGAACAAGCAATACCATCCCGCCGTTGATGCGGCTGCGATCCAGTTATGACGGATTGCACTTTGACACTGTGGATCTGCGAACGATCCCAATCGAAATGGGATCGGATCGATTTGTACAAAAAACGATTGAACTGATGCCGAAAGTGCAGTGGATTAAAGCGGTCATTGAAAATCCGGATCATGGACAGCCTCTAATTGAGTTGAAAGTAATCGCCTCGTTTGCACGATGAGCTTTATAGAGGGGCGGGAAGCAAACAAAAACCATTCATTGCATCTGTTGTGTAATGAAGCGGAAGGTATGGGTCAGTTCATCCAGCAATCCGATGACTTCCTGTACAATAGTGCTGTCCTGCTGCTCTTGAGCCAGACTCAGATGCTTTCCCATAAAGGAATAGAGTTTATACAAATTGGCGGCCACCTCCGATTCGGAATGTGGATCCACAGAAGTTTGCAACTCGGATAAAACCTCTTTTGCGCAGATAATCTTATCCGAAAATCCGGACTGGTCGTTTGCTTCCAGAGCTTCGACGGCTTCGCATAAAAAACGGATCGCCCCTTCGTACAGGCGTATTAATACCGCCGTTTTTTCTCCGGCTAATGGACTCATAAAATTTCTCTCCCCTCGGTTACTGCTAAAATATAACAATTGTAAGAAGCGGTGATGGCGTTTTCAGTCCTGATCGGGCCGATTTGGATTTCATGACCGATAAGGAGGGGATTCCCGTCTGTTTTAGAGGCGTGGTTTTCGGGCGTGAAAAAGGCTTATCAAAATTTAATGTTATTGTTTGGTGGACGCCGATATTGACCATGGTTTTTTACAGTGGTGCCGCCCGCGACTTTCGTGCTGGCATAAATGTGGTCACGCGTACC
>JAFGPC010000062.1 GCA_016926155.1 Sedimentisphaerales bacterium
ACGTTCTTTGAACGAGCCGAAGAAGTCGCCAGCACCGACAACTTCGATTACGCCATAGAAATGTACCTGGAGGGACTCCGCCTGGCTCCGGATGCTCTGGAGGATGGTCATGCTCCACTGCGTCGGATAGCCCTGATTCGACAGGGAAAAGGCGGTAAAAAGCCGACCATTACGGAAAAAATGAAGCGTCACGGCGGCAAGACACCGCTGGACGAATTACTTAATGCCGAGTTCCTACTGGCCAAGGATCCGGATAATCTGAGTTATGCCGAAACGATGTTACGAGCGGCAGTAGCCGGTGGGTATCAAAGGACGGCATCCTGGATGGCGAATCTGGTCTACGAAGCCAACCGATCCAAGGATAAGCCATCTTACAGTACATGGATTTTACTCAAGGATTCGTTCCGCGAGTTGGAGCTCTTTGACAATGCAGTCGCCGCCTGTCAAAAGGCATTGGAAATGAAGCCGGAAGAGGCCCCGCTCCAGAATGAGTTACGGGACCTGTCGGCCCAGTTAACAATGCAGCGAGGAAAATACGATACTGATGGTGATTTTCGCAAAGCGATCAAGGACAAGGACGTCCAGGAACAATTACAGGCACAGGAACATCTTGTTAAAAGCGTCGATTTTCGTCAGCGAGCCGTCGAAGAGGCCAAGCGGGCTGTCACCAGAGTCCCTAGCCAAACCAATCTTCTAGCCTTGGCGGATGCCCTGGTGGGACTGGAGACCGACAAGGGTTTTCAGGATGCCATCAAGTTGTTAGACGGAGCGCACAAGAAATATAAGGATTTTGCTTTTAAAAAGCGGGAAGGCGAAATTCGATTGAAACGACTCCGTTCCGCATTGCGAGCGATTAAATCAGGTCTACACCATGATCCGCAAAGTCAGAATCTCAAGGAAAAACTCGCATATGTGAGTAAAAAACTTGATGAAGTCGGCCTGGAACATTTTCGTCTATGTGTGGAGAATTATCCCACTGACATGAAGCTCAAGTATGAGTATGGATTGAAACTGGTTGCTGCCAAACAATATGATGAGGCGATACCGCTGTTTCAGGAAGCCCAACGGGACCCGAGATATCGTGTTACAGGCTTGGCAAAAACCGGCTTGTGTTTTTTTCATAAAGGCTGGTATGCCGATGCAATCGACATCTTCCAGCAGGCCCTGAAGGCATGTGAGAATCAGGACACCGGAGTGGCTAAGGAATTACGATATAACCTGGCTCGTAGTTTTGAACAGGATGGGCAAAAGGAAAAAGCCCTGGACATGTTTCGCAAACTGGCACAGCAGGACTTTGGTTTTAAGGATGTCCGGGAGCGAATCGATGCATTGCGAAATAGTGATAAAACTGAAAACCTCTCAGATTCAGAATAGATCGGAAACAGAGAATAAACAATAGCTCAAGAACAGGAGTTAAGAGTGGCTCATTCGTTATCTGCAAAAAAACGAGTCCGACAGGACGAGAAGCGACGACAGATCAACCGTGCGCGAAAAAGTATGGTCAAAACGCAGATCAAGCGTTTCGAAGATGCCGTGCGTAGCGGAGATCTGGCCAAGGCGGAACAGGAATACAAGCTGGTCCAGATCAAGCTGGACAAAGTCTCCTCCACCAGCACGATGCATAAGCATACAGCAGCCCGCATCAAGTCACGTCTGAGTCGAAAACTCAATGAAATCAAAACCAAGACGGCTTGATCGGTTGATTATTTGAGTGCAGACTTCCCGACGTCTGGTCGATATAACAGCGGCCAGACGTCTTTTTTATTTGAATCGATGATATGCAAGTTTTTGCAGAAAAAATACTTACGCTGCTTCGGCACCGGGATTACAAGCCATTAAAACGTTCGGTGCTCGCCAAACAGCTTCACATCACCGATGAGGAGTTCCCTCGATTTAAATCCGCGCTGGATCATTTGCAGGCCAGGGGTAAGCTCATTGTCGGACCTAAGAATCTGATTTTGCCGCCGACGGCATCCAACCAGATAACCGGTACGTTTCGCGCTAATCCGCGCGGATTCGGTTTCATCGTTCCCGCACAGCCTACCGAGCAGGGTGATTTGTTTGTAGGACCATATGATACGCATGGGGCGATGAACGGTGATACTGTACTGGCTCGTGTGGTTAAAAAAGGCCACCATGGTGGCCAGGCAAGGTATGTCGGTATTATTACCCAGATTCTGGACCGGGGGAATTCGCAGTTTGTGGGGATTCTTCAGAAAGATCGGGGCGGCTGGCTCGTTCAACCCGAAGGCAAAGGCTACTTTGAGCCGGTTGTAGTGGATGATGTGGGGGCTAAAGGCGGCAAGGCGGGCGATAAAGTCGTTGTGGAAGTTATTCACTATCCCCGTGAAGGACAGTACGCCCGCGGCGTGATTTCCCAGGTGCTTGGCCGGGCAGGTTTGTACGATTCGGAAATCAAGTCCATCATCGCCCAATACGGTCTCCCCGAAGAGTTCAGTGAAGAAAGCCGCAGGCAAGGACATGAGGCGGGTGAGTCATACGATCCGGCGGCGGATCCCGGACGTGATGATATAACCGATCGGGTCATTATTACAATCGATCCGCCGGATGCCAAAGATTTTGATGATGCAATCAGCCTGCATAAAGACAAAGACGGCAACTGGCAGCTTGGCGTACATATCGCCGATGTCTGCACATTTATTCCGATGGATTCTCCGCTGGACAAGGAAGCCCGACATCGTGGAAACAGCGTCTATCTGCCCGGTAAGGTGATCCCCATGCTGCCGGAGGTGCTCAGTAACGGCATCTGTTCTCTGCAGCCGGAGCAGAAACGATTTGCCAAGAGCGTCTATATCACATACGATCTCCAGGGCAAGGTGCTGGGCCGGGAATACGCCAACAGTCTGATCTGTTCCAGAGCCAGACTTACCTATCAGCAGGCCGACCGGATCCTTCAAGGCCATGCTGAGGGATTTACCGGCGAAGTCGTAGCCCTGCTCAAGGATATGGACATGTTGGCCCGGGCTATCGAAAAACGCCGGGATGCCAACGGTATGCTGCACCTGGACTTACCTGAAACAGAACTGGTGCTGGACGAGAAGGGCAAGGTTGTCGATGCCCAGCCCGCCGACGACAGTTATCCGCATACGATAATCGAAATGTTCATGGTCGAAGCCAATGAAGCAGTGGCAGCGTTATTGGATCGATTTAATGTGCCTTTCATGCGGCGCATTCATCCCGATCCGGATCCGGGAAGCGCCAAACAGGTAGGACGATTTGTCAAACTCTGCGGCTTCAAAATTCCCCGTCATCTCGATCGTCGGGCGATTCAGGATCTTTTGGGTGCGGTCAAGGGAACTCCGCAGGAATATCCGATTAATTTATACATCCTGCGCAGCCTGCAGAAGGCCGAATATTCTCCCATGCATATCGGCCACTTTGCTCTCGCCTCAACGCATTATTGCCACTTCACCAGTCCGATCCGTCGTTATGCCGACCTGCTTGTACACCGTCTGTTACAATGTTATCTCGAACAACGGTTAAACCTGATCGGCCTGGAAGAGGTCCTTCCCGAAGGTCAGCTTAAGGAGATCGGAGAACACATCAGCTTTACCGAGCAACAGGCTGCCGACGCCGAACGAGAGCTGAAAACCGTCCTGATCCTGCAGATGCTGACCGAGCATATCGGCGAGGAGATGAACACCGTAGTCAGCGGATTGACCAATTTTGGTGTGTTTGTGCAATGTCGTAAGTTTGGGATCGAAGGCATGATCGAACCGGGGGATCTGGGGCTGGACGAATGGAAATATGATCCTCGTAATCAGGCCGTGGTCGGTCGCTATACGGGCAAGAGTGTCCATCTCGGTCAGCCTATCCGTGTCCGGATCGTATCGGTAAGCGTTCCGGCCAGACAGCTTTCCGTGGCGCCTGTCGAACCGCTTGTGGATGAGCGCCATCCGCGACGGGGCAAAAAAGGCGGCAAAATGCGCTATCGCAACCGTCCTCCTCGTACACGTCGTTAAAATCCACGAAGATGGGTGCTTTCCCGACGCGGCAGACCCGGCCTGGGCAGACGCTTGAAAATCACATATTCGATTCCATGTTCCTGGCAGAATTGCTGCTTGATCGGCTTATCGCCGTCTTCATTAACGGCATAGATGTTCGGCTGAATCCGTGCAATCTCCGGCTCGGCATCTATCCAACCGCTGCCCGTAGAGATAAGCGCCTGTGTTACGAAGCGGATCGCCTGGACCATGTATCGTCGTTGCTGCTGGGGGAACATCGGATGTCCCCGGCCTTTAAGCGTCTGGACATTAGCATCGTTTCCAACAACGACATACAAGTCACCCAGCTCCGACACTTCCTCGAAGAACCGAATATGCCCCGAATGGAACCAGTCGAAGCATCCGGTGACAATGACTTTTTTTCGATCGGATGATCCTGCAGCTAAACCATCATTCATATCTGGTAAGGTTGTCAATTGTTGTGAAGAGAAGGTGTGATACGTAATCCCTCGTAATTCACAGAAGGCTTTCTTGACCGAGCAATCCTGTTCCTTCGATACGACCCAAACATCTTCATTCTTGATATCTACCGGTAGAATATCGGGATTGATCCGGTCATGAAGTATCTGAACTTCGTCAACGTAGCGAATCGAAGAAACAGTATATTCTCTTTCCTCCAGGGGAAATTGCGGTCTTTTTCCCGTCAAATCTTCTACCGTCTCATCCGACCAGAGCAACACAGTAACCGGTCCATGTTGAGATGCCTCTTCCAGCAATCGAACTTGCTGCAATTGGATATTATCGAAACTGTGGCTGATAAATACTCGTCCCATACCGCACCTTATTGCCCGGTTCGGATTTTAATTTGAAAACCGCCCGGTACCGGTTCATCGCTGGTTACGTATAAATACCCACCTCCGCAACCTGAATACATAGCGCCCGCATACCGCTGCTGATACCAGTCCAATAAGGACAACAGATCCACCGTTAGCGAGTCATGTTCCACTGTATCCGGTAAAATGGTGTGCCAGCAGCTCATACATTCATTGAAAGATGCTCCCAGTCGTGACAGGTTTTTTTCAATGATGGCATCGAAACAATCTTGGCCCGTCTGTCCCAGCCGAGCGATCCATTGCGGATCCAGATTTCTTCGTCCGAGCGGATTATACCCATCGGGTCGCGGTGCCACGGGAATCACATACAGTACGCTTTCCAACCATCGTGCAACTTGGGGATCGGTGCTGGACTCGATATGCTTCGGAAAAATCCCCCCTTCATATTCATAATCATAATCGAGGCGATTGATTCCCGGATAGATCAATCCGATCATGTCCTGTGATCCGGAAGGCTCTGCCCTGCCGGCATTCTCGGCAGCGTACAACTGCCTGACCAACTCTACAGGTTCTTCATTGGGAATACGGCCATGCCAAAGGTGGATTGCAATGTCGCGGGTACTGGTACATATACCTGACCGATCCATCCAGCGAAACTGAGGCTCGATTTGCACGACGACCATCGAACCGGGGGGATCGGGATTGAGCCTGGAAGTAAACGGTTGATCGATCCAACCGCCGGCCAGCGCGATCCGATAGGGAATCGATCCGATCACCTCCGTAATTGGTTTCTCATTTACATCCATTGCACTCACTTTACTCTGCAGGGGACTTAATATCTCGTGTTAACCGCTACATACTAACTAACCGTCCTCTTTCCGGCTTTTCGATCCATATATTGTTTTTCGATCCATGCATAAGTCTTGGCCAAACCTTCTGCCAGAGAGGTATCCGGTTCCCATCCCAGGATTTTCTGAATAAACGTATTGTCGCTGTTGCGGCCTGCGACCCCCTGCGGTGCTTCCAGATCATATTCGCGATTTAGTTTGATTCCACCGATCTTTTCAGTAATTGATACCAGTTCATTGATTGAGACCAGTTCGCTGGAACCCAGGTTGATCGGTGTGGCAATCAGATCGTCACAGTGCGTGATCCGGTCGATGCCCAACACACAATCATCGATATACATGAAGCTGCGTGTCTGATCCCCATTGCCCCAGATCACGATCTCATGTTTTCCCGTATCTTTGGCCTCAATCACCTTGCGGCAGATCGCCGCCGGGGCTTTCTCCCGTCCGCCATCCCAGGTTCCAAAGGGGCCATAGACATTGTGGAAACGTGCGATTGCCGTTTTGAGCCCTCGTTCGGCCCAATATTCCTGACAGAACATCTCGCTCATCAGCTTTTCCCAGCCATAACCCCGCTCGGCCATCGCCGGATAGGCATCGGTTTCCTTGAGTGCCCGTACGTTGGGATCTTTTTGAAGATCGGTATTGTACGCACAGGCCGAAGAGGAAAAGAAATATCGTGTGGCCCCGGCACGATAGGCCGACTCGATCATATGCGTATTAATCAGGATACTCCGCAGGCACTCCACGCGAAACCGTTCGATAAAGCCCATCCCCCCCATATCCGCCGCCAGGTTGTACACCTCCACAGCGTCTTCACAGGCCCTCTTACAGTTGTCCTCGACGCTGAGATCCATACAGAGGCACTCTACACCCGGTGTTCGCTGATACCATTCGGGCAGGGATTTTTTGTCGATCGCCCGAATCCGCGTAAAGCCCTGGTCACGGAAATAACGTGTCAGGGCCCCTCCAATAAAACCGCCCGCTCCACCGATGACGATCAGAGCATCTTTTTTCAATTCCGTCTTTGCCGTCTCCATGATTTTCTCCTGTATACCTGTCGGACCTTCAAGGTGACCTGTTTAATATTGTCTTTTTGTGCCAACGCTGTCATAATATAATAGTTATAATACTCAATAGGAATGGCCAATTTTGATAAATGCATGACTATTCTTGACCTGTTTTATGAACAGTGATTCCCAATCCGATCCACAACAGAAGCCAGACAAACCCGGTTTCTTTTCCATCCAGGTTTCTCAGGCTCGGCGGTTCTACCTGGACCTCAATCCCCCCAGACAAACCGATTTTGCTGTAGTCTGCGGCGGTTGGGAACAGTGCCAGAAGGATTACCAAATTCATCGGGAAGATTTCCCCTATTTTTCTATTGAATTCGTCTCCGGGGGAAAAGGGCAGCTTATTCTAGCCGGTCGGACAGAGCCCCTTTTTACCGGCAGGGTATTCACCTATGGTCCCGGTATTGCGCAGCATATTACTCCCGATCCAAATGATCCCCTAGCAAAATACTTTATTGATTTTGCCGGTAGACAGGCGGAACAATTATTGTCTCAAGCGAATTTGATCCCAGGCACAATCCAGACTGTTTCATCCCT
Organism: Sedimentisphaerales bacterium; assembly: GCA_016926155.1. Taxonomy (GTDB): domain Bacteria; phylum Planctomycetota; class Phycisphaerae; order Sedimentisphaerales; family Anaerohalosphaeraceae; genus JAFGGE01. Next base: position 7,257 of record JAFGPC010000062.1, read on the forward strand.
CCAGGTAATCTCGGATATCTTTGACAACCTTATCGAGCATGGTCTTTCCGATACCCGATTCACCCCGGCATTATGTCGGACTCTGACTGAGTTTCTTATCCTAAAACTGGCAGAAAACACCGTTTATATCCAGCCCACCAAATCGGTTGCTTTTATAACCTACCAGCGATCCCGCCAGTTTATTCGTGAACACTGTGTCTGCCTTACCAGTCTTTCCGAAATCGCACGGGCCTGTCATATCGCTCCGGCTTACCTGTGTCGCCTGTTTCGGCGTTATGACCACCAGAGCCCGTACCAGTATTTGATCAAGCTCAAGATGAATCTGGCGGCTCAGCGTCTTCAGAATCCCGATACGCTTATCAAACAACTGGGCATAGAGCTTGGCTTTACCGATCCCTTTCACTTTTCCCGTGTCTTCAAAAAGGTCTTTGGGCTCAGTCCGCAAGCCTTTCGAAATCTGCGATAGAGTGTCTTTTCGATACTTCGAGAATTTCAGAAGGCCTTCTGTTCCGTGCGGGCGATAATCTCGTTTTGCAGGTCCCGGCCCAGATCGACAAAGTAGTCACTATAGCCGGCCACACGGACGATCAGGTCTCGGTTCTGGTCGGGATTTTCCTGAGCCTTGCGTAAGGTGTCGGCATCTATGACATTAAACTGGATGTGATGGCCACCAAGCCGGAAATAGGAACGGATCAGATGGGAAAGCTTAGTGATACCTTCTTCGCCTTCCAGCACTTGGGGATTGAACTTCATGTTTAGCAGGGTGCCGCCGGTGCGAGAATGATCGATACGCGAAGCGCTCTTGACGATAGCTGTCGGGCCCTTTGTGTCGGATCCCTGTTCCGGACTGATCCCGTCGGAAACGGGCAGGCCCGCCCTTCGGCCACTGGGAAGGGCGCCAACCACTGAGCCGAAATAGATATGCACCGTCGTCGGAAGCAGGTTCACCCGGTACCTGCCCCCCTTGGTATTCGGTCTGCCGTTAAGCACATCGTAATAGGTGTTGAAAAGCTCCTCGGTAATCATATCGGCAAAATCGTCGTCGTTGCCATATTTGGGAGTATGATGCTTGAGCTTGTTGAGCAGTACTTCATGCCCTTCGAAATCGGCCTGGAGAGCTACTTGCAACTCATCAATGGAGACATCCTTCTGTTCAAAGACATGATATTTCACAGCAGAACAGGCATCGGTTACCGTCCCGATTCCCACGCCCTGGATATAAGTGGGATTGTACCGTGCGCCGCCATCGTGGTAATCCCGTCCTTTTTCGATGCAGTCGCACATCACCACCGACATGAACGGAGCCGGCATGAAATTGGCATAAAGTCGTTCGATCATATTGTTACCGGCGATTTTCAGATCGACAAAATATCGTAGTTGCTTTTTATAGGCATCCATCCATTGCTCAAACGAAGTAAATGTTTTCACATCCCCGGTTGCCGGCCCGATTCGCTGCCCCGAATTAGGATCGATACCATTGTTCATCACCAACTCGAAAATTTTAGCCCAGTTTATATACCCGGTCAGCGTACAGCTTTCCTTGCCGAAGGCGCTGATCGTGACACAGCCGCTCGGTCCGCCGGAACGGGCATCGGCCATCGTCTTTCCGTCATGCAGCATTTCCTGGATGATGACATCCGTGTTGAATACAGACGGTTGACCAAAACCCTTGCGAATCACCCGGCAGGCGTGTTTGAGGAAATGATCGGGATTTTTGGCGCTGACCTGAATACAGGAACTGGGCTGTGTAATCTGCATCTCTTCGACCACATCCAGGATCATATAAGACAGATCATTGACCGCATCCGAGCCGTCACCGGGTTTAATACCACCAATATTAATCAATGCGAAATCGGTATAGGTTCCGCTCTGTTCCTCGGTTATGCCCACTTTGGGCGGAGCGGGCTGATTGTTGAACTTGATCCAGAAACACTGGAGCAGCTCTCGTGCTTTTTCCTCGGACAGCGTCCCTGACTCCATCTCTCTTTTATAAAATGGATACAGATGTTGATCGAGCCTGCCGGGATTGAACGAATCCCATGTGTTCAGTTCGGTAATCACCGAAAGATGCACAAACCAATAGGCCTGCAGCGCTTCATGGAAGTTTCGAGGCGCGTAAGCCGGAACATGGGTGCAGACCTCAGCAACCTGTTCCAACTCGGTCCGGCGAGTCGGATCAGACTCATTGCCGGCCATCTCCCGAGCTAATGCGGCATATCGATGGGCAAAAGCAATAACCGCATCGGCACAGATCGTCATTGCCTGGTATTCCTGATTCTTTTCATACGCCAGCGGATCGTTTAATAGATCCAGTGACGCCCTTTTTTCGACAATACGATACTTGAAGTCCTCCATGCCTTGATGATAAATCTTATCATCCAGAATCGCATGCCCCGGTGCACGCTGTTCCATAAACTCGGTAAAAACTCCTGCGTCAAAAGCCGCATGCCATTGAGGTGACATCGTGGAAAACAGTTTTTCCCGCAATGTTTTTCCCTGCCAGAAAGGGATGATCTTTTCGGCATACACCTTCTGTACGTCGTCGGAAACGACAAAGCTGGTCTTTTCACGCATGTGCAGGATGCGCAGGTCTTCCATATCATGACAGCATAGTTCCGGGTAGGTCGGCGTGGCCTTGGGCGCCGGGCCGCGTTCGCCGACAATCAGTTCACCATCATTGATATAAATCGTCTTCTTCTCCATCAGATGCTTAAAGGCCAAGGCCCGCGTCATCACAACCGATTCGCGCATTGGTATATCCGTCTGGTAGAAATCGGTAATCAATTCGGCCCGTTCGGTTGAGATATACGGCCGGATGGAAACACTCTGTTCCCGCAGTTTACGTACACGTTCGTTCATACGATTACCCGCCAATCGACACTTTCAAACCATACTGTTGAAGGAGTTGCACACATTCATCCATCCCGTCATCCTTTAATGCCTCGACATTGATCAGGTCAAATTCTCCGGTCAAACGTCGGGCTTTTTCGACTCCTCCTCGATTATATGGCAACAGATCCACCCTCTCAACGCAGTTCAGGTCTGCAAGAAAGTGTCCCGTTACCTGAATATTTTCAGAGTCGTCATTCTCACCCGGAATTATAGGGATACGTACATACATACGCACACCGTTGGCTGCCAACCGGCTGATATTATCCAGAATCTGCTCATTATGTACGCCGGTTAAGGCCTTGTGTTTGGTCGAATCCATGTGTTTTATGTCGCACAGAAGCAAATCGCATGCAGAAGCAATTTCAGCAAGAAGGTCCGGATCGGCCTGACAGCTTGTATCGACAGCGGTATGGATTTCCTGTTTTCGACAGGCCGACAACAGGGCCAGAAGAAATTCCGGCTGCATCAGAGGTTCTCCGCCCGAAAATGTCACTCCCCCGCCGGATTGGTCGTAAAAAACCACGTCCCTTTTAATCTCGGCAAGAACTTCGTTGACCGATCTTTCCCTACCGATGATCTCCCGGGCTCCACTTGGACAGATTTCCAAACATTGCCCACAGAGGCGGCATTTATCGATGTCTGTTGTCGGCTTTTGTCCGTTCAATGAAATCGCTTTCGATGGACATTGGTCGATACATCGTCCACAGAAAACGCATCGGGATTGTCGCCATCCGAATTCCGGTTCTGCCCGCCAGCTTTCAGGATTATGGCACCATCGACACTGGAGGGGACAGCCTTTGAAAAACACGGTTGTGCGAATTCCGGGCCCATCGTGAATCGCATACCGTTTGATATCAAAAATCACACCTGCTTGGCTTTTATCCGATTGTATCCGCCCTGTTATCATTCCCAGTTCCAGTCATTCATACACTGTTTGAAACAGACATTTTATTGTACCGAATCTGGGTGCAAATAACAATCGATTCCGGTTACTCCTGTCCAAGCAGAAGGTTGTTCAAAGAGCCGGATTCGGAAAAATCGGGGCAAATCAGATGTGCCCCGGCCTTGATCAACCGGGTTCGTTTTTCCGTCTTGAGCCCGTGACGGCGGATTTCATCGCTGGCAATTCCGACGGCCAGCCCCCCTGCCCGACGACATTGCCGCAGTTCAACAGGACCATCTCCAAACACAACCAGTTCCGAGCCACCAAGATGATTGTCCCGAAGAATCGACTCGATAACCATTTTCTTAGAATCCCTGGCTACATCCCCCACTGAACCATAAATGCCCCCATCGAACAGATCAGAATATCCCAATACTTCTGCCTCATCGATCACATCGGCATGATCGGTCCCACTGGCCAGATACAATCGGACTCCCCGTTCGTGGAGAGTCCGCAGAAAGGCAACCGCTCCCTTGATCGTAAAGTCCGTTGCATCAAGCTGCCCTCTTTTCAGCTTGTCGATCCGTTGCCGGACCATCTGCATGAGGGCCTCGTTAAAAATCTGCTTATATCCCAATGCATCCAGGATCTGGCCGGCCGGCACAACCCCGAACTCACAAACCATCTCCACCAGTGCCTGCATCTGGACAATCGTCTGAACACCCGTTGATTTGTCGATATAATCCCGCACCCGGTTTCGCACTTTATGGTACAGCGTTTCATCGGCACGATCATAAGTATCACCGAGTATAGCACGTATCATCATCGGTTCCATGATCGCTTCCCAGCCCTGACGCAGGGTACTAATCGTTCCGTCATGATCGAACAAGGCATGTTTCATCCGGCCGGTCGGCATGGACTCCAGGTTACAGCACAGTTCGATCTCTGTGTCGGATAAATAGCGAGCCTGACGAATATCTTCGGCCAGCTCCGGCTGATAGATATAATCGGCTCCGGCGCCAATCTCAAGAATCTCCTTCGCAGAAGCGGTGCCGGTCTGAAAGAGTTTCTGAACGGTAACCGCCGCGGCCAGATTGGCAAATCGTGCAGCATTCGGAGGATCAATCCCGGCACCCAGACTCAATGCCAGAGCACTGATGGTCGTATCGCCGGCCCCGACCGGATCCAGTTTTTTCAACAGTTGAACACCGGGGGCATGGTGGACACCTTCCTGATCGACGGTTAGAATTCCTCTCGATCCCCTTGTGATAAACAACGGTTTACGCGACTGGTCATACAATAGGCGTGCATACCCTTGTACATCAGCCAGGGTAATTACGTCATCCTTATCCGCATCGACTCCACACAAATGGGCCGCCTCAATGTCATTTGCCTTTCGATACACATTTCGAAACCGATTTCCATAATGGCGTGAGTCGAATAACACGATCTTTTCTTTGAATTCAACAAAAAGAGCGTTGACCTTTTCAATAAATAAGTCGTTTGGAATGCTCCCCGGAACCTGCTGGTTGAAGATGACCACATCGCTACCGGCTAATGCACTGCGCAATCCTGCCAGAAGCAGCCTGTCCGTTTCCGAGGATCGTGCATTGGAAAAACCGAAATCGATCCGCAGTTGTTCCTGGTCCTGCAAATATCGTTTTACAAACGTGCATGTATGGAACGATTCATGCTGGATAACAAGGTACTCGGTGTTGATGCCGAGCTGTTCCAACTGCATCAACAATTCCCGGCCGAAAATATCGTCGCCGATGGCGCCGATCACGCGAATTTCAGCCGGCTGCAGTATAGCCAGGTTGTGAACGATATTGGATGCCCCTCCCAGCGAATAATAATGCCGATCCACTGCCTCGGCCTTTAATCCCGTCTCGACCGACACCTCCGAACCATCCGGATTCATAATCCAGTATGCATCCAGACAGAAATCGCCATAAACCGCGACCTTGACTCCATGTATTTTATGCAAGATGGATTGGATCTGTTCGGACTCCATGTTTATTCTGCAGCCTCCTTCATCTGCTCCAGGATATATCTGTAAAGAAGCGGCAAGGTTTGTTTCTGATCGCCGCATATATAAAATCCCTGTCCCCCGAATGCCTCAGGGATGCGTGTTACAATGCTTTTCTGATCACGAAAATAATAGCCCGGCGATTGTTCATCGGTCATCTGTCGGGCATCATGAGGACGAAGATCAAAATCGGCCGTGATCAGACCGGCTGGAGCCCTGCCGATATTGGCCGCCATGCTGACAGCCTTAAGCAGGACCTCCGGACCGGTGACGGCACTGCCGATATTCAAAACAACCCCCCCCTGCTGTAATCGAGCAATCTGTTCGACAAAGATAAGAAAATCCCGACCACTGCATCCGCCTTTGGCCCGTCCGTCAAACGAAACATGTTGATCGTTCACATCCGTACCGATTCCAACATGCACAGTAAAAGGAACATTTTTGTGATAACACGTTGCCAACACACTCACTTGTGGGTATTGAAATCGGATTGTCTTTTTGCCGCCTTCGATCCTCTTCGACACTTCACGACAAAAAGATTCTTCACAAATCATCTTACCCAGCGATTCGCCGTAACCAAGTAAATTCTGATCTCCGACGGACAATGCCGTATTGATGTGAGAAAATTCGTGCGCCATGCCAAATTGACCTTCCTGCAAAGCGCGTGGCACATCTTCGCTGGTCTGCCCGATTAATGCCAATTCGAAGTCATGAATTGCCGTGGCGCCATTACCGGCAACGAGTGTGATCACTCCCCTGCCGACCAGATCGACCAGGATCGGGCCAAGCCCATTTTTAATGGCATGCGCTCCGGTAAATACAATCACCGGCTTGTTATGCTTCCGGGCACCTGCTATCGCACCGGCAATGGTTTGGAGTAAGGAATTCACCGACTTGGATACGGGGGATTCGTCTGTATGAATTTTCTCCGGGTCGATCAGATCATCCAACATTACCTTATTTCTACGCTGTGAGACAGGATAAGTCTGAATGCCGGTCGGATCGAATATTGAATATCGCCCTTTGTATTCCATAATTGTTTACAACTTGTAGACAGCGAGTTCATTTTTCTTAAACAGAGCCGGAAGCCTTTCCAGAACCTATGATACCAGTTTCGTGGAAAAATAAAAAGCATGGGATTGGTAGTCGTAAATCATCAAACAAGAAATCGTCCGTCTTCACTTTCGTTACGACGTGACAATCATCTCTCCTCACTATCACTGCAAACGAAAACTGGAGCCGGCGGGAATCGAACCCGCATCCCCGCGATGCGACCGCGGTGTACTCCCATTATACGACGGCCCCGTCAAGTAATAAGGTAGTATTATACCCCCCTGCTATAGCAGATCAATCTTCTTTTAACGGATACAACATGAAATAATGAGCTTTAAGCCTTAAAGCTCCATTTTTCATAGGACACAATTGCCTGCAGCGGTTCACGTTTGGGGGGTTTCTTCTGGTCAGCCGGATATCCCAATGTCATCATTTCAATAACCATTATATTGTCCGGAATCCCCAATATGGTTCGTACCTTCTCCGGATAGAACGAACCGATCCAGCAAGTCGCCAATCCCTCGGCTGTTGCCTGCAGGGCAATATGTTCCAGGGCGATGGAAACGTCGATCGGACCGACTGCCTGACCGCACCGCATGACATGATTGTTATTGCTGCATCCGACGATAATCACCGGAGCCTGACCGACAAATTTTTGATTATTGGCGGCTTCGGACATCTTCGCCCGTAGGGCCTTATCCGTAACAATGACAAACCTCCAATCTTGAAAATTTCGAGCGGAAGGAGCCAACCGGGCAGCGTCCAGAACTTTCTTCACTTTGTCCGGCTCAACCGGCCTGTCCAGATAGTCCCGGCAGGAATAACGTTTATTAATCGCTTCTAACACGTCCATGAGATCTCCCCATAATCTTATCTTTATGTATTAACAATTCCCTTACACAGAAATAATACTGTTAAATTTGTTGAATAGGAATACTCTTTTGCAAATGGATTTAGAAGTGTATATTATTATTCTGAAGTAAATTGGAACCCAATCTTTCGTTGTTCGGAGGTACAGTCCAAATGATGCGGGCAAAACAACATTTTGTATTGGTTATCATGGCCGCTGTTTTTTTGCTTCCTTTTCTGGTTTATGCCCAACCTGTCTATGATCCTGGCCGGGAAAACACCACTCTGGAAAAATCGGTTATCATGATACGGGCTGTCGCCCAAGAATTCGACTATGTCACTCCCTGGAAACAACGGCCGATGAACCAGGGGCTTGGATCGGGCTTTATTATTGAGGGAGATCGTATTCTTACCAATGCCCATAACGTCAGTAACGCCAAATATGTTGAAGTGAAAAAACAAAATCTTCCCAAGCGATATCCTGCGATTATCATGTATGTAGGCCATGATTGCGATCTGGCAATGTTGACCGTTTTGGATAAATCTTTTTTCGAGGGGACGATCCCGTTAGAACTCGGGGATCTACCCGAAGTTAATTCTACCGTACAAACCTATGGATTTCCGGTTGGAGGCCAGCAGGTCTCCATTACAGAAGGTGTTGTAAGTCGAGTTCAGATGGGTACTTACAGCCATACGCAGGCCGATTCCCATCTCGTGGTCCAGACCGATGCCGCGATCAATCCCGGCAATAGTGGCGGTCCGGTCGTTCAGAATGGAAAAGTGGTCGGCGTTGCCTTTCAGGGCCTCCGCGAGGCCGATAATATCGGCTATATGATCCCGACGACTGTGATTCGACACTTTTTAAAGGACGTCATAGATCGCCAATATGACAGCTTTGGTTCATTGGGATTCAGCTTTTTCCCCGGTTTGCATAATGAAAGCTACTCCCGTTACCTGAAGGTCCCTGATGGAAAAGAGGGGATCGTGGTTTTAAATACTATGATGCACAGCTCTGTGGAAGGTGTTCTTCAGCGCGAAGACGTCATTACGAAAATCGACGATTATGATATTGATAATGACGGTATGATCCGGATTGACGGTCGTTTTATACATATGTCCGAAATTATCGAACGCAAACAGATCGGTGACAAAGTCAATCTTGTCTTCTACAGAGATGGACAGGAAAAAACCGCGGATGTGACCATAGCATTGAATCGTCCTATCCTGGATTACTCTCGACATTTTGACCAGCAGCCGCGTTATGTTGTTTTTGCAGGTCTTACCTTTGTGCCGGTTACCCGTAATTATCTGGAAGTCTGGGGACGTAACTGGATCAGCGATATCCCCCCCTATTTACGATATCTGTTTTCCGATTCTATCTATCTGAATAAAGATCCCGAACGACAAGAATACGTCGTACTCTCTGAAATCCTCCCGGACGAGGTAAATGTTTATGCCGGGGGATTTGAGGATCGGGTTGTGGAAAAAGTCAATGGGATAAAGATTTGGAGTTTAAATGACCTTGTAGATGCTTTTAAATTGAATATCGACGGATTCTGTATCCTTGAATTTGTTGACTCGGAAATGCCACTTATTCTCAATGCGGAAGCAGCGAACAAGCGTCATCCATTGATTCTTGAAAAATACCAAGTACCTGCTGAAACCAATCTAGAGGGATAATCCTGATGGAAATTAAATCTTATATTAGCGTTATTATTGCAGCTTTTTGTCTTTCTCAAAGCGGTTGTGTCGAATCGTTAAGTTCCTCTACCAAAGAAATCAATACAGAAAAGGAGGAATTACTACAAAATTCTCTGGTTTATGTAGAAGTAACCGCCTATTCCTATGAGCAGTTTCAGCCTTGGAAAACGCCTGATTTAACCACGAGAACTGGGTTTGGCACCGCAGTTGGGCCCTACCAGATTCTGACAACGGCATGGAACGTGGCCGATGCCGCTTTTGTAAAGCTTCGAAGACATGGTAAAAATGAGTTTATCACCGCTACCGTGAAGGTGGTTGATTATGAAAGTAATCTCTGTCTTCTGAATGTCGATCCAAATTCAGCCGGCGACCCGTTTGATCCTGTTATCTTTGACAAGGAGTATTCTGAGGGTGCAGATCTGATGGCTTACTGGCTTTCCGATGACGGACAGGTAAAAACCGGTCGTGGGTATCTCGATCGGGCGGAGGTCACATCCTCAACAGTTTCCTACGCTCGCTTTCTGAATTTTATCGCTGGAAATACAGGTAAGTCCAGTGGCCGCGGAAGGTTATATACACTTGACGACAAGGCAATCGGGATTGCCTGCTGGGCCAATACTGATAATGGAGAAAGCGGATTAATCCCTTCAGAAACCATTAATGCCTTCCTGGAGGATTCTTATGATGACCTGTATCTTGGATTTGCGGCAGAAGGTTTCGAGGGTAATATTCTTATAAATCCCCATTTGCGTCATTACTTAAAAATCCCCCCAGAGATTAGTAACGGCATTTATGTCAGTAAGGTATATAATCTAGGCTCCGGCAGCAAGGAGCTTCAAAGTGAAGATGTTATTCTCTCCATCGATGGTCATAAAATTGACGCAACAGGACAGTTTGATCATGAATTGTATGGGCGAATTGCCTATCACTATCTTTTTTCCATTCATCAATCCGGTGAACTGATTCCAATTACTGTCTGGCGAACTGGACGTGAAATTCAGCTAACAGTTCAAGCTCTTAATTTCAAAGCTTCTGAAATGCTTATTCCCTATTATGAATATGATATCTCGCCCGAATATATCGTTATCGGCGGGTATATCTTCCAGAAATTGACACGCAATTATTTATCCATGTGGGGAGAAGATTGGTCTGGAAAGGTCCCCCCCCATCTTTATCATTATTATCGGCAAGCTATGTTTAATCCTTCAGAAGATCGAAAGGATATTGTACTTCTGAGTTACGTATTCCCTCATCAGATCAATCTTGGTTATCATTCCCTGGGGCGTTTAGTAGTCAAAGAGTGCAATGGTACGCCGATAAGGCAATTGTCCGATATTCTCTTGGCAATAAAGACAGCGAAACCAGGCCTGTATCATACTTTTTCTTTTGAACAGGATAATCCCACTATTATTATTCCACGTGATTCCTTGGATTTAGCGAATACTCAAATCTCGGCCTTATACGGTGTTGAACAATTGTCAAGAATTCATAATACAGATTGAAAACACCTTGTTTATTGAACAAGAAATACATAAAAGTATTATATATAACTAATTATGCATGTTATATGAATATTATTGAAACGCTTTCCTTAGAATTTCTTATCTTATCATTTCTTTAATACATCACATGTGTCTCAATTGAATGTTATATGATTGTTTCGTCATATAACTGATAACAAAACCTAAAATTTTTACGATCCTATAAAAATCAATAGATCGCTTTTCTATTATCTACTTCCACATTTCATAATCAATTCCTACGGATACTATTTTTCTAGAAAAATATTTTCTTTGCCTATTGTTGGAACCGAATTGCTCCTTAATGAAATATTCCTTGTCTACAATTCAACCACGATACACCTTTATGCTTTTAAAGAAAATTCTTTTATTTACTGCAGTTTCCGTCTTTCTCGCTTTAAATAGATGTTTCACGTGAAACAGTGAATTTATCATTTATTCCTTTTTCTTCCTGACCTTCTTTTTTTTGTTTCATTGTTTCACGTGAAACATCAAAGAAAAAACTGGCCATTTTCCGAATACTTTGTTAATTGTATTTTCTTTATTTTCCATTTACTGATTTTTTTATGCTTATTAAGGTGGCCAAGAAATGTCAAAAAAAGAAAAACGCCCACATCTCGGCAGGGGTCTTGAATCCCTTTTGGGTCCTATAAGCTCATCTCCTTTGTCATCTGAGGAGGAAATTATACCTGATCCTTCTTTTGTGCCAGATATGGAACTTCAAGCCTCTTGTTTTGAGTTGTCTATTAATGATCTTCACCCGAATCCTTATCAACCGAGAACCACATGGGATCCTCATGATTTATTAGATTTATCCAAGTCTATTCAGTCTAACGGTGTTATCCAACCTATTCTTGTTCGAAAGACAAATATGGGTTATGAGATCATCGCTGGAGAACGTCGCTTTCGTGCTGCTAAGGACGCCGGTTTGTTAAAAGTTCCCGTGATAGTTAGACAGGCCGACGAAGAACAAATGCTTGAATTGGCCTTAGTAGAAAACATTCATCGTACTGATCTTAATCCAATCGAAAGGGCCTTGGCATATAAGAATTATCTTGAAACTTTTAAAATCAATCAAACTGAAGCCGCAGACCGCCTAGGTGAAGATCGCACAGTTATATCTAATCACATTCGTTTATTGGATCTGCCCTCCGATGTGAAACAGATGTTAATCGAATGTAAGTTGTCCATGGGGCACGCAAGAGCTATTTTATCCCTACCTTCAGATGAACTTCGACGTAAGTTAGCTAATCGTGCAATGGCAGGGCGGCTAAGTGTTCGAGAAGTGGAACGAATCGTTCGTCTAACTGTGGAAGGAGTAAAAAAGGACTCTATAACAACCGTTAAAGATCCTAATGTATCGGATCTTGAAAAACAATTGCAGGAAGTTCTCGGTACACGTGTTCAAATTCAGACACGCAAACGCAGTCAGAGAGGACGAATAATCATTGATTTCTATTCTTTAGATGAATTCGATCGTCTTACTCGCCATATGGGCTTGTCAGAAGCAGAGAACGTTTGAATCAATCCATAAACAACAACCAGTTAAAACTGGCGTCATTACCTAATCATGCCTCGAAGGATCGACGCTGTCGGTTAAATGCACCTACAACCATGTCAATCATAGTCGCCTGGATCTGGGTATCCTTGAGAGAGATATTGTCGGCATTCGTCGGGCTATTGATCTGGGATCGGACAACTGTAATATTCACTACTATGGGTCTGTGGTAGGGGGGAGGAAAAAACTGATTGCAAAAGTTGTTTCTCTCCAGGAAGCACAATTCGTCGTTGAATCGATAGAACAACAGCCTCCACAGACCAGTAACAAAGGCAAACGATTTATTATTCGCCTGCCGGAAGCAACAAGGCGGATTCATATACCAGTACTGTTAAACTTGGTTTACAAGGATATAGCTGTATATACAGTACCCTATATACCCATATATGTTGGTGGGAGGGATAAAAAACAATCATGCCAGGAAGCTTGTTGTCCGAAGACAAAATGATAAACTTGTTTTTGGCCGCCTTTTTCATAAGTAACCAAACGGCATAAATCAATACCGGGAAAGAAATCTATGCGACAAGATGCTGAGAAGTTTCTAAAGGAATTACTGGAAGCGCCCAGTCCCTCCGGATTTGAGCAACCTGCCGCCAAAGTGTTCCGTGAACGTATCAAGGACTATATCGACGAAATGATCACGGATGTCCATGGCAATACGATGGGAGTTCTCAATCCGTTGGCTAAGTTCAAGTTTATGCTGGCCGGACACATCGACGAGATCGGATTGATTATTACTCATATCGATGACAAAGGATATCTATACACAGCACAGATCGGCGGTATGGACCCGGCGCTGCTGGTCGGCCAACGCGTCAAGATCATAGGACAAAAGGGCTCCGTCTTTGGTGTGATTGGACGAAAAGCAATCCACCAGATGAAACCGGAAGAACGCAAAAAAAACGTCGAGATGGAAAATATCTGGATAGACATCGGCGCGGATTCGAAGAAGGAGGCTCAGAAACTTGTCTCCGTGGGCGATGCCCTTGTTGTCGATGTCGAGTGTCGACGTCTCGGTAAGGAAAAGATCGTTTCCCGCGCTATGGATGACAAGGCCGGAGCGTTCATAGTTGCCGAGGTGCTGCGGGCATTGTCCAAACGCAAATTGAATATCTCCGTAATTGGCGTAGCAACCGTCCAGGAGGAGATTGGCCTGCGCGGTGCGATTACTTCTTCCTATTCGGTACATCCCGATGCCGGGATTGCGATTGATGTGGGATTTGCCTCCGATCACCCGGAAACAGACCCAAAGCAATTGGGTGAAGTCACGCTTGGCAAGGGACCCAACCTGCATCGCGGGGCCAATATCAATCCTGTTTTAGAAAATGAACTGGAAAAATGTGCCAAGCGACTCAACATCCCCGTACAAATCAGCGCCATACCGCGCGGAACCGGTACGGACGCCAATGCGATGCAGTTGTCACGTGGCGGAGCAACAACTGCACTGGTCAGCATTCCCAACCGCTATATGCATACGCCCGTGGAAGTGCTTTCTATCAAAGACCTGGATTCGATTATCACTCTGCTGGTCGAGTTTCTCAGCAAGCATCCGGCCAAACGGGATTATCGTCCGTAACTTATGGACTCCGATAAAACATATATCATTCAGATATCTTGTGGCCTGGGTTTGACACCTTTTTTGGAAGGGGAGTTGATGGATCTGGGTTACTCTATTCACTTAAAGCACGAGACCGGTGTCGAAATTAAAGGCACCCTCCAAGATGTCATGCAATTGAATCTGTATCTTCGTACGGCATATAACGTCATGCTGCTGATCAAATCATTCCGCTGCCGATCTCCACAACAACTTTACGAAGAGGTGTTCGATTACGCATGGGAACAACTTGTTGATAGAAATGGTTATATCAGTATTGTCAGCCGCGTGGATACACCCAGCATCAACAATACGATGTTCGCCAATCTCAAAGTTAAAGATGCAATCGTTGATCGGATTCTTGAGAAAACCGGTTCGCGACCTGATTCCGGCAAAGAGCGAAAAGGATTGCTTTTTCATTTATACTGGAAGGGGGACAAGGCCTGGCTGTATTTGAATACGTCCGGACGGAAATTGTCAGATCGCGGTTATCGTAAGATGCCTCATAGCGCTCCGATGCGTGAATCGCTGGCAGCAGCCGTACTTCTGGCAACAAAATATGACGGCTCGGTTCCATTATTAAATCCAATGTGCGGCAGTGGGACACTGGCAATCGAGGCGGCATTGATAGCGATACGCAAGGCCCCGGGTTTATTGCGAAGCAGCTATGCCTTTCTAGAGATGAAGAATTGTAAAAAGGACTTTTGGCAATCGCTGCGGACCAAGGCACTGAACGATAGTCGATGTTATACCAAAACGCATAAACCCAGGCCGATCTGGGCGACGGATCATGACCCGAAAGCGATTCAGGCGGCAAAGAAGAATGCTCAGACCGCCGGTGTGGATCAATGGATCGAGTTTCAGGTCTGCGATTTTTCTGAAACACCCATACAGGATGATCCGGGTATTGTTATCATGAATCCGGAGTATGGGCAGCGGCTTGGCCAGATCAGGGCTCTGGAAGAGACCTATGGCAGGATCGGCGATTTTTTTAAACGGCGATGCTGCGGTTGGACAGGTTATATATTTACAGGCAACCTGGACTTGGCCAAGAAGGTCGGTCTGCGAACACGAAGGCGTATTCCCTTTTTCAATGCTGAAATCGAGTGCCGGCTGCTGGAATATGAGCTGTATGCCGGAACGAGAAAGACCGGTCCGGCAGGAGAGTAAAAGGGCCTATGAACTTCGGGACAGAATCGGATGGATTTAGATTGAATACCGTATAGACAAATCTCTTGACCAATTTGCCTTTGGGCGTTAGGATTCTTCGTTCTGTAAACATAGGATGTAAACGAATGGAATTAACCTGGCGGATGAGATTACGGATCGTGGCTGCGATGGGCGTTGGGATTCTTCTACTGGGCCTGATTGCCCAGCCTTTGATTATGCCTACCGATCCGGAACGAGGCATCACTCTCTTCGGAGACTCGGTCAGTATCCCGGATATGGCAGTATGTATAGCTTTGGCGTTTGCTTCGGGACTTATCGGTTTCTTCCTGGCGTATCCCTACGGTTGGTATGTTGCTCCCTTGGCCGCTCCGGCAGGTTTGTGTTTCTGGACGCTCCGATCCGGGAACATGCTCTCTCTTATTCGAGCCAACAGTACTCTTGCGCAAAGGCAGTTACTTTATAGTTCCCTTAGCCGGGAAGGCTTTTTCTGGCTTGCTATCGTAGTAGCCGGTTACGCCGGGGTTTTTGTCGGCAGAGCCATTACTCGTAAACAGCCGCCGGATATACCGGGCCAGGACCCGGCCAATTCCAAGGGGAATAATGTAGTTAATATCCTGGCAGCCCTGGTTATCTCGGTAATTATCGGGCAGATTGCTCTGGGTATTTTCGCCCAGGGAGTCCGTATTTTTGACGCCCAAATTGGTTCGGTCGTAGCCCAACCCGGCAATGGACAGATCGCTTTTGCGGTTTTTGTGGCTTTCGGTCTGGCTGCCTGGTTCATAAAGCGTTTTTTGGATGTCAACTACGTTGTTACCGTAATATCTTCTGCTATCGTGGTTTATGTCGTAATTGTCTTCGTCGCTTCCAAGCCTGATGTTTTGGGACACATGGTTGATAATTATCCGGCTGCTTTTTTCCCCAGACCTGTGTGTGCCATTCTGCCGATCCAAATGGTTTCCTGGGCTGCCCTTGGGTCCGTAGCCGGGTATTGGACCGCTGTTAAAATGGAATATCACCGAAAAAACGACTTACAGTAAGTTCTATATTTACAAGTACTTACAAGAGTTCACGCAAGCTCATACGAACAATTCCCTCTGTGCAATCGAATAAAGAGAAGGTGGTGTATGAAGTTTCCCCCTTTTTTATTAGATAGTATCTTTTTCAAATCGCTCATTCGTACATAAGTTCTTTTTGTAAAAAGGTTAATATCGTTTTGGACCGATAAAGACAGATCGAGTCTCCAAATGCGGAAAATTTACTACTTGCCCTCCGGAAAAACGCCGATGATGGTATTACTTGTTGCAGTGACCGGGCTGGACTGCCGATAGAAAAGAGTCGGCAAGGGGCGAGTCACCGGCGTATAAATATTGATAAGAGAAAAGGTTACCGTAAGCACCCGCGAGCAGTTGGTCGGGGCGACCAGCAGAACTAGAAGGAGTCGAGATAATGTTGGTCCTAAGCAGACAAAAAGATGAATCAATCATGATCGGCGACGACGTCGAAATTACAGTCGTCGATGTTCGCGGTGATAAGGTCCGGCTCGGTATCAACGCACCTCGCGAAATTTCCGTTCATCGTAAAGAAGTGTACGAAGCGATCCAGCGGGAAAAGGCTGAGAAGGAAAAAGGGGAAACAGCCTAAAACCGACCCTGGACCTGGAATAAAAACAGACATGCCGGCCCCGGCTCTGCAGCCAGGGCCGTTTTTTATGCCTTCCCAAATTCTTAGATTATCCCAAATTCGTCTTCCTGTATCTTCGTATCGATTAAACCTTATCAGCGGTTGGACAAATAAACGGCGCACGATATTGGCGATGCAGGATCTCATTCGCGGCGGCACTGTTGGTAAAGATTTCTTTTTCAGGATTGAACTGAAGCAATGGTCCCATCGAAATCGGGTATTTGGCCAGATCGACACCATTATCCTTGAGATGCTGTAAGGTTCTGCTCAACGTTTCCACATTGTTGTCCCGGCTCTTGACCTTTTCCAGAATCGCCTTGGCTTCGGCGGGAGATACTTTATTGTCTTCACCAAGGTAGTAACTGATATTAGCCAGATGTGCCAACGCCGCTGAAAGATGACCCTGGAAGGCGTCGGAGTTGAGTTCTTCTGATTTTCGGCTGCGAACCGCCTGAAGGAAATTCCCGTAATGGTTGCCTCCACCGTTAAATTCTTTGATTATGTTACCCTTCAGATCATATGCAATACAGTTGGTATAGGTCCTCTGGACCAGATAGCCATCGGAACCATAGAAGATGACGCCGATTTTGTTGCCTGTTGTACTGCCAAACATGGTATTGATTTGTTTGTCCGCTGAGTTGTCGACGGAAAGGCCTCGCGTCTCAAAGACCATACACTTGTCACCGTAATCGTAGATCGCCACTTCAGTGTTGGCGGTATCTCCCGCGTCCACATAGTTGGGATCATTGCGTTCGGCCTGATAACCCAGACGGCCCCCGTAGGCAATCACACTGACCGGATGACGATTGATGCCCAGTCCCCATCGGGCGATGTCCGTCTGATGCGGTCCCTGGTTCCCTGAATCGCCATTTCCATATAGCCGCTGCCAGTGCCAGTCATAATGGAACTGAGGTCGGGTAAGCTTGGGATTTGTATAAGGGGCCGGTCCACTCCATAGATTAAAATCGACCTCACTCGGAATCTTGTTCGTGTAGTTGCCCAGAGGCCCGATGGATTTTCGGCGTTTGTAGCATAAACCTCGTGCCAGTTTCACCTCTCCGATACCGCCGTCGGCAATGAATTTCATGGCATTTTGAATAGCTGGATTAGAACGGCATTGTGTGCCCACCTGGCAAATGCGGGCATATTTTTTGGCGGCGGCTACCAACGCCGTTCCTTCCGGGATATCATGACTGATCGGTTTTTCGATGTAGGCGTCTTTACTTGCCTGCATGGCCCATACGCCGCACAGCGCATGCCAATGATTCGGAGTTGCTGTCGAAATGAAGTCAACCGATTTGTCATCATATACAATACGCATGTCTGTGACAAATTTGGGTCGGCGACCGGTCTTTTTTTCCACGGAGGCGCATTGTTGTTGTCCCGCTTTTTCATCCACATCAACGATATACGCAATCTCGCAATCTTTTCGGCCGGCATAGGCGTCGATGTGGTTCCCGCCGCGACCTCGGCAGCCGATCACAGCGCAAACCAGTTTTTCGTTGGGGCTTTTGGTTTGGGCGCCGGCCACACTGTTCAGTGCAGGGGCTACATACACTGCAGAAGCCGCCACCAACATAGAGTCTTGCAAGAATTGTCGGCGTGTTTGTTTTGTCATACGACATCTCCTTCGAATAGCAGGCCTAGATAAGCAACAAGTCCATTTTTTTCAATTCCTTCCTGTTATTCAGCCTACACGAATTTCCGGTTTTTTTCAAGGATTGAAAATGACTCCCTTTTTCTGTGTGTCCGATTACGGTCGGAGCAAATTCAGAATTGTCCGAAACTCGATTGAACCAGGTCGAACCGTATCCTGCCACAGAGACGGATCGAACGCTTCTTTTGTAATGGTGAAATTAACATGTCCATCACCGAATAACGCCGTTAATCCTCTGGGGTTGTTGCCGGTCACATGAGACAGGTTGTCGTAGTCCCATATAATGTCGGTAACAACAGACTTGTTACGGTCAACCTTGCCATATTTCCCCGCGACCAGAGGAAATCGATTCACATCTTTTTCAGTACTTTGCGGATAATAGCAATATCCGATTCGCACCCAGTTATTACTCTCGGTCTCAACATTATAGTCCTGTGGCAAAGTACCCCATGAAGAAGGCCGTATATAGGATTCATACTTGAGCCAATCCAGCCGATTGGACGGACAATAGAAAAGCTGCGGCGCATCAACAAGTCCCGATTCGTACAACAGGCCCATCTTCATCGGGGTTCGTCCCGTCGGATGGTCGGCATATTCTTTATCCCCGCGATAGGCCGTGTAGGGATGTTCCGGATCATCGTTCAAAGGCAATTTATCCTCATTGGCCTCGGCATATAGAACCAGAGCCATGCCGATCGATTTAAGACGGGATGAACAGACTACTCGTTTGGCGTGTTCCTTGGCCAGACTCAATGCCGGTATGAGAACCGCCAATAGAATACCAATTACGGCAATCACAACCAACAATTCAATTAATGTAAAACCGACTTGTTTCCTTCTGTTCACCATTTCCGTCTCAATGAAGACAAAAATAAAAATTCGCGGCGAATCTCCTTTCTGTTTGTAAAGCTTTCATCATGAAATAGAAAAACTCTCAGACCCGCATCGAAGAGAAATGCGGGCCTGAGTATTGTACTTCGGATTTAATTTGTAAATAGCATCATCAATTACCGCAACCGGTTAGAACATCCGTGCAATCCAGCCAATTGACAGCGATCAGGGCTACGAAATCCTCGAGATCCACAATACAGTCTTCATTCTGATCCGCTGCATTGTATGGATCCCCCGTGTTTAAGTGGGAGGCATCACAGGGATTGTCTCCAACGACAATCTGAACCGTATCGGAGGTTTGCCATTCGCTATCGTCCGCCGTCAGCATGAATTCGTATGTGCCTCTGGCTCTGATTGTTACGGATGTTGTTTCAGTATTGTCGGGGCTGATAGTCAGTCCGGGGGCGCCATTAGCCACCTGGGTCCATTGCACAGTATAAGCCCCGGGAGGATTGGGCAATCCGTCATCAGACGTAACGCCTTCCAGGAGGATTACTTCCTGGCCGGGTGTGCCGCTCATGCCGAGCCATGCTACCTGATCCGGGCCGGCGTCGACGATAGGCGCATCATTATTGTTTGTGTAGAAATTCCAGGTCGAACCGAGGATCAGATCGGCCGGCGGCTCTCCCAGGCTGGGATCGTGGCAATCCACAATCCAGTAATATGTTGTCCTATTCGCCAGCGGGACGAAACTGGGGAAATTGGCCGCACTCAGTTCAATACTTGAGACATCTGCATCGAGCATAACTATGTCCATTTGCATCCGATTCGGATCGGTGCCAAAATAAACATCACAGAAAATGGAATTACCGGGAGTATTGGGATCCGGATTCGTCCAGGACAAAGCCGACAGGCTTGTAGGGATGGTATTTGCCCGGTGAGCGGGGATCGGATTACGGGCGCCTTTGAGCCGTTCGGTCACATTGATGACGGGCCGCTGTGCTTCCACGTCATGATCATGCGTGGAAAAATTGAGAAGATTGGGAGAATTATGCAGGACAAACTGTACGATTCCGTCCGTGTCGTTCTGCAGAGCCTCCAGAACATCGATATCGAACGAATCCCCTGCCATTCCATCGGTAAACTCTATTGTTGTCAGGAGGGTTGTTTGGGTCGGATCCAGCAATCCTAAATCATCAGGATTGTTACCGGGCGCATTGTTCCAGGTAATGTCTCTTTCTCCCCAGTCAATATTTTCGCGGTAGTCATCGTTGACATAAGAAACATCGCATCTTTGATTACCGTCTTTTCCCTCGTGCAGAGACACGGTCAGCATGGCTGTTTCCAGGCTGCCGACATCCAGGTCGCCAAGGTTGAATTTGATCCAGGATTTGCCTCCATTCGAGGAAGCCCTGACGCTGAGCTTGCTGCTGTCGCTGCGATTTTCATCAGCACGGGTTCCGCCTTCTGTCCTGCAACTGACCTCGGCGGGAATAGGAGGAATATTTGCCCACATATATCCTCCAAGAAAACACATTATTACAAATAAAACACATACTTTACTCGCTCTCATTTTCATTTCCTCCGATTCATAAAGTGAAATAGATTAATTTCTTTCATAAGTATGCTGATCCGGACAGGGATTGTCGGAAGAGGGGAAAAGGGGAAATATACTGCGACATCTTCTGCCGTTTTTGATCCATCCGGCGGAATGAGAGGCCGACGAGTTGGAAAAACACCCATTCGACACATACATTTCCATCCTCCAAGTGATACAAGCCACATATTGGCGCATTTAAACGTATCACTCCGGATACTGAAATTCAAGAAGAAAGTGAAAAACTCTAAACAGATTGTGATCCTTGAGGACGAAAGGATTGGAAGAATTGTCTACTGCAAAATACCTGCAATATTACCTTTCGGATTGTGACGGATGACTGAATTGGGACGAAAAAAGATTTCTTGCTATGATTTTTGCTTTTGTTGCTCTTTAGCCCAGGTGTCGCGTAGCGTAACCGTGCGGTTGAAGATCATCCGTTCGGAGGAGGAATCCGGATCGACACAGAAATAACCCAAACGTTCAAACTGGTATCGAGACATCTCTTCAGCGTTTTGCAGAGAAGGTTCGACTTTGCAGCCGGTGAGTACCTCTAAAGAATTAGGATTCAGGTGGACGGTGAAGTCCTGTCCTTCTTCAACCTGATCGGGATTTTCCTGTGTAAACAAATGGTCGTACAGCCGTACTTCGGTATCCAGCACATGGGCGGCGCTGACCCAGTGCAGAGTGGCCTTGACCTTTCGACCGTCCGGAGCATCCCCGCCCTTTGTAGCCGGATCGTACGTACAACGCAATTCAATTACATTTCCTTCCCGGTCTTTGATGACATCTGTGCAGGTGATAAAATAAGCGTATCGCAGGCGTACTTCCCGCCCCGGCGCCAGACGGAAAAACTTCTTCGGCGGATTTTCCATGAAGTCATCCTGTTCGATATAGAGTTCTTTGGAAAACGGCACCTTTCGGGTTCCGGCGGACTCATTTTCCGGATTGTTAATCGCCTCCATCTGTTCGGTTTGACCATCCGGATAATTTGTGATAACAACTTTAAGCGGCCGCAAGACAGCCATCACACGCGGCGAGGTCTTGTTGAGATCCTGGCGTAAGCAGTGTTCCAGCAATTGAAAATCCACAGTGCTGTTAAACTTGTTGACACCGATGATCCTGCAGAACTCGCGGATAGCCGCCGGCGAGTAGCCGCGCCGTCGCATACCACTGATCGTCGGCATCCGCGGATCGTCCCAGCCGTTGACATGTCCATCCTGCACAAGCCGCAACAGCTTGCGCTTGCTCATGACGGTATAGGTCAGGTTCAACCGGGCAAACTCGATCTGCTGTGGATGATAGATGCCAAGCTGATCGAGAAACCAGTCATACAGTGGCCGATGATTTTCGAATTCCAGTGTACAGATCGAATGCGTGATGTTCTCGATACTGTCCTCCAGTCCGTGAGCCCAGTCATACATCGGATAGATACACCATGCGTCGCCGGTACGATGGTGCAAAGCATGCAGAATGCGATACATAACCGGATCGCGCATATTCAGGTTGGGATGGGCCATATCGATTTTGGCCCGTAAGGTCCGACTGCCGTCTGGAAACTCGCCGTTCCGCATCCTTTCAAACAAATCGAGATTTTCCTCGATGCCGCGATTGCGGTAGGGGCTTTCCTTGCCTGGCTCGGTAAGCGTACCACGATATTCGCGCGTCTGCTCGGCAGTCAGATCACAAACATATGCTTTACCGGCCTTGATTAACTGGACCGCCCATTCATACATCTGTTTGAAGTAGTCGCTACCGAAATACAGATGCTCCCCCCAGTCCCAGCCAAGCCATTGGACATTGTTTTTGATCGACTCGACATACTCTTCCTCTTCCTTGGTCGGATTGGTGTCGTCAAAACGAAGATGGCAGCGTCCTCCGAATTCGGCGGCAATACCGAAGTTCAGACAGATGCTCTTGGCATGACCGATGTGCAAATAACCATTAGGTTCGGGGGGAAAACGTGTCACTACCCGGCCATCCCATTTGCCGGTTTCACAATCTTCGGCCACGATCTGCCGAATAAAATCCAGCCTCTCGGCTGATTCTCCATTACTCATGTCCTGATCCTTGTCCTGAATTTCCCATCCGATTTGCCGTTCGAATCCGAATAGACCGGGAACAACTTTCGAGGCAAGATTTCATACCCCCCACAACATACTCGGCAAAATCAACTTACGCAATGAAAAATGCGGTCTGCTTCGAAACAAGATTTGCCAATCAGCCTCTGGCCTTGGCGTACCAGTCCGGATCCTGGGCCAGTTTCTGCCGGGCTTCCTCGGTCATCATAGCAAACGCCGGATGCGTGCTTTCCCACGCTCGGCCGGTATATGGGCTGGTCCGCATCTTTTCAACTTCTTTTTCAGCGTCATGAAAGTAGGAACCGTAGATATGCAGAGAATCGCTGATATCGACATATCGTCCCACGCGAACCGACCTATCGATACGAGCAGCAATTTCATCGGCAATAGTTCGTTGCAGATCAGTCAGGGCGTAGACATTCATGAACCATGCCTTATAAAGGTCACGGGATCGCCAGTGTGTGTTCATGTTCAGTACCCATTCACCGCCGTCGTCGATCAGGCGGCACCAGATCCGCTGCAGGCAGGGCGGATCATCTGTTGTCGGGTCGGCTGTCGGCATCCATGTGATGGCTTGGGCCCGCCGTGAATGGCCGGTGCGAGTCAGATTATCGATGATGTATCGAATCTGGTCTATCGCGGCAAACGGCTTGGGACTGTCCGGATTACGCAGGTCTTCGGTAGGGCAATAGGAGAACAATCGTTCATGGTAGGTATACGTCCACTTGCCGGCGACAGGATCGATCCAGTGATCGTGGATACCGTTGACGACTTCCTGTCTATACGCCTCCAGCTCTTCCGGTCCGCCGGGAAAGTTTTTATGAATCCGCGGCTCGTTGAACGGATCGGTGACGGTGATCATGACCGTAGCGTCCTTACTGGGCGGATCGTCGGGTTTATCGTATTGGGTTCTGACCTCGACACCATTGTCCCAGACGGCCAAAACCGCCTGCTCCCAGGCCTGCGGAAGACAATCGGCTGTGATCGCAATCGTGGGAATACTCCCGGTTTGTGTCGCGGTGATCATCGTCTTTCCTCCGTGAAATCGAGTTGACGGTTTCGATTTGTTACAGTCCAAGTTCTTCGTTTGTAATGTTATACCTTTTGCGTTCATTTTCAGGTACAAGACGAAGTAATTGCCGGGCTTCTTCGGCATATTTAGTATTAGGCCATTTCTGAATAATTTCACGACAGGCATCCACGCCTTGCTTACTGGTCATGTACCGTTTTCGTCCGATTGAGACAAAAGCCTTGGCAAACTCCAACTTTTTAGCCGCATCCGCCAGGGTGTGATCATCAATATAATTCTCATCCGGATCGGTCACTTGAGTTTGCGGAATCCCCGTCCGGCGGGGCGGGGATACAGGATTCGGTTTTAGGGGTGTCACCGGTTCGGCGGCAGAGTTACCCATGCCTTGTATCATTTGCATCAACGGATTTGCCGAAGTAGGTATAACATTCGAGCTGATAGGCTGTGCAGGAATCAAGCCGCTTTGTTCCATCTGGGCCAGGATCGAAATTGCTTCATCGCCACTGGCTCGTCCCTTATACTTGACGGTTCCCATCGCATCCACAATCAACAGGGAAGGTTCACTGAAGTTAGCTTGGGCCGATTGCAACAATTGCATCAATGGCATCGCTCCCGAAGCCGGGTCTTTGCCCATCACCTGCGTCCAGGGCCAGGGGTGAGCAAGGATCCGCTCTAGGACCTGCGGACGGACCGATGGATCATCGGTATTGATCGCAACAAATTTGATACCGGGGCGGTCAAAATATTTAGCATATAAGTTCGCAAAAGCGGCCGTTTCCGATTCGATCGTTGGCCTTGTCTCAACTGCCGTTCTTGCACGGCCCGATTCCCGCCCTCGATTAACGTTTCTGTCATATGCATAATCCGGATCAATACCGCTGGGATTACGGGGATCCCGGCGCTGCATATCGCGTTCTCTCTCATTTCTATACGACTCCGGACCCGGACGCCTGACAGGCTCTGTACGTCTGACCGTTTCCCCGCGTCGGGTTGTCGCGGGTCGACTGGGTCGACCGGTGGTGGCAGGGGGGACATTATTCGCTTCAGCCGGTCGTGCAAGCTCCGTTCGAGGAGTCATTCTAGTCAGGGGCGGGACAATATTGGGCTCGTTTGACCCCGCAGGCCTGATACCTGTTTGCCAGACCAGGGCACACATTGTGTCCGCGCCGGGCTGATAGGCCAACTCGGTAGAATTCATACCATGCAACTGCAGGGGCCCAATCCTTTGCCCCACCAGGTTTTGATTTGCACTACTCGTTATCTGGTTCGATGTCAGAGTGGGATTTGCTTCCTGGACAGGAGTGGAAGGTTGTACTCCACCTATCCCTTGCAAAATCTGCATCAGAGGATTGGATGGAGCTGAAGATTGGGCCACTGAAGTGCCGTTGGTAATCACTCCGTTTTGAACCATTTGTTGCAGGAGTGTCGGTGCGACAAAACCGGTCGCAGGTCCTGCATACTTGATCGTACCTGTACCGTCGGCCACAACCAGGATCGGCCGGGTCTTATCAATCGCAGGCGAGTCCAGCAATTGCATCAAAGCCGTCGCCCCAGACCTTGGATTCGTCGCAGAGACATGCGCCCATGGCCAGGGATGTATCACGATCTGCTGTATGACCTCTCGCCGCGCAGCCGGAACATCAATGTTCAAGCCGACAAACTTGACAGCCGGCAGGGCGCTGTACTCCTGAAACAGTCCGGAAAAGGCCTCGGTTTCCGAAGTCAGTGTGGGTTTTGCCGCCGTAGAACCATACGACGGACTATACATATCCCGGGAAGGTGGCATCCCTTCATCATAATACCCTCTTCCGGAAGAGGCGCCGCCTCGACCTGCCCGAGGATCTTCATAGGAGTCTCGTGAGGGGCGATTCGTCATGGTTTGCGGACGTGCCGAATCCACACTTCGGGGACTGCCTGTCAACGTTGGATTTATCCGTGGCGGCACATTGTTCGGCTCTGCCGGCCTTGCAACCTCGGCCGGTTCAATCCCCACCTGCCAGATTAGTGCACATAACGTATCGCCCATTGCGTTGTAGGCAATCACGGAAGAGTCCATGCACTGCATCTGCATCGACGGCAGGGACTTGCCCAGCAGGCCTGTCACGATGGAGTCCGGATCATACTGCAGAATATTCCCGGAACTGGTCGGCACATTGACAGTTTCGTTGCGCATCATCTCATTCGGCCGCTGTCGGACGACAGGTTGGCGACGGCGGTTATACGGATCGTTTATCATCGTGCGATCATTGGTCTGTAATGCCCGCACAGGTTCAGGACGTTTGATGATCGGCGTACGGTCGGCAAAGAACGCCATCGCCGCCTGGGTCACATACGCATCGTGATTATCCTCATCCAGTCCATAGGCCTTGGTCGAGGCCATCGTCGCTTGCGGCAGATCGCCCTGAAAATAGCTGACCCACGACTGCAGCATGAAGAACTGGCACTGGGCGTCCTTCTCCACCCGGCTCATGTAGGCTCCCGATTCCTTCATCGCCGCTTCGGCGTCGGTCAACAGTTGCGCTTCGGGCGTTTGCCGGTCGTTGATCCGGGTCAGGACCTCTTTGAGAATCGTGTCGACGTTGGTTGCCGCCGCGGTGATCATCTCGCGCAGGCGGGCCTGTTTTTCCTGCTGGATCTGTTGCTGCTGCTGGCGCGGATCCTGGCGGTTGTACATTCCCTCGTTCATTCCCCTGGCGGCGGTTCGCCCCCCGTACCGCGCAGCCATTGCTGCGGCGTAAAACATGCCGAACAAGACACAAATCAACAGGATTTTAGTTCGTGTATCGGAAACCATCGTCGGACCCCTATTTCTTCATTTTTACCACCATAGACTCCATGATTATCATACCATGAGCGAATCGCCTCCTGCAAGAGAATCTTACCCGATCCGACACAAGATCCGGAGATTTGGAATTGATATTCCGGCTAAATCCGGTACAATATTTATAGGTATCAACATATACGGAGGGATGGATATGGCCAGGACAGGTCGTTTTCTTAGATTCGTGTGGTTGGCGGTATTGGTTTGCGCAGCAGGGGTATGGGCACAGTATGGCGGCGGAACGGGAACGGAAACTGATCCCTATCAAATCAGCCTGCCGGAGCATCTGGATGCCATGCATTATCACCCGGAGGACTACGACAAGTGCTTTATTCTGACTGCCGACATTGACATGTCCGGCTACACATATACTACCGCTGTCATCGCACCAGATACTGATATAGACAATGATTATCAAGGGATCAAATTTAACAGCAGATTTGACGGTGCCGGATATAAGATTTCGAATCTCACCATAAATGCAGACACCGACAATGACTATCTTGGCCTTTTCGGTTATATCGATGAAGCAGGACAAGTCAGAAATCTTGATATTGAAAACGTTTCTATTACAGGTGGTGGATCCCTGTCTTATTGGGTCGGCGGTCTGTGTGCGATCAATTCTGGCAATATAAGCAATTGCAATGTGACAGGTTTGGTTATGGGGTATCGAGATGTCGGCGGTTTAGTAGGGTATAATAATGGCGGAATGATCACCTTCTGTTATACAGATGGGATCGTAACCGGAACCGAGAAGAGTGTTGGTGGATTAGTGGGCGAGAATATGAAAGGCATGGTCACATCCTGCTACTCGACTGATAATGTCACTGGAAATCGATACGTCGGTGGTCTTGTGGGTTATAACTGGGAAAACAGCAGTATAACTGACTGCCATGCCTCAGGTAATGTGACCGGAATCTTGTATGGAATTGGCGGCTTGGTGGGATGGAATGAATTAAGTGAAATCATTTCTTGTTCTGCAAAAGGAACTGTAATCGGAGCAGTCCGTTCTGTTGGTGGACTGTGTGGGCAAAATTATTGGCACGGCGTTATAACAAAGAGCCACGCTCTGGGAGATGTAATAGGAGATAATGATGTAGGTGGTTTATGCGGCAAAAATGGAGGTGCTAATGGACGTTGGGATAGGATCGAAAACTGTTATGCTGCAGGCTCGGTAACGGGAAATAGTAATGTTGGCGGTTTATGTGGGAGAAATGGGGACCTGCGTGATTCGAGTTTAATCACACAGTGTTACGCTATCGGTCCCGTGATAGGAAATGAGAACGTCGGCGGCCTGTGCGGATATATAGAGAATGGTAGTGTCATCGATTGTTTTTGGGATACACAGACATCCGGTTTGACAAACAGCGCTGGAGGTATCGGATTATCAACAACACAGATGCAGGATATTGATATATTTCTCTCTGCCGGGTGGGATTTCGTTGGTGAAACAGCCAACGGAACAGAGGATATCTGGTGGATTATTGAAGGCCAGGATTACCCGCGCCTCTGGTGGGAGGGACCTATCGTGTTACTTCCTGCCAGCTTGTCGCTGTCCATACCCGAAGGTAGTCTTGAGCCTGTCGAATCCACATTGAATCTATACAATGCGTATACCGAGACAGTGGATTGGTCCCTTACGGCCCCAGAGGATTGCCTCTGGCTGGAGCTTGACATCGATTCCGGCACGCTCGATCCGGGCGAGGAAGAGAGCATTACTGTTATCCTATACCCACAAGGTCTGCCTGCCGGCATGTATACATGTAGCTTGCCGCTTAATAATTCGGTTGATCAGAATCCCCGAACCATTCCGGTTACTCTGACCATTGTTGGCCCGACAATTCAATTATCACCAGAAAAATTGGATTTTATTGCAACAGCCGGTGCAGACATACCTGAGCCGCAGATCCTGACAATCCGCAACAGTGGTGGAGGTGTATTGAACTGGATTGTAGAACCAAATGAACCCTGTGATTGGTTGTCATTAGGAAGCTTGCAAGGCTCTCTTGATACCAACGAAACAGAGGAGTTACTTGTCGAAGTGGATTCGGCAGACTTACCGGCTGGGCAGTATAGTTGTGATCTGGTCTTTTCCGATCCCCGGGCCGAGAACAGTCCGCAGACAGTCCATATTAACCTGGATGTGATCGGGCCGAGGATCGAGGTGGAACCTTCTGAAATCTCGTTTTTAGCCGATCTGGAAGGAGAACAGCCGGAAACCCAGATCTTGACCATTCGAAACACAGGTGGGGGGGCCCTAAACTGGACCATCCCCGATCCCAACATACTGGATTGGCTGCTTCTGGATGACCGAAGCGGCAGTCTGGCACATGACCAGGCCGATGATGTTCTTGTGGATGTCAATCCGGAAGGACTCCCGGCAGGATTTTATCAACTCGAGCTGTCCGTAACTGATCCGGAAGCCGAAAACAGCCCGCAGATCGTCTCCATTCAATTGACGCTGATCGGGCCAATCCTTCAGGTATCCCCGTCTGCCTTTACTTTCCAGGGCCAGGAGGAAGGGCCGAATCCGGAAGAACAAATCCTGACCATCCGTAACCTGGGCGCAGGGACTCTGCTCTGGCAGATTCAGGGAGACCGTCCCGATTGGCTGCTTCTCAATAAAACGTCCGGCGCTCTTGGTACCAACGCAAGTGAAGAGATTCTTCTGGAAGTCAACATGGCTGAACTGACACCCGGACGGTACACATGCACCTTGACTATCGAGGCGCCGGATGCA
Source organism: Sedimentisphaerales bacterium (assembly GCA_016926155.1). Lineage (GTDB taxonomy): Bacteria > Planctomycetota > Phycisphaerae > Sedimentisphaerales > Anaerohalosphaeraceae > JAFGGE01. Next base: position 36,943 of record JAFGPC010000062.1, read on the forward strand.
GAAGACAGCCCTCAGACAATAGAGGTTATACTTCTTGTCCTATCCGGTGAAGAAATCTTAGTG
>JAFGPC010000063.1 GCA_016926155.1 Sedimentisphaerales bacterium
CACGATTGTCGAAATTGACCATGGCCTTGCTGAGTGGAACCACTACCTTCCTGTGTGGTGGGATCGGAGCCAGGAAGAGCTTTGTGATCCTGCAGATGATCCTGGATTTCATACGCAGGCAGATTTCTGTGGCCGTCCTGTGGCTGGAGGAAGATGTGCCGTACTATCAAAACAGAGCCCTGGCACAGCTGGCAGAGATGCCGGAATTGATGTCTCCGGAGTTCGTCAAAAACAATCCCTCGCTCGTCAATGAAATGAAGGAGGAACACCGCACTCTGGTTGAGGCAATCGGGAAATGTTCCTGGGACTTTGCTCATAGGCAACCGACGCAGGATGATGTAGCGGCATGGGTCGAATCACGAGCGGCCGAGGGGTATCGCATCCTGATTATCGATCCGATTACGGCTGCATCCCGTATGGCCGAGCCCTGGACTGCCGATGATCGATTCATACAACGGCTGAAGAGAGCGGCTGTGGATTCTGGATGTTCAATCATTTCGGTAACCCATTCGATAAAAAGTATGATGAGCAAACCGGATTTAAACATGCTGGCCGGTTCCGCAGCGTTTGCACGGTTTTGTCAATGTGCATTATGGCTTGAATCCCATGATCCAAAAAACAGCCACATCCCCACCTCCGGCGGCACCCTGGAGCATGAGCATAATTCCACCTTCCATATTTTGAAAAGTCGAAATGGACCGGGAACCGGATTGCGAATCGCTATGGAGGCGAAAAACCTATCGCTGCGGGAAATCGGAATCATCATCAAGAAGAAAGGAAAGAAAGAATGAAGCGACGACTGAGCATGGAAGAATTAGCACGACTTGTTTATGAAACCAAGGAGGCCATTGTCCTGAACGTTCGATGTCTATATGTCATCGATAAACCTCAGCTGGATACAGCGGAAAAAATCCTCCGTTGGACGATTCATCTGAGTGAGAAAAACTGGATGACAAAAGAGTTGTTGAACTACTTTATTCTAACAGCATGTCATGCCGCAAAGATTAATCCTTACGGAGTATAACCATGCGAAAAATACAATTTACCTTCAGCGACCATGTTCAACTAGCCACCGACCTGGATGGAATGCGGACAATTGCAATACTGCATCTCAAGCGGCTTTCTGAAGCCTATCCTAAAACATCGCGTCAAGTAAGACAAGCCATTAAGATTCAAAAGGCAATCGATTCACTGCGTTGTGAAATGGACAACGTGTTCTGCCGTGAATACCCAGGAGCCCAATTCAGAAGACCCTATTACGATTGGGTGCATACGCCGTACTTCAATCCGGAAAGGGTAAAGAAAATCAATCCTCCAGGATCGGAGCAGAAGGATGAATAAATGCATGTATGGTAATGCGCAATTACAAATTAAAAACTGTGCTGAAGAAAAAATAGTTTGTGAAAGGATTCACAATCTAATGGTTCCTTCGCGTAGAAACAAAGCGAAGACGCGGCCGGGAACAGTCGCCTTGTTATACACAATTTGTTTGCGCTGTCCGGTTTTTTGGGAAGCGCCCCAATGGCCCAAAAACGCCCACGCTGGCCCACGTTGGGCGAACTGCCGGCCGATGGACCGGTTTTACAACCCTGGGAACCTTGCAACGTGGGCAAAACCTGCGTTTTTAGTCAAAAACCTGAGATTTTAGGAGATTTTACTATGACCAAGCAATTTACCGTTGAAATCCGCAGCATCGAGACCATCCGGCCGTATGAGCACAATCCCCGCCTTAATGACCGCGCCGTCGATGCCGTGGCGGCCAGTTTGAAGGAGTTTGGTTTCCGCGTTCCCATCGTGGTCGATTCCGATGGCGTGATCGTCTGTGGCCATACCCGCTACAAGGCCGCCCTGAAACTGGGCCTGGCCAAGGTGCCGGTCCATGTCGCCACCGATCTTTCACCCGAACAGGTGCGGGCATATAGGATCGCGGATAACAAGACCGCGGACCTGGCCCAGTGGGATTATGAAATCCTGCCCATCGAACTATCGGAGCTGATGGAAGGGGGGTTCGACATGAGTTTGCTGGCCTTCGACGAGAAGGAACTGACCCAACTCCTAAATGCCGCTGAGGTCAAGCAGGGACTTTGCGATCCCGACGAGATCCCCGAACCGCCGGATGAAGCCATTACCCAACCTGGAGACCTTTGGCTTCTGGGTGATCACCGACTTCTGTGTGGCGATGCGGGAAGTGAAGCAGATCTGGACCGCTTGTTAGATGGCGACAAGATTCATCTGGTTAATAGTGATCCGCCATATAATGTCAAAGTCGAGCCGCGCAGTAATACCGCCATCGCTGCGGGGCTTAGTTCGTTTACCAACAAAAAAGCACAGTTGCATCATCAAGGCTTTGACCAGGCACGCGGGGCCGGTGATCCGAAAAAGGCCCGCAAAAAGATGCGCGCCAAAGATCGGCCGCTGGAGAATGATTTTCTTTCGGATGAGGATTTCAATCACATGCTCCATGCCTGGTTCAACAACATGGCGCGCGTACTGGTCCCCGGTGGCTCGTTTTATATCTGGGGCGGGTATGCCAATCTCGGCAACTATCCGAAACCCCTCAAAGAGGCGGGACTGTACTTCTCGCAGGGGCTGGTGTGGGATAAACAGCATCCGGTACTGACGCGGAAAGATTTTATGGGGGCGTTTGAAATTGCATTCTACGGTTGGAAATTGGGGAAGGGTCACCGCTTCTTTGGTCCCAACAATGCTCCCGACCTGTGGCATGTCAAGAAAGTCAATCCGCAGAGCATGATCCATTTGACGGAGAAACCAGTGGAACTGGCCGTGCGGGCGATTCAGTATTCCTCCAAGCAAGGCGAGAACGTCCTGGACCTGTTCGGGGGATCGGGCAGCACATTGATCGCCTGCCAGCAGACGGACCGGAAGGCCTTCCTGATGGAACTGGACCCGTTGTATTGCGACGTCATTATCCAAAGGTTCGAGAACTTTACGGGATTGAAGCCCCAGAGGATTGAGTTGCCGAAGAAAACCCCAGCAGGTGTTGCCGGGGTTTCAAAAGGAGCAGGG
>JAFGPC010000064.1 GCA_016926155.1 Sedimentisphaerales bacterium
ATCCGCATGCCCGATGCCGCCGAGGGGATGGGAACCGGATCGCTGGAGCCGCAGTCATCCCTGCCCTGGCAGACTCCCTGGCGTGTGATCATGGCGGCTTCAAATTTATCAGCCATAGTCGAATCGACACTGGTGACGGATCTTGCCCGGCCGAGTATTGCGGAACAGACGGATTGGATCAGGCCGGGTCGTGTATCCTGGAGCTGGTGGAGCGATCAGGACAGCCCGCAGGATTGCAGCAAACTCAAGAAATTTATCGATCTTGCCGCCGAAATGAAATGGGAGTATTCGCTGATTGACGCCAACTGGACCATTATGAAAAACGGGACCATCCATGATCTGGCCAAGTACGCCAAATGGCGGGGCGTGGATCTGCTGCTGTGGTATAATTCCGGCGGACTGCATAACGAAGTATCCGAAAAGCCACGCGGACTGATGTTTCATCCCAGTATTCGCCGTAAGGAATTCCAGTTGCTGAAAAACTGGGGCGTCAAGGGTGTCAAGGTCGACTTTTTCCAGAGTGACAAGCAAAATGTGATCTCGCTGTACCATGCAATCTGTAAGGAGGCTGCCGAAGCCCAGATTATGGTCAATTTCCATGGCTGTACCCTGCCTCGCGGGTGGGATCGCACCTATCCGCATTTAATGAGCATGGAATCGGTACGGGGAGAGGAGTGTTATATCTTTGACAGAAATTACCCGGAGATCGCTCCCTGGTATAATACGGTACTGGCCTTTACGCGGAACGTTGTCGGTCCGATGGACTTTACACCGGTAGCCTTTAGCGATAATCGTTATAAGCATTTGACGACGAATGCACACGAATTGGCCTTGTCGGTCGTTTTCGAATCGGGCTGGCTGCATTTTGCCGATTCAGTGGAGTCGTATCGCCGCCAGCCGGGTGCGGTTAAAGATTTTCTCAAGGTTGTACCTACAACCTGGGATGATACGAAGTTTATCACCGGTTTTCCCGGTAAGAATGTCGTGCTGGCTCGCAGTAAGGAAGAGGAATGGTATGTGGGAGGCATCAATGGAGAACCGACCGAGACGATAGTGCAGGTTCCCCTGTCGTTCCTGGCCGGTGGGAAGTACAAGATGGTCCTGATTCAGGATGGAAATGATCCGAGGAGTTTCTCAACGATGAAAAAGGATGTCTTGGCCGACGATACCATTGAGGTGAAAATGCTGCCAAACGGCGGCTTTGCCATGCGATTCTACAAGGGCTGGTTTTAGGATTTGCTGATAAAGCAAGAAATCGATTGATTTCTAAATTATGCGAAAGATATGATCAAATTATGGACCATCCAACCTGAAATATTTTATCAGGAATTGTTAGTTAATGAATATATACTTCCGGATCTGTCATTTACGGACATCGATTTTCATGAGGCGTATCATTGGATGGGTAAGCAGATGGTCCAAAAGGGAATATCTGACCAACCGAACAGCATTTTATGGTCTTGGTACAAATACAATGGAGATCATAAAAAACCTGATTTAAGGAATACCAATCATTTGCCGAGAGGGACAAAGGGAATCTGTATTGAGTTTGCTGCTGAAGAGAGGGACATTCTGTTGTCGGACTTCGATATGTGGTATTGTGTCCTTAATCGGCGTTACATCCCATATGACGAAAGGGATAGCAGGCAGTTTGAAGAAGCTGGAGGTAGCTCGCAGGAACGGGAAACTTGTATCATCAAATCATGGAACTGTATCTTTGATTTACAGTTTGGAAGCGAGGATTACTGGGGCAGATATGATACACGGTGGATTCAAGCTTGTTCTTCAGAACTGCATCTTGAACAGGTCTGTCGTATATGGAAGTTCATCGCAAGATAATTGAAATGAAACCATTACAGATTCTCATGAAGAAACAGATTTGGATCAGTTTGTGTATATCTTTTGTTGTTATGGATTTTGCGTCAGCAGAAGATTCCAATGCCCAGATTACGGTTTCGGGAAATGCTCCCCTGGATGTTCAAACCATGTCAATGCAGGCCGTTATTCATCCAAACAGGCAGTACACTTTTGGAGATGTGCCCGATGCCTTGCTGGGGTTGCAGTATCTGCGCCACCAACATAAAAATCCAGCTGTTCTGGAATGTAAAGTCGAGGAAGCGGGCCTTCTGGTTTTGTGTCTCTGGGCTGATACTACCCCCGAGAAGTTGAAATTACCGGGAAAGTGGGCGCCGATCGGAACCATGACCGAATCGACCGGTACGGACCGATGGTCGGTTTTTCAAACCCAGGTTGAAGCCGGTATGGAATTTCAGATGCCCGTGCCGGATCGCTGGGGCGCTGTTCTTATGGCCCGAAAGATCAAGCTCAGAGTGGATAGAACGAGTGATCAATACGATCTCGTTGCGGAAGAGATTCTTTCTATGCAGTCTCTAACGTCTGAGCGGAGAAACAAATTACGCAGGGAAGCGCTCTGTCCTGATTCGGTAATTCTGGATAGCGACCGGGATCCGGTGGACGTGATTCTTCGCAGGACAAAACTGCTTATCAATCACTTGGTTACAGTGCAAAATGTGAAAAATCTGTCAAACCAAGTCCTGCAGTTTCAAAATCTCCAACGTCTTGCAGAACAAACGGATGTTTCAAAAAAAGCAAGCCGAAGAGAACTTTTCAACCAGCTTTGCATGCTGCGGAGAACGATTGCCTTTTCCAATCCTCTGCTCGATTTTAAAGACATTCTCTTTCTGACACATCACAAGGCCCTCTACAATCATATGGTTGATCAATACTATGGATTTCACGCACAGCCAGGCGGTGGTTTGTATGTGTTAAAGAATGCATTCAGTGATCATCCGATCCTTCTGGATGTATTGGCCAATTCGATTGTACAAAATGGACGACTCAAAGGACAAAAGCTCACAGGAGGGGCCTTTATCTCGCTGGAACTGTCTTATGACGGGCAAGAGATTCTCTTCGCCTGGAGCCAGGCCAAACGAACGATTAACGAATGGTCACCGGAAAGCACCTATCATCTATTCTCTGTTAATCTTGATGGTTCAAATCTGCGGCAGTTGACTGACGGTTCATGGAATGAATTCGATCCTTGTTATCTGCCCAATGGACGGATTGCCTTCATCTCCGAGCGGCGGGGGGGATACCTGCGATGCAGCGGCAAGGGCGGCCGGCCCAATCCGACCTATGCCCTGTTTCAGATGGATCCTTCCGGGGCGGATATTATCCCGCTCAGTTATCATGAGACGCATGAATGGCACCCCAGTGTGGACAACAACGGCATGCTGGTCTATACCCGTTGGGATTATGTCGATCGGGACTCGGATATTGCCCATCATATCTGGATCAGTTATCCGGATGGGCATGATCCAAGGAGCTATCATGGGAATTATCCGCTGGTGCGGGAACACCGACCGTGGATGGAAATGAGTATCCGAGCGATTCCTGATTCGCACAGGTATGTAGCCGTAGCGGCTCCGCATCATGGCCAGGCGTACGGCTCGCTTGTGCTGATTGATCCACGACTCGATGATGATCGGGCCATGTCGCAGTTGAAGCGGATTACGCCGGAAGTGCCGTTTCCCGAATCGGAGGGCAGGCCGTATCAGAAGTATGAAATCTACGGAAGTCCCTGGCCGCTGAGCGATAATTTTTATCTGTGCGTCTACGATTCCGGCGCTGCGCATTATGGAATTTATCTGGTTGATAGTTTCGGGAATCGTGAGCTTCTTTGGCGCGATCCTGAGGCGCCTTGTCTGGATCCTATTCCTCTGCAACCTCGAGCTCGTCCCCCTGTAATCGCTTCTCCAGTGGTCGATAGTCAGGATAATGATGCCATGGAGACGGTCGCCGTTATAAATGTGTACGACAGTGATTTCGATTGGCCTGAGAATACGACAATCACTGCTTTGCGGGTGGTGCAGCTTTTTCCCAAGGCCACACCCCGTGAATATGAGCCGAACATTGGAGTCGGTCGGCAGTCTTTAGCAAGGGGGGTATTGGGAACCGTACCCGTCGAGTCGGACGGGAGTGCCTGTTTCAAAGCGCCGGTCGGAGTGCCGCTGTATTTTCAAGCCCTCGATGCGAAAGGGACAGCCGTACAGACCATGCGTTCGGCGACCTATCTACAACCCGGCAGGCCGCTGGTATGTCAGGGTTGTCACGAGCATAAACGACGAAGCCCCTCGAATAGCAGTTATGGCATGGTCAAAGCCCTCAGGCGAGAGCCTTCTGAGTTGCAGGCTGAGTCGTATGGTTCTTATCCTCTGACCTTTGCCGGACTTGTTCAGCCGGTTCTGAATGCACGATGTATGACCTGTCATGCAAAAGAATCCAACGCCCCGAACCTGAGCCCGGAAACGGACGGTGAATACGGCTGGTCAAAGTCCTATCAGATCCTGGGACAATATGCATGGACCAAGCATGGGGGAAACGGTTCTATCGCCCAGAACAAGACGTCCTATTCCATCCCAGGGCAGGTTGGCGCCCGTGCCTCCCGGCTTTATAAAATGCTTACCACCGGTTCCCATAAGGATCGTGTGGATCTGACACAGGAGGAGATGTACAGAATCACTCTCTGGCTTGACTGTAACAGCAATTTCTTCGGCGCTTATAACGATCTTGCCGCACAAGCCAAGGGAGATATAGTATTGCCCGATCTATTTTGAGAATGATTTTTGTTTTCTAATGGAATACAATTTTGGATTTGACGGAGGAAAACCAATGAAAAGGAACTGGGCCATTCTTTTATTCGCGATACTCGCTTCGGTATCTTATGCTCGTGAAATTCATGTTTCTTCTTCAGGAAATGATCAATTTGAGGGCACTTGTGCCAAGCCCCTTAGGACGATTTCTGCCGCAGCGCAGCTTGCCCAACCCGGCGATGTGATTACAGTGCATAAGGGTGTATATCGAGAACGAATCACTCCGCCGCGAGGAGGACAGTCCGATCAGAAACGTATCGTCTACCAAGCAGCGCCGGGCCAGAAGGTTGTCATCAAAGGCTCCGAAGTAATCAAAGGCTGGCAGAAGGTACAGAATGATACGTGGAAGGTTTCCATTCCGAGCCGCTTTTTCGGTGATTTCAATCCCTATAGTGACCGGATTGCAGGAGACTGGTTTAATGGCAGGGGAAGGGAACATCACACCGGTGCTGTTTACCTAAATGGGCATTGGCTGATCGAGGCGGCCCGATTGGAAGACGTGTTAAAGCCTGTTGGACAGGCGGCTTCGGCTTATTCACCGGATAATCAGCAGTATCTGTTAAATGTAGCCTGGTTACGTCCGCTTGGAAATGCCGTAAATACCGAACGGATACCGGCGGCAGGATTTACCACACAGCAGGGAATCCAAACCGCCGCCTGTTCGGAAGGGGGCCAGTGTATCGGCTGGATCGAACACGGTGATTGGGTACGATATGAGAATATTGACTTTGGCAGCCGTACGGCCCAACTAGAGATTCGGGCAGCTTCTGAAACCATAGGCGGGGTCATCGAGGTGCGTCTGGATACGCCGGACGGAGAACTTCTGGGTACTTGTTCGGTTCCGAATACAGGTGGCTGGCAATCCTGGGCTTCTTTTAATCCTAAAATCAAACCGATAAATGGGGTAAAGACGATTTGTCTGGTGTTCAGAAGCAGCAAGTTGGACGGGCCCGATACACCATTGTGGTTTGTTCAGGTGGACCAGACGAATACCACCATTTGGGCGCAGTTCAAGGACGTCAATCCCAACGAAACTGAGGTGGAGATCAACATCCGCCGGACGGTGTTTTATCCGGATAAGCCGGGCGTCAATTATATTACGGTCCGCGGTTTTACGATGATGCACGCCGCCACACCCTGGGCCCCACCCACCGCCGAGCAGATCGGCCTGATCGGTACCCATTGGAGCAAGGGATGGATCATCGAGAACAACGATATCCGTTACTCGACCTGCGTCGGGATTACGCTGGGCAAATATGGCGACCAGTGGGATAATACCTCGCAGAATACGGCCGAGGGTTATGTCAAAACGATCGAACGGGCCCTGGCCAACGGCTGGTCGAAAGAGAACATCGGTCATCATATCGTGCGAAACAACCATATCTCTCATTGCGAGCAGGCAGGTCTTGTCGGCAGCCTTGGTGCGGTGTTTTGCACGATCACGGATAACGACATCCACGACATTCACATCCGGCGGTTGTTTACCGGAGCCGAGATGGCGGGGATCAAGATCCACGCGGCTATCGATACCGAGATCAGCCGCAACCATATTTACCGCACCTGTCGGGGGATCTGGCTGGACTGGATGGCTCAGGGTACGCGTGTGAGCAGGAATCTGCTGCACGACAATGGGCCAAGCGAAGACTTGTTTGTGGAGGTCGATCACGGGCCGTTTATGATAGAGAACAATATCTTCCTCTCACCGACGGCGTTGTTTGACATGTCGGAAGGCGGAGCATATGTGCATAACCTGTTTATCGGTCGGATTGTGCATCGTCCCGAACTGGGTCGCGAGACGCCATTCCATCCGGCGCACAGCACCGAAGTCGCCGGTTTGAAAAATATAACCGGCGGGGACGATCGCTTCTATAACAACCTCTTTGCCGGCGGGGACGGCCTTGCAACCTATGACAATGCGGCCCAGACCGTATATATGGCAGGAAATGTCTTTCTCAAGGGTGCCAAACCTGCCAAACAGGAGAACAGTCCTATTGTGAAACCTGAATTTAATCCTAGTATAACACTTGTTGAAGAGACAGACGACGTTTACCTTCGTATCACACTCGACAAAATGTGGGCCCAAGCACAATCACGACAGCTTGTTACGACCGAGCATTTGGGACGAACGAAGATTCCCGATCTGCCCTATGAGCAGCCGGACGGCTCATCGTACCGTATCAGTAGCGATTACTTCGACAAAAAAAGAAATCCAACCAATCCCTTCCCCGGTCCGTTTGAACCTGTCAAGGAAGGAAAGCAGAAACTGAAGGTCTGGCCTTTGAGTAAGAAGTGAACTTGAAAATAAGGACACAACTATCTTGTCAGGGCTATGAAACCAGATGTAGCCCGGCTTTATAAGCACGTTGTTTTTGTTTTTCCGTGAGCTGCTGGTGCTGCTCCATGGCGACCATGCCGAAATAAATCTTGTCCACAACCTTGGCGCCGAGGGTTTTGGCCGTGATCTTGAGCATTTTAGGCGTGCCGCGAATGAGCAGCTTTGCCATGGGTGCAGGGCAGGCGGTCGAGGTAACGGTGACCGCTTTTTTCGTGGCTTGTTTGCTGCGCGGTTTTGGGATTCCGCTTTGCCAGGGCCAGTAGGCATAACAGAGAAGCCGTTCGATGAACCTTTTCATAAGGGCCGTCACGGTAAAAAAATTCGTCGGGCTGGCCAGGATAATCCCATCGACGGCATCGATCTCGGTAAGAATCGCTTCCATGTCGTCATCGTGGACGCATTTACCGTGTGTTCCCGTGTCAGCCTGCTGGGTGCAGGTGCGGCAATTAGTGCAGAATTCAATATGCTTGTCCAGTAGATGGATCGTGCTGGTCTGGGCTCCCTGATCGGCGGCGGCCCGCAGAATCTCTTCGACGATCTGATCAGTGATCCCGCCTTTGCGATACGTACCGACAATTGCTATAACTTTCTTGGCCATCAGTTTCCTTTTTATAGCTTATCCAGACAGCTTTGCAGCTCCGTACAGACGATGTCGATTTCCTCGGCGGAGAGGTTGTTATGGAACGGCAGAGCGATTGTGCTTTTGCAAACGGCATCGGTCAAGGGAAAATCGCCCTGCTTATAGCCATACTGCTCGACCATAAATGGCTGCAGGTATACGGGCGGGAAATAATTACTCACCTGGATCCCCCGTTCCAGCATTTTCCTGAGTAGGGTGTTCCGCTGCTCCATCGTGTAATGGTCGGCCAAACGGACGACAAAGACAAACCAGCTCATCCGGCAGCCGGCCGGCTCGGTCGGCACATTCATGCGGTCATCACCGGCAAGCCGCTCGGCATACATCCGGGCGACTTGGCGGCGTTTTTCGACAAATTCTTCCAGACGGACAAGCTGGGCGATTCCCAGGGCACAGTTGATATCGCTGAGGCGATAGTTATAACCCAGCCTTTCATGGGCCAGCCAACCGCCGCCACGTCCCCGGCCCTGATTGCGCAGGGATACACACAAGTCGGCCAGTTCGTCGTCGTCAGTCACGATCATACCGCCTTCGCCCGTGGTCATCTGCTTATTGGGATAGAAGGCAAAAACACTCATCGTGCCGAATGTGCCGATCATTTTGTCGTTGAGTTTGGAGCCAAGCCCTTCGCAACTATCCTCGATGACGGCCAGATTGTATTCGGAGGCGATTTCACATACGGTATCCAGCCCGACCGGATTGCCGAAGATGACCACAGGCAAAATGGCCTTGGTCTTGTCCGTGATCGCTGCTTGAATGCCGGATGGATCCATGTTCAGGCTGACTGGATCAATATCCACAAACACCGGGGTTGCGCCGGCCATCATAATCGTCGTCACCGAGGCAATGAAGGTGAACGGCGTGGTAATCACTTCGTCCCCCGGTTCCAGACCAAGGGCCTGTGTACACAGATACAGCCCGCTGGTGCCACTATTGACTGCGATGGCTCGCTTTCGTCCGACATATTCGGCAAATCTGGCTTCGAATTCATCCAGCCTTGGCCCCAGCGACAAGTTGGGACTCTTAAGTACCTCGACCACGGCATCGATATCGGTCTGGCTGATATCCGGCCGGGACAAATGAACCTTGAATTCCATAGATCGTCTTTCCTTTCAAAAACAGGTCCCCCATTATAGAGGAACCGTTGAGGCTTTTCCACCTTTATCGTTTCCGCTGCAGAACTTTCGCTTCGGAGCCGTCGAGCAGGCGTTTGATATTTTCCGCATGACGGATAATCACCAGTATCGCCATGATCGCGGCAACCAGGACCAGTGGCCACAGGACGGCGAAGGTCCAAGTGTCAAGCAATGCGATAGCTATCACCAGTGAAATCGGGAATGCCGCAGAACCCACGATGGTTGCCAGTGAGACATATCGAAACGCAAGAACCAGCGCCATCCAAATCAAAAAAGTAATCATTCCCGGCAAAGTGTAATATGGATACAAACCCAGCATGACACCCAATCCGGTGGCAGCTCCTTTTCCGCCGGTAAACTTCAGATAAACAGAAAAGATATGTCCCAGAATCGCCGCGCACCCGACCGCCAGCCAGAGAAATAACGAACCGATCATAATCGCCTCATGCTGGATCAAAAGTCCACCCAGCAGCATCGGTACCAGCCCTTTGCAGCAATCCAGCACAAAACATACATAGGCCCATTTCTTTCCCAGGGCGCGGGAGACATTGGTCGCTCCGATATTGCCCGATCCGACTTTGCGCAGATCGATTCCTTTGGTCTGCGCTATCAGCAAGCCGAATGGTACCGAACCCAACAGATAGGCGCCTGGGATTAAAAGCAAAAACCATGCGTTCATTTTCGCAATCCTCTCGCTCGCAGGATTTTTTCATACAACTCTATAAGTTGTTGTGCATGTCGTGTTATGGAAACCTCATCGATCAGACGATCTGTGACAATCGCTTCCTGGGCCAGTTTGACATTGTCCGGATCACAATAAAAGGCCAACGCCTCGCCCAGTCGTTCAATATCGTCGGGTCGTTCCAGCGTAATACCGTGACGGCCGTCGGTGTACATCTCGGCGGCGCCGTTGTTTCGTGTAGTAATGACAGGCTTGCCTGCCGCCAATGCTTCCAGGATAAAACGGGAGGATGGATCGTACCAGGTCGGCAAAACGGCGGCGTCCGCGACTGCCAGAGCATGCTGGATCGGATGCACTTTACCCAGAAAAGCAATCCGGCCGGCCAGGTCTAGCTTTGCCGCTTTCTTTCGATAGGCTCGAGTTTTACCTGTGCCGGCAACCAGCGCGCAAACCGGACGTTGTATATTTTGCCGGACCAATGCAAGCGACCGAAGCAGTGGCCCTAATCCCTTGAGCCGGAAATTATTGGCGGCAAACAAAAATAGAGCCGGGTCATGCGCTTCCTGGAGGTTCAATTCACGCAATACTTTTGCCCGCAGTTGATCTACGGCCTTTTCATCGATCTGACTGCAAATCCGTACACCGTTTGGAATGACCGCAATTCTTTCTTCGGCCAGTTTATAATGCCTTTGAAACTGCCTCTTCACATAATCGGAAAGAGCGGCGATGACGGTCTCATCCCTCCGACAAAGGATTCGCTCGGCCCGAAGCATTGCTGTACGTTTCCGGTTGATCCAGTGTAAGTGTCGTTTCATGAAGATCAGAGCAGAATTTTCATAGCTAGCCGCATGTTGCAGCATGGCTTCCCGGAAACTGCCGCCGCGCGGCTGGTATACATCGGCAAAGCCGAAAGGTAATGTACTATGAATGATGTCATATCGATGGTTAACAAAATGCTCCTGAAGGGCCTTATCAAAGGCAGGCAGGGGAGTGCGTTTTCCACGGCGGTCTTTACAAAGCACTTGAATGTTGTCGGCTTCCACAGGGCCTTTGGCGGCGAGGATGGTTACATCCAGTCCAAGAACCGAAAGCCGACCTGTTAACTCCAGCACGCTTCGTTCGGCCCCGCCGAGAGAACTGTCCGCCCGTTCAATAATAATAGCCACTCGCGTCATATGGATTGATCTTGTCGGTATTTTATCAAGATGCAAAGGGAACCTGTCGCCCATGCCGAATGTCATGGTCGGCCATTCGCCAGGCCTTTGCTCGAACCTTTTTTAGAAATCGTCGGTCTTTTGCTCCCAGTTTGGTCATTCCCGCATATCGTCGATAAAAACGCAATCGGTCTGTACAGGAAAAGGTTTGTCCGGATGCCGAATAGTGTAATTGGGCGATATCCTTGACACGAAATCGTTCCTTCATAAATTTTGGTCGAAACGCCCGCTGGAGATCGATCAGATAAAATTGTCCTGCCTGTGAATAAAAGATATGTGCCAGATAAAAATCTCGATGTCGATATCCGGTCTCGTGAAACTGGCGTGTCCATTCGGCTAATGCATAGAGAAATTCCCTGCGTTTTGCTACCGAAGCTGTTGGCGAAAGGCCCTCGAAGCAGTTGGGAAGCTTGCGTTCCAGGGCTTCGGCATCTGTCAATGCTTCACTCAAGATAAAACTCCGCTTTTCAAACAGACCGTCCCATTGCCATCCGTAGGCAATCGTTCGGGGTGTTAAAATCCCGGATTGAGCCAACGCTATCGTTGGTACATGGTCAAAGATTGCCGTAGCTGCTCTTGTGCGATGGCTAATCCAATTGCGAATCTGAAAGGCCTTCGGAGGTTTGTCATACCGTTTGAGATAGGCGATAGTATCTGTATTGGGTAGTTGAAAACGACAACGAGTGCGAAAATCGGCCAGATTGCTCTTGTGCAAATCTTCACCCTTATCAAAAGCAAAGATAGCGTCTATCGTGTCCAGACCAATCTGCCGAAGCGTTTCAGAATAGGAGGTGTGGCAAAAGAAACCTTCCATAAGCTGGATATAAGGAGATTCACTCATGAGAGTATTTCTCCAGCATTTGTTCGGCAGACCGACAGACTTCGTCAACAGTGATTGATTCCATACAGATATGTTGTTTTGCTCTGCATTTCGGTTTATCACAGGGTGCACATGGAGCCTTGCCCACAATCTGAATTTCGTCGGAATATCCGATCTGTGTCCAGGCCGGATTATTCGGACCAAACAGTGTGATTATCTTTCGTCCCAGAGCGGCGGCAATATGTCGCGGGCCGGTATCATTAGTGATTACCAGGTCGGCCCTGTTAAAAAGAGCCTTTAATTCGCCGATTGATAAAGGATGTACGGCCAGATTAATAACATCTCCCTTTGTCTGTCGACAGATATCCCCGGCAATGTTACGCTCGGCGGGATCGGGCGCCACCGAGACAATTATCGTAGATTGGTATTTGTCTATTAAATACTGTGCTGTTGCCGTAAAACGATCGACCGGCCAGCATTTACTGGGGCCGAAAGCTCCACCGGGTACAAGGATTACAAGCGGCCTATTTGATTGTGCGATTACGGGAAGTTTCCACGACAGTCGTTGCCTGTCTTCTTCATTGATAGGCAATTCCATTGTTCTATCCGTGATGTCACCTTCGAGAAGTTCAACAAGGCGGAAATAATAATCAATCATCGGTTCGGGCTTGAATCGTCCATTGTATTCCCGGAGGGGGTGTATTTTATCCGTAAGGAATACTCCGCGTCCATCGCGCATATACCCGATCCGCCGGGCAATCCCGGCGGCCCACACAGTCATGGCCGATCCAAATGAATTTTTACAAAGAAAAGCAGTCGTGAACTTGTTTTTTCGAAGCCTACCGATCAGGGTGAACAGCGTACAATTCGTATCCACCCAATCGTCATTAAACAGGTTGGGCGACAGCAACTCGCGAACGGACGGACGGGCGGCAAAACAAAGGAAACTATCGGGGAAAAGCCGGCGTAATACTCGAAGTGCGGGCGTACACATCACCGCATCGCCGAGAGGAGAAGGAAGCCAAACTAGAATACGTTCACTGCCGGAGTGTTTCATTTTCGGTCGCGCATCATGTAAAAAGCGATCACCATTAACTGCAGCACAGCGGCATAGCCAATCAGGGTATGAACACTGCTGATCCGGGCCTGCGGATCCAGTAAAAACCACAGACTCCAGACCAGACAAAAGATGACGATTACCTGCACCACACCGGCCAGTGCCTTCAGGATGGAAAATTCATGGAACATACTCTCGCGATGCATACCCTTGAGGTGACGCACCATTTCTTCAAGCAACTGTTCGATTCGATCACCTTGTACGGTTTCGGACGGTTCTTGTTGGTTCGATTCTTCTTCCACGAAGGCAGCCGTCTCAAATGGCTGGGATTCTCTCGAGATGATCGGTGTATCCGGGATCATTAAACCCAGACCTCTTCTCCGTTCATGATTTCGCTGGAATCGGTTCTGTTCCATGTCAGGACCGGCACTTACAGCAATCGGTTCGGCTTCCGGTTCCGGTAACTGGATTTCCTGTTCGCTTGCCGTTTCTACAAATCGACTGTGCTGGTCATACGTTTTAACGATATTGACGGCTTCCCGAATATTTACGGCTTTCTTGAACGGGATCGGATCGGTCGCGGTCCGTTGCGCGGGTTTTTCCGCCGAGGTGATCAATATCGTCTTGCACCCGGCACGCATCCCGGCGGCAATATCACGATAGCTGTTCCCCAGCATCCAGGAGGCTTCCAGGTCAATCTCCATCTCCTGGGCGGCCGATAACAACATCCCTGGATTTGGCTTTCGAAGGTCACTGTCTTTACGATATTCAGGAATGATCCCATTGGGGTGATACGGACAGTAATAAATACGATCGATACTTGCCCCTTCGTGTCGTAAAAGGCCGATCAGACGCTGATGGATTTCTTCCAGTCCATCTTCGGTTACAATGCCGCGCGCAACAGCGGATTGGTTGGTCACGATCACCAGCTTGTATCCCATCTGCCGAAGATCGATCAGGGCTTCGCAGACATGCGGAAGCAGCTTGACCTGACTGGGATGATTGATATATCCGGGATCTTCGATCAGAGTATCATCCCGGTCCAGAAAGATGGCTCGATTCTTCATGGTCTAGTCCTCGGCTCCATCCGATTGTTCTCTATAGCCTCTTTGGTATCCTTATCCTGTAGCGATTGTATCTTCTGAATCGTTGCTGTCGAGCTTTTCCCGTCCACCAGAGGGGCCAGAACGACCCGGCCTCCATAGGATTCGACAAACTCACGTCCGATCACTCCTTTATTAGCCCAGTCGGCTCCTTTGATCAGGACATCCGGTCGGACCTGCTGAATGAGCTTCAATGGATCTGCCTCTTCGAAGATCACGATGTAATCGACCGGCTCCAGTGCCGCCAGGACGGCGGCACGATCATGCTGGTTGTTGATCGGCCGGGCCGGACCTTTGATTTCGCGAACGGAGCGGTCGCTGTTCAGGCCCAGCACGACAATATCACCGTGCTGTTTGCAAAAACTCAGATATTCGATATGTCCCCGGTGCAGGACATCAAAACAGCCGTTGGTAAATACGATTTTACGGTTTTGCTGGCGATGATAGGCCAGTTCATTGGCCAGTTCATCCATTTCACGGATCTTGCCCATCTTGCCGCGATTTTCGAGAAGGATTTCGTTGATTATCTCGTCAATGCTGACGGTTGCAGTGCCGAACTTTTCCACTTCGATCCCACCGGCAATATTAGCGAGTTGTACGGCGATTCTGAAATCGCATCCGCCGGCCAGAACAACCGCTAAAGTTGCCAGGACCATATCGCCGGCGCCGGTCACATCATATACACTTCGCGGGATAGTCGTGATATGTTCGCTGATTTGGGATGTCTGCAGATAGGCACCCTGTTTATCCAGGGTGATTACAACCGCTTCCAGTTCCAATGTCTTCCTGAGGTGTTGAGCCGCTTTTTTCGCATCAAGGATGGCTTCTATCGCAAAACCGCTAGCTGCTGAAGCCTCCTTCCGGTTCGGAGTAATGACCGATACCCCTTTATAACGCACAAAGTCCCCCGTCATAGGCGGATCTACCAGAATGCGTTTGCCGGCCTTTCCGGCAAGAGCGATCATCTCACGACAAAAGTCTTCTGCCAATACTCCTTTATTGTAATCCTGTAAGCAAACCGCATCACATTCCTGGAGGCATTTTTTATACGAAACGAGTAGTTGTTGGTGGACTGCCGGATCAAAAGGTTTGTCGCACTCCTCATCAATTCGCAACAGCTGCTGGCGGTGTCGATGTTGTGCCAAACCGATCATCCGCTGTTTGCTGATCGTGGGACGATCCGTAACTTGGACCAATCCCGACACATCCACTCCCGCCTCCTTCAGAATATTTCTGAGCTGTCGGCCGGTCTCATCATCGCCCACCACCCCGATGCAGATGGCCTTACCTCCCAAAGCCGCTACATCCGCGGCTACCGAGGCAGCGCCGCCCGGCCGTACCTCCCGGCTGACCACTTTGAGCACTTGAACCGGCGCTTCCGGGCTGATCCGCAGGGCATCCCCATAGACATAACTGTCCAAAAGAAAGTCACCGACAACCAGCACCCGCGGCGAACCAAGGTTCGTGACCGCTTTTAACAGCTCTATTGCCATCGCTTATCCATCCTGTCATTTGACCAGTACGGCATCCACCAATGCTTCTATTGTATCCCATCCTTCGACAAATTCCAGTTCGAGGGCCAGATAAGCCAGATTTATATCCATTTCCTTAGGAGTATACATGGCCACCTTATTCCAGTCTTTTTGCGTACAGAGCAGGAGGTTTGCTTTATTCTCACGAGCCTCTGTCATAAGCTGCTCAAGATCCCGCCGGGTATATTCATGATGATCATTGTAAATTCGTGAACCGACGATGTTTAAACCATACTCAATCAGGCGGCTTTGAAACGCTTCCGGATTTCCGATTCCACAAAAGACAAATACGGACAGGGATGTAAGCTCTTCCAGCGAAATTGTTTCCCCATGCATCGTGCTTGCGTGGGTGTGCTTGTGAACGGCTTTGGCAATCGCCATATCGGGATTTATCGAGTGAATTTGCTCGACGATCCGTTCGACGGCATCCGCAGGCACTCGGTCAAACCGGGTAATCACGGCAGCCTGGGCTCGCTGCAGACTCTTTATGGGTTCCCGCAGGAGGCCTGCCGGCAACATTCGGCCACATCCAAAGGGGCAGGTTGCATCGATAGCCAGAATGTTCAGGTCTCTAGCCAACCGCCGATGCTGAAAACCGTCATCCATGATCAAAACATCGATCTTGTGCTGCTCAAAGGCCAGTCGTGCCCCGGCCACTCGGTCCGGATTGACCACAATCTTCGCCTCTGGACAGGATTTGAGAAGGATCGCAGGCTCATCGGTCAATTTACCCTCCTGAGAGCGATAGCCACGAGTCAGAATCCCGCAATGGATGGAACGGGATTCAAGATACCGACAAAGCCGAATGACCAGCGGTGTCTTGCCTGTGCCTCCGGTTGTCAGGTTGCCTATGCAGATTACCGGGACGTCGGCCCGATACGTTGGGAGCCAATCCCTGTCATAGAACCAGTTGCGGAGCTGGATGGCCAAACCGTACCCTAGGGAGATCAGCCATAGCATTGCGAAGAGAGGCTTTTGCCAGGCTTTTTGATCACCTCCTGCCATCCATCGCCGATAGGCATTCTGATCCAAGACTTCGGTTCCTTACTCGAAATCCCAGGCCCTATCCGGCCTTGATTTTACGGATAATGGCATCGGCCATCTCCTGTGTGCCGACCGCTGTCGGGTCGTTTCGGTCCGGCTTCATATCATAGGTCACATCTTTGCCCTCGGCGATTACGGCGGCTACAGCCTTTTCCAGATGTTCGGCCTCGGCCATTTTACCCAGGTGCCGCAGCAGCAGAAGGCCGCTGAGGATCAAAGCGGTCGGGTTGACCTTGTTCTGCCCGGCGTATTTCGGGGCACTGCCGTGGGTGGCCTCAAAGATGGCCATATTCTCGCCGATATTCGCTCCCGGCGCTACACCCAGGCCGCCCACAAGACCCGCACACAGATCGCTTAGAATATCGCCGTAGAGATTCGGCAGCACGATAACGTCGTACAGTTCGGGCTTCTGGATGAGCTGCATGCACATGTTATCGACGATACGGTCCTCAAATTCGATGTCCGGATATCGCTTGGCCACGTCCCGGCTGACCTCCAGCCAGAGTCCGTCGCTGAACTTCATGATATTGGCCTTGTGCACGGAGGTGACCTTGCGACGGCCCATCTTGCGGGCGTATTCGAAGGCGAATTTCACGATCCGCTCGGTGCCTTCGACGCTGATGGGCTTGATGCTTACGCCGGTATTGGGTCGGATGGGACGTTTACTGTGCTTATTGAGCCACTCGATCAGCTCCAGCGTCTCGGCTTTGCCTTTTTCGAATTCGATACCTGCGTACAGGTCTTCGGTATTCTCCCGCACCACGACCAGGTCGATGTCCGAATACCGGCTGCGCACGCCCTTGTAGCTCTTGCAGGGTCGCAGGCAGGCATAGAGGCCGAATTCCTGACGCATATGGACGTTAATACTTCGAAATCCGGTCCCCACTGGCGTGGTGATCGGGGCTTTTAAGGCGATTCCGTTGGTCCGGATCGACTCCAGCGTCTTCTCCGGCAGGGGGGTGCCTTCCCGCTCCATGACATCCACCCCGGCCTCGGCGATTTCCCATTCGATCCCGGCCCCGGTCGCATCGATACAGCGGCGGGTGGCCTCGGCGATTTCCGGTCCTATTCCATCTCCCGTAACCAGCGTCACTTTGGTCATTCGGTTGTCTCCTGGCTTCATTTTCCTGTAAAAACGACGAATTCCTCGGCCTGACAGGGCCTCTTCGCCCCGCGAGCCTAAAACAAAGGGATTATCCTACTGAACTTACCCCGGCAAGTCAAGAACGCTCCAATAAGACCTAGAATGGTTCACTAGTGGTTTACAGGCCCACTTGCTTACCCAGTTTGCCGGTTTTCACTTGCTTTATACTCGGTTTGTCGGGTATTATAAGGTACGGAGTATATAGTTTCGTATAGCTTCGTGTCCGGAGAATATCGGAGGTCTCAATGCCCAACAAAATCGCCATCCTGTGTGGAATTGTCCTGGTGATATCACTCGTGCCGCTCACCCCTGCCGGCACCTACTCCGGCGGAACAGGCGATCCAAACGATCCTTTTCAGATTGGTACGGTTGCCAACTGGTTGGAACTGATTGACACCTCTTCGGATTGGGATAAATCTTTTATCCTCGTCAATGATATTGATTTTGAAGGCGTACCTCTTACACCTATAGCTCCTGATTTAGATCCACTCACGGAAGGATTCCAAGGTGTCGGTTTTAGTGGAGTTTTCGAGGGTAATAATCACACTATTTGCAATGTAAAGATACAGCCAGATTTTTCAGATTATGTTGCTTTATTTGGCCTTCTCAGAATAAACAGCCAAATACGAAATCTTTGTATTAAAGATGGTGAGATTAAAGGGCACAATCATGTAGGTGGCATTTGTGGATTCAATGGTCAAGGTAGAATAAGCCACATTTTTGTCACTTGTAAGGTTACAGGATATAGATCTATTGGAGGTATATGCGGAACTAATTATTATGGTAGCATCACTCAAAGTTATGCCATCGCAGATGTGACTGGTAATTTTAATATAGGCGGTTTGTCGGGAGGGAATTGGGGTGATATTTTTGATTGTTATACGGGGGGGAGTTCAAACTGCAAGGATGATTCTCAACGGATAGGTGGTTTATGTGGTGAGAACTTAGGTCGTATTAAAAGTTGCTATTCTACTGTGGCGGTTGCCGGTGGGTACAATCCTGGCGGTCTGTGTGGAATGAATGAAGGTATCATTAGTTTGTGTTTTTGGGATGTCGAAACTTCCGGTCAAACGGTCAGTGCGGGTGGGTATGGAATGACTACATTACAGTTGCTACAAGAGGTAACTTATATTGGTTGGAATAATGGAAATTGGACTATTGATGAGGGCAATGATTATCCACGACTCGCATGGGAAAACAAGCCTGGGAAAATCATCGAAAATGAGCACCTGAGAAGCTACATCGGAAATGGTGTCGACCAGCCCTTTGAGATTGCTACTCCTGAGGACATATTCTGTATGAGTCGTCGGCCGGATGATTGGGACAAAAAGTTTCTTTTGGCTTGTGATATTGACATGAAAGAGGTAGACAATTATTGGCCCATTGCTGAGTTTTCTGGCAATTTCGATGGTTGTATGAATGTTATACGAAATATTAAAATTGATTCTTTGATAATTGGAAATCGTTCACAGTTAGGTCTGATTGGGACATTGAATGCTAAAGGTCAAATCCTTAACCTTGAACTTGAAGAAGTATCTGTCATTAGTACAGATTGTTCCAATTCACTTGGTAATCTATGTGGAAGAAATTTTGGAGATATTCATAATTGCTGTGTTTTAGGAAATGTTACTGGGGGAGAAAATTCACGTTTACTCGGTGTGTTATGTGGCGAAAACTTTGGCGAAATGAGTAACTGTTACGCCGAAGGGACTGTTTCCAGCGGAATCAATTCCAGTCTACTTGGTGGATTAACAGGTACAAATGCATGGCTTATCAACAAATGTAACGTTAACAGTGTAGTTATAGGTGGAAATGATTCTGATTTTCTAGGTGGTTTGACAGGTACAAATGGGGGGCAAATAACCAATTGTTATGTAACAAGCAGTATCATGAGTGGTCAAAAATCAATGATCATTGGTGGTATGTGTGGTGCTTCATATTTAATTAGCAAATGTCATGTAGACAGTGTTATTTTTTGGCAGGATGGTTCCTATGTTGTTGGTGGTTTAGTCGGCATAAATGCGGGGACAATCTTTATGAGTTATGCCACAGGAACTATAAATGGGGATGAAAGAGTCGCAGGGTTATGCAGTGAGAATAATGGTACGATTAACAGCAGCTATGCTATCTGTGAGGTAAATGGGAATATTTATGTTGGTGGTTTATGCGGGATTAATAGAGGTTCGATCAGCCATAGTTACTCCAATAGCATAGTGGGAGGCAATGATGATGTAGGTGCTCTTTGCGGGTATAACAATGGCAATATTGGTTCCTGTTTTTGGGACAAAGAAACCTCTGGGATTCAAATCAGTGCTGGAGGTATAGACTTAACTACTGAAGACATGCAGATGATTAGTACCTTTACCGATGCCGGTTGGGATTTTGTGGGGGAAACGACAAATGGAACTGAGGACATCTGGCGGATGTGTGTCGATGGAGTGGATTATCCGCGGTTGGCGTGGGAGTTTTCGCGGGGCGGAGACCTGACCTGTCCGGACGGGGTGATGCTGGAGGACCTGCTCTACCTTGCCGACCGCTGGCAGACAATGACGTCGGAGACCATCGGTGCCGCCGATACCGACGGGGATGGAAAGGTTACATTCTCCGATTTTGTTATCCTGAGCGAGAATTGGTTGAAAATGCCGTAGGAAGTCACCGGTCGCTGGTCACTGGTTTAGTTGTCATTCGCTAGAAAAAGGGGACAGGTACAACCGTCCTGACGGACGAACATACCAGTCCCCCTTTTCTCCTTTGTCTTGCCGGGCTTGATCCGGCATCCAGAACGATATCGAAAGATTTCCCTCTATGAAATTGGTAGTCGATCTTGGTCGATCTTGGGAGAAGTTGGGTTTTTAATAGCGCCAGCCGAAGATCGACTGTCGATGTTCCATTTTTAGCTCAAAAACGGAAGATAGATAAAGATAGATAAAGATAGCTCAATACTTCTTTAGATAGGATATGATTTATCAATACACCGAATCCATCCCCTGGCTGAGTTCCCATCCCCGTTGACATGTTGCGCACATTTTTGGTATAATATTTCCGTGATTTTATTCCGAATACGAGGAGTCCCTGTGAGAATACTATATTGTTCGATCATCCTGTCGCTTTCCGTTCCCTGCGGGTCGGCAACCCTGTTCGTGGATGCCGATGCTGTCGGGACCAATGACGGCTCCAGTTGGGCTAATGCCTTTCCATCACTGCAGAATGCGCTGACTGCGGCAGAAGCCAGAAACACAGACAGCAATAATAACAACAATGTCGACCATATCTGGGTAGCTGAGGGAACCTACAAACCCGACCAAGGTACCAACCAGACCGCCAATGACCCGGAAGCCACGTTTGAGTTGTTGAGCAATGTTGCCATTTACGGCGGATTTGACGGCAGTGAGGCGGTTCTGGGGGATCGGGATGTTTCGGAGAATATCACGATTCTCAGCGGTGAGATCAACACTACCGCGGTGGAGGACAATTCCTACCATGTTGTTACCTCCAATGTCGGTGTAACCGGGGCAATATTGGATGGTTTTACGATCAGGGACGGATACGCAAACGGTCCATCCATAAAATTCAGCAATGGTGGTGGGCTTTTTTGTGACCAGTCCGCACCGACAGTTCGTAACTGTATTTTTACAGATAATACATCTGTAGGCCGCTATTATGGCTATGGAGGAGCCGTCTACAGCCTTCAGGCGCAGAACACGATCATTGCCAACTGCACATTTGACGGCAATACTGCCAAAAAAGGCGGTGCAATTTTCCATTATCGTTGCGAGGATGTGACCATTATTAATTGTGTATTCACCGACAACTATGCCTATGACGATGCCGGTGGAGCGATTCTGAACGATACCTGTTCCCGGATTGGGATGGTAAACTGCATTCTCAGCGGGAATTTTGCCACTAAAATCGGAGGCGCAGTTTATAACGTTAGATTAACCAATGGACACTTCTTTACCAATTGCACTGTAGCTGGAAACGCCTCCACTGATACAAGCCTGGACGCTCAATGTGGCGGTATTTATTCCAGTAACTCAAGTACCACTCTGGCAATCACCAACAGCATTCTCTGGGGCAATACGGACCGATTTGGAACGCGGACGGCTTCTCAAATTGCCGGAGGCGGAAAGGCTACGGTAACCTATTCGTGCATTCAGGATGATGACCCGAATGATGGAAACATTCCATTCGGGGGTGTGACAAACGGCAATATCGATTTGAATCCGCTGTTTGTGCTGGATCCGGATGATGGAGGAGACGGCTGGCGCGTGGGAGGAAATGACATACCGGGCAATCTGCATTTGCGCCCCGCTTCGCCCTGTATCGAGATCGGCTCCAACGCCGGTTTGCCGGTTGATATTGCCGACCTGGATGGGGATACGGTTACGGAGGAAGAGATTCCTTTCGATCTGGATAACCAGTTGCGTCGTTTGGATGGGGATGCCGATGGGATCATGACTGTGGACTTTGGTGCGTATGAAGTGCTCGCCGCCGACGCCAATGATCTTGCTGCAGGAGGAGCATCGGTGACTCTCAATCCAGGCGGGGGCACGAATGATCCTGTGACGGAGGCTTTGGTTGTGTTCCAGAATGTAACCGGATCGGCGGACAATACCGTACAGGTCATCGAGACACCCGGTGATGCGCATGCTTCCGTGGCTACCTTTTCAGCCCTCAACTCGACCTTAACGATGCTAACGTCGCTCAATGACGGAGAATTCTTCGCCACAGTTGCCATTCCCTTCGAGCAGGCGGATGTGGGCACGCTGGATCCTCTACTGGTGGACCTGCGGTACTTCGATACGACCGCTTCGGAATGGAAATTGGCGGTCTCGGCCAATACGGGCGGGGCGGGCACCCGCTATTCCGAGACGGGCGCCACGGCGCCAACCCTGGCAGCGTTGACTGGTCGAAATCTGGGTGATTACGGTGTGTACTGGAACAGCACAACGGGCAAAGGATTCTCTTGGGCCAATGTGGACCATGCGACCGATTTCGGAACTACGATAAAAGGAAGCAGTCAAAGCAGCATCGATCCCAATGATATCGTGACCCTAAGCCCCGTATCAGGGAATGTCAATCCGTTATCTGATGTGGTGACGATGTTTGAAAATACCTCCGATACGACAAACGCTGTTGTCGAGGTATATGAAGCGCATAACGACCTTGTCGGGCAGGGATCTTTTCAATCCATCGGACAGGCCAAGACCATTGTCAGTACGACATTGAACGATGGGGATTTCAAAATGACTCTGATCATTCCCTTTGACGCGACTGATCTTGGCGGGGCCAATCCGTTGCTGGTTGATCTGCAATTCTATAATACGGGCACTTCTTCCTGGGATCTGGCGGTTTCGGCCAATACGGGGGGCGCAGGTACGCGATGGTCCGAACAGGATGACGATCAACCTTCGCTGGAGACCTTACGAACTCGTCCGCTGGGCGATTATGGAGTGTATTGGGATACGCAAGAGGAACAGGGATTTGTCTGGGCGAATGTGGATCATACGACGGATTTCCTTGCGGGCTGGCTTGCCGGGGATTTTGAACCGGATGGGGATGTGGATCTCACTGACCTGATGTTCTTCGCTGAAAACTGGCTTCAGGATTCCTGTATTGCATTGGACAATTGCGGCGGGACCGATCTCACCGAAAATGGAAACGTGGATCTTGAAGATTTTAGTCTGTTCAGTGAGAGTTTTCCCTATGTGCCTGTTCAAAATATCGATGATTTTGAAGAAACCTTCGAGGATGGAAATTACGACGGCTGGACAGTATACGATACCGGTGATCAATCTGCTCCCTCAACCTGGTCGGTTTTCGGAGGAATCCTGCAGCAGACCTCAAACATCTATTCGAATCCGACAGCACCGGCCACGCTGCTTAAGAATGGTACCTATCTCGGTTACGAGGAAGGATTTGCATGGACCGATTATACAGTTCACTGTACCTTACGATCCAGAGGTTTTAATGACTGTGGGATTATGTTCCGCGTACAGGACCAGAATAATTATTATCGATTCAGTTGGAATCGACAGGTGGGATATGCGCGTCTAATCAAGGTGGCTGGCGGCATAGCGACGCTGCTGGATTCGGCGGATTCCAGCTTTGTTGAGGATGTTCTGTACCATGTGAAAATACAAGTCCTGGGTGATCAGTTACAGGTCTTTATCGACGATGCCTTTCTACTTGAAGCAACGGATAACGAATTTACCTCCGGTTCCATTGGCCTGTATACTTGGGGCAATGCGCCGATAACCTGGTTTGACGATATACTTGTCCAGCATCAATAAATTGACATATGTTTGGATACATAAGGGTGGATGGAAAGAGTTATAGTCAGGGATTGACCCGCAGGCAAAGACCTTCCTATTGCATTTTCCCTATAATGTTGTTTGTCATTTCCGTCACAAGTGCGAATGACGCTGTTTATCGACAGTGTCGCCTGATTGGTCCTGACTATCTAACTGTGGGAAATCACTGGGACTATGAGGTCCACGTATCTATGTGGGATTCTGAACCGGTAGATGAAAGCCATTGGATGAATCAAGAAATAAGCGAAACGGTTGAGGTGGAGGGGCAGCCTGCCGCCATCCTGCATACGGTTGATTCGATGAATGGTGATGTTTGTGAAACACTCAGCCTTAACGAGGCATTTCTGTTGGTTCATAGTCGCAACCGGCAAGGGGGGAATCAGCTTGCTCTCGCCCAGGAAGATCCGGAGGAGATTATCCCGGTCTGGGTACCGACCGATGCAAATGATATGGTGTTCGGAACCGCCTCCGTTCGGCTGATTATCTATAATCCTCCAACGGAGATCCTTTACACGGTGGAAAGTCGAATGACCTGGCTTGGTCAGGAAATGATCGATGTTCCGGCCGGTCGTTTTTTGTGTCAGGTTGTTGTCGTGGAAAGAATATCCTCTTTTCCTCAGGAAATTGTCGACCGGATACATCAAACTCTATATATTTCCCCGTCTATAGGAAAAATCCGAATTGAAACGGATGAGGCCTTGACGATTCCCGGTCAGGATAAGCAGCAATGGGTATACACCTCGCAACTTAAATCTACGAATGTCCAGCTATCCTCCCTCTGTATGCTTCGTCCGATAATTGGCGACGCCAATTCGGATTGCCGTGTAACGTTGGAGGACTTCCCCTGCCTTTCTTCAATAACCGAATTCATGGAAATGGCCGATCATTGGCTTGAAAGCGGTTTCTCAACCCAACCCATTTCACCTTAGTCCGGAAGATCTATAATCCTCTAAAATAGCCTATTAGAGGTTATTAATGGATATTTTCGGTCAGGGTTGGAGTTGACATTGACGGTAAAATATTGTACAATAAAGGTTCTTAATGGATCGGAGGAAGGAATTCCATAAATGTATTGGTCATATAGATTTTTTCGGCATGGTTGATATGGACTATTCCCGGAAATGGGATAATGGAGGAAAGGTATTAGGCAGTATGATTCGGATGAGTGTGTGGAAAGTTACTTTGGGCTTGACGGTGTTCCTATTGCTATGGAAGCCATTGTATGGCGCGCCTCTGGTCGGACGCTGGATAGGCCAATGGAACGATGCCGTACGTGTCGGGGCTATGGATTTGACATTCAATGCCAACGGTAACTGTTCCGGAACCATTGTAGATTATCCGGGTTTGTTCGGACCCGGCTACAGCCCCGATGCAGTGCATACCTATGTTGTTACCGGGACCTATACGTATACTTCCTTGAACAGAGAAATTACATTTGAACTTCATGGAGGGGGACCGTGGGTATCATCTCAATACACCGCCTATGGAGAAGGGACAATACAGGGAACGACAGCCAGTGGATCAAGGGGACTGACAGTAACCGTTCAAATTGGCGGCAGTATGAGCAGTACTATTCGGGGACGAACCTGGAGCCTGACGACTCAGCAAGTGCCCGAACCGGCTTCCAATCCAATGCCTGCCGATGGTAGTACGGTGGTATTATTTCAAAATCTGATTCTAAGCTGGCAATCTGATTCCCTGGCGACGGAATATGATGTATATTTCGGAATCAGTCCGGATTTTTCCTCTGCTGAACCTCTCGAAACAGTTACACAGTCGCAACTTGCTCTCTCGCCCCTGGAGGAGGACACGGATTATTATTGGCGCGTGGATACAGTTAATGATAATGGCACCACTATAGGCGAGATATGGAGTTTTCGAACAGCCATCTTGCCCTGGATTATCGTTGATCGGGAAAGAATTGAGTTTATTGGTGAGCAAACAAGCCAAATCCTGGGAATCTCCAATGGTACAAACACAACGCTCCATTATGATCTTATCCTTTTAACAGGCACATCCTATTTCGGGATTGCCGACCCGAATCAGGGAATTTCAACAGGTCCATTCGATCGTCAGGATCATACGATCATCGTGAAGCGAGACGCCATTCTGCCGGGGCAAACCGTAACCGGGCGACTGGCCGTGATTTCGACGTTGGCGCCCAATTCTCCGTTGGAGGTTGAACTGTCTGCTACCGGTTGGGATGTGCAGGCTGATTTTGATATGCTGTATCTTCACACATTAGCAGAGGGAAGTAATGAATTTTCTCCTGCCGACCGACAGACTCTTCCTGTCTGGCGTTTGGATCTGACCAATAACAATCCTTATAGTGGACCTGCGTGGCATGTCGAGGGATTATCCTTTAAAGCCAATGATTTCTTTTCCAACATGTACCCCGATCCTAATCTGATTACCGAAGTGGAGTATATATGGAATGATCTGGTGCTTGAGCCAGGACAAACGGTTCGGATTGAAGCAGAGAGTCCGGGTCCGGTTCAGACCGCGTATATCCCTTTTCATGTTGTTCGTACGACCGTGAAAAACTGGATTGTTGATAAAGGGAAAATGATAACGACAGTGATTGTGACGCCGGAGATCGAATTGACTGAATTGGATGTGGAGATTCAATTGTCGACGCTTCTGGAAGAACCTGTGGAAGATCACAATGCTTTTGGTACATTGACACAAGATGCAAATTCCTGTTCCCATGCGCACCAATGGTTTTCTCGTGTCGGAGATAAGATTACGGATAAGATGACATGGCACCTTGATCCTGTGGGATTGGAACCGGTTACCTTTCAGGTCAGCCATATCATAGATGTCAATGAGCTTTTCTATTCGGCTGTGCTCACCCCACAGGTGACGGTTTCAGGAGTGCCGGTGGAGCAGGACATGATGCAATACTGGCAGGGCGATACCCTCTGGTTGGATGCCGAACAATATATTCGTGTCCGCAGCAACGCTTCGTTAAATTTCTTCCAAGGGATCGATCGTTTGGTGGGATTTTCCTTGCGTATGCCCTCTGTAAACAAGGTTTCTCCCATAAGCGATGTGACGCTCGATGGACAGACAGATTTGTTGGATCTGGCCCTCTTTTCGGAATGGTGGCTGACCGAAACATGTGATCCTAATAATACATGGTGCCAACGAACCGACTTTACACGCGATGGAATCGTTGCGTTATCCGATTTTGCCAGGCTCAGTGCCGATTGGACGATTCTTGAGCCCCAAGTATTGTTGGAGGATTCCTTCAACGATGGCGATTTTGACGGCTGGACGGTCCATGATCCGGGAGATCAGTCGACTCCTTCAGCCTGGGCAGTATCCGATGGAATCCTTTACCAGACGTCTCATATATATTCGAATCCGACGGCGCCCTCTTCGTTGCTCAAGAACGGCACCTATCTCGATTATAATAATGGGTTTGGCTGGACCGACTACGTGGTTCGTTGTACAATTCGTTCCCGAGGGTATAATGACTGTGGCGTGATGTTCCGTGTGCAGGATGAAAATAATTACTATCGGTTCAGTTGGAATCGCCAGGTGGGATATGCGCGTCTGGTTAAAGTAGTTGGAGGTGTTGCAACGCTGTTGGATTCGGTTGATTCCGGCTATATGGATGACATCCTTTATGAAGTTGAGGTGCGGGCACAGGAGGATCAACTGGAGGTTTCTATTGACGGGACATTGTGGCTAAGCGCAACGGATTCCGAGTTCACCTCCGGTTCCATCGGCCTGTATACATGGGGAAATGCGCCGGTGACCTATTTTGACAACGTATCCGTTACGGAATGATGACCGACTATATCGAAGATATAAGGTAATCTCAGATAGAATTGTCTAGCCATGGGTTTGTAAACTGAGATTGCAGAAGAGAAAAAAACGCCGATTTACCGATACATGGTTGTAACTCTTAGAATATGGGTCTATAATCTGTAATACGCGGGGCGTGGCGCAGTTTGGCTAGCGCGCTTGACTGGGGGTCAAGAGGTCGCAGGTTCAAGTCCTGTCGCCCCGAATTCACAAGGCTTGTAACGATAAATAGTTACGGGCCTTTTCTTTTTGCCTTGACTCTAATTTTCATACAATGTAACATCGCCCTAGTTACATTTGTAATGGTTTTGTAACCTATGGGGGGTGATCATGGCAAAACAAGTAATTGTTCCGGGATCGGTGTATTCCCGTAACGGTCGATGGTGGTGGAAAGTCAAGTTCCCGGGGGAACAGAATTACCAAATGTTACCGCTTCGTCCACCAGGCTCAAAGTTTGCCACTAAGAACAAAGAAGTGGCACTAGAAATCGCAAGGGAAAAGTATGAGCGACACTTGCGTACTTTTCAAAAGACCTTTGTGGATCAGCCAAGAACTGTGTCTGAACTAACAGCTTGCTACTTACCTTTTACTGGGGAGTATTATTCTGCAAGCGAAGCCAACCGAATCAATCAGCAACTATCCAATTATTTACAAACAGTTTGGGAATTACCAATCGAGGACTTTGGAATCGAACACCTTCAACAGATTCGTGTTCGTTTGATCGGAATGAAATTAGCCCGTTCGACGATCAATCAAGCAGTGGGGACCATTGTAAGATTGTTCAAGTGGGGAGCAGGTCAGGGATTGGTAGATCCTTCCCTTTGGCAAAGGTTGAAAGCTATCGACGGAATTCGCCGGGGAAGACCGGTGTTTTTCCAGGGACAACAATATCGAGCCAAGGAGACCGAGCCGGTTCGGCCCGTGGATTGGAAGACGGTTGAGGCTACGCTGTCTTATCTTTCCCCTGTCCTGGCCGACATGATTTGTTTGGAATGGATAGTCGGCTGGCGGATCAATGAGCTGACTAGCATCCGCCCGGCCGATGTTGAGACCAAAGAGGAAGTCTGGATCTATCGACCTCGCCAGTTCAAAAACCAGTGGCGAGGAGAGATAGCTCCGATCAAAGAGCTGCATATTGGTCCTCGTGCCCAGGCCATCCTTCGTCCGTACCTGCTTCGCCCGGCTGAGATGTACTGTTTTCGGCCGGAAGAGTCCGAGCAGAAAAGACGTGCTATCCAACACGCCAATCGAACAACGCCTTTGTCCTATGGAAACCGTCCGGGGACCAATCGAAAAGGCACACAAACGTTTAAGCCGTGTTATGACAAAAACAGTTTTCGCAGGGCAATCCACAGGGCTGCCAAGGCCGCCCAGAAGGTCGAAAAAACCATTCCCCTGTGGACTCCCTATCAGCTTCGTCATGCCGCCGCCACGCGGATCCGCACGGAGGCCGGCATCGAGGCCGCGCGACTGTATCTGGGACATAATGACATGGATTCGACGCTGGTTTATGCGGAAGTGGAATTGTCCAAGAAGAAAGAACTGGCTAAAATGTACGGATAATTCGGGGTCGCTATAAACGGTCTATGCACTACAACAGGCTTTGGTAAATCGAGCTTCTTTTCATAATACCGAACAAACCATTGACTTGTTATCCAGATTTTGCTATAGTATAGGTAGATGGTGATCCAGAAAAGATAGAGGCTACCGAGAAATAAAACGAAGGAAGGATCGCCGCTTTGGGGGGTGAACCATGAAACGGTCGGATGCACCCAGGGAAGACCCCGTCGATGCAAAAGAGAAGGAGCGGGGCATTGAAGCAACAAGGGAAATTTTAACAACGCTTTCCACCGAACAATTGACCTGTCTTTGGCAGGTCTTACAGGCCCATCAAAAAGCCCCTCCCCGCCAGGCTCAGCCTCCTCAGGACAAATCCACTTGTATCGCAGAGATTACGAGGATTTTGCAGAGCCTTTCCTGCGCTGAGATTTGCGTGGTCCGCTTGGCTCTTCAAGCGCACCAAGGACGTTGCGATACAGGGCCTTGAGGCCTTCCTGATCAACACCGGTTGCCAGATTAAGATAGTGTTCCCGTTTTTCCGGGCTCAGGTCATTCAGCGCCAGGATCCCCGCCGACAGGGCGTTCTTGAGCGTCCCACAGCGCCCGGCCATCGCCTCGGCTATCGGACGGACGCATTCATGTAGATCGTTGGTTCGTTTGGCCATTGTCTAATTCCCCATACTTTCACTGCCTTTATTAAATATGACATATTTCCCCTTGAAATGCAAGCGCCGACATGAAATATTATATTGTACAAATGTGCCGAAAATGTACAGATTTTTCTTGACCCCGCCTCACCCCTCCTGTATAATCTGGCCCAACGGATCGGGAACCAGTCGTTTTTACTGGTTTGGATTCGTGGCAGATCCGTTGCCGGGGGTGTTACTGGGTAGGATTTCATAACAGAACATAGTATACCCAAAGGGGGGATAATAGCAAGGAAAAGGTGATGGAAACGAGTCAGAATCAACACAATCTTTCGCAGGCCAATTTCGATCCGGGGGACTTTTGCGATGTTCAGGAGGCCGCCCAGATTACCGGACTGGCCGAGGGGACGCTGTACTGCATGGCTGCCCAAAGACGGGGCCCCACGACGTACCTGTTCGGGCACCGCTTGCGATATCGCCGCCAGGAGCTAATGGATTGGTTCTTTAATAAGTATATCACGGTGCGACAGGCGCGGGGGAAGCAGGCATGATGACTGAAACAAACAAGAAGACACAACATGAAACCGCCTTACGGATCCCGGAGGTCTGCCGACGGCTTGGGGTGGGAAAGAGTTCCTTCTATGGGAACCTGGC
>JAFGPC010000065.1 GCA_016926155.1 Sedimentisphaerales bacterium
ACCACGCTGTTTTATTCCATGTCTTACATTAATTCACCTATACCATCGGCTCGAAAGAAATTCCAATCAAATCCGTCAGGAGGAGTGTCAGGACAGCAAGGTCAAGATTTCGCCGGGTGTATCGATGATGCAGTCAGCGCCCATGGCGGCCAGTTCATCGCGGCCGCGGTAGCCCCAGGCAGCGCCGACGAAGGGGACGGAGGCATTGCGGGCGGTTTCGAAATCGACATCGCTATCGCCGAGGAAGAGGGCCTGGACTGCGACCAGGCCCATGCGGTCGAGGGTGCGGAGGGCGCCGGCGGGATCGGGCTTGACGGGGGTGGATTCGTCAGTGCCGACAACGAATTCGAAGAGGCCGGGGGCAAAGTAGTGGGCGATGACCTGTTCGGCGTGGAGCTGTTCCTTGTTGGTGACGACGGCGAGGCGGATGTGGCGGGATTGGAGGATTTCTAGCGCCTCGGTCATGCCGTCGTAGATTCGGCTGTGCTCCATGCAGTGATCCATGTAATAGGGCAGCATGAGTTGGATCAGGTCGTCTAGGAGGTCCCGGCGATCCGGGGGAAGCGCGCGGGCGGCGAAGGTGCGGACGCCGTTGCCGATCATGCGGCGGCAGACCTCGGGCGGGTGCGGGGGCAGGCCCATGGCGACGAGGGCATGATTCATGGCATTGGTCAGGTCGAGCAGAGTGTCGATGAGCGTACCGTCGAGGTCAAAGAGGACGGCGGCGATTTGTGATTTTTGATTTTTCATGTTCGGTTTTCTATCGGGTATCGTTTTTAGAAAAAGGGAACAGGTACAACCATCCTAAAGGATGAACGTACCAGTGGCCACTTTTTCTTTTGGAGGGGATATTGTTCGGGGATTGAAAGAATGTGCAAGGGAAAAATTTTGTTATGGAAAATAAAGCCCTTCGGGAGACTCAGGATATGGAGAGATACTACGAACTCAGATTTGCTTTACTGCCCGACCATCTGTACCTCGGTGTACTCTTCAAACTCAGCTGGATCGAAGTTGATTAAAACGCCATTGCGAAATTGTAGGTAGAGTTGTTCGCCCGGCAGTCGAAAACCCAGAAACTCGTCGTCTTCCTCGCAACCCTCGGGATATCCGGATGGATTTATCGCTGCGAATTTCTTTGACACACTGTATATCTTCGCATCCGCCTTTTGGCCCGGTCCCAGCAAATTTTCGACCTGCTCAATCGTGTCCCCGTTCTTAACGCCGTTCTTGAGCGTCGAGTACAACCATTTTCCACTGCCCGTATAGCGATATATTACCGCTGAAAACCGTCCCCTTTCGTAGACATATGCAAACATTACAATGACCGCTATCGCGAGTACCATACCTCCGATCATAAACAGATCTTTTCGATATTTTCCATGTAACTTCATAATTGGCACTCCTGCACGCGATGCGGTCAATCATAACACACTCAGGGCCTCGATTTCAAGGTGTCTGGTCATTAACATGGCCGTTACATCTTCTAGAAACGCCCCCCAATATGCCGATGTGCCGAGAATCCAGCATTTTAGCACAGTTTCGAAGTGACAGGTCTGGATCCCGGATCAAGTCCGGGGTGACAATAGAAACATGCCCACGCTGGGGTGGGCATGTTTTTCTACTTCCGATGCAAGTCAGAGTTCGAATAGCACGTTGTAACATGGAAGCTTGACTAATTGCCGTAGAGAATCCTCAGTTGCTGCTCGGTTGGCATGGCCGCGTAGTATTCACCTCGTGGGCCGACAAAGTTGGGGCCTTTACGGATTAAGATGACGGCTTTCATGGCTCCGTTGAGGGTCTTGATCCAGACGGTGACCGTGGCTTGTTCGTGGGGCATAGGCCCGAGGCCGTAGAGTGCCCGCAGTTGTGCCTGGGTGGGCATGCCGAGGTAGCGTTCGCCCTTGGGGCCGATGTACCAGATGCCGTCTTTAATCAGTGTGACCTGGATTCGGGAGCCGTTGTAGTTATCGATCCAGACAGTGACGACGGTTGGGACGGGGGCGATAATCTTGGGCGGTTGGACAACGAAGACGGGTGGCGGTGCGATGATCGGCCAGTAGAGACGTGGGGGGCTAACGATTCTGTAATTGTATGTTTCTTGTCGTGGTGCGTGGTGATCAAAGGATCTTCCGATGGGGTGGCCGATGGCTCGACCTCGTCCATGAGCGACCATGGGTTGTGCAGAAAGGTCCGCTGCCAGGCAGGCGACGATCAGAAGTGCCGGAATCCAGATTGTTGCTCTCGTTTTCATCTTTGGTCTCCTTTCTTCATTCAGTTTCCATTTTCTGACCTATTGGTCGCTTGGACAGTGCGGATTGTTGCTTGAAAGTAACATATTTGTCAGAAAATATTTGCTTTTTTCTTATAAAGACCAATTAAAATGCGTTTTTAGGCGAAAAATGTGGATTTGGAGGAATCCGTGGATTTTAAAAATCGATGTGATTTTGAAAGAACGAATTCATCTTAGTGAAAGGGATTATGATATAATGGCATTTCACTTTCAAAGTGAAGCATACCCATTTACCGCGTTGCCATTATCGGGTAGGAAAGCTTGACTTTTTTTGCATGAATTGGTTATAATATACCGATAATTTTGCAGGAGTAAGGTGTTTTGCGCTTTTCCGGCAACTTTTGCCCTTCATTTTTTGAACAAATTGCTGGAGGAGTTTGTCTGCATTTATTTCGGAAAGGGAGCTTTATGAAATGGTATCGGTTCAGGGTGGTTTTTTTATGCGCAGTTTTATCCCTGTTATCTTGTGTTCTCCGGGGGGGGCCTGATCTGATTATTACGGATGTATGGCCGGATAACGGTGTGATTCGATATCAGATTCAGAACATCGGTGACGTTTATTCCCCTTCGGGACACGATACGGTCCTGACAATCGACGGTCTTTACGCCATGACGGACTGGAATCTGCCTACACTGAAACCGGGGGAACGAGCCGACCGTTATTTTGATAAATACACATGGCACTGCGGACAGAGTGTGGATGATATCGTTGTTACCGCGGATGCGGACCATGACGTCAAAGAAGACGACGAAAACAACAACGTACGCACGGAACGGTGGAATTGCGACCAAGAGCCGCCGGTGATCCTTTCCGGTCCGACGGTTTCGGATATTACAACCAACACGGTTAAGATCACCTGGCAGACCGATGAACTCGCCCGCGGGGTAGTGCGATACGGTCGTTTCGCGGGTGTGTATGAAGATACGGTTACCGAAACCAAGGTGGAAAAGGACCATGAAATTCATCTTTCCGGATTGTCTGCCGGGACGACATATCATTTTATTACGATTTCCGTCGATACGGGAAGCAATCAAACGACAACGGATTCGATGTGGTTTACGACGGACGTCAAATCGGACGGCCAGCCCCCCAGCGTATCGAAAGCCAAGGCGGCCAGTTCGGAAGCGCCTTTCCGTTTTATAGCCGATGCCATCGATTCTTCGGGAGTGGACTATCTCAGGTTCTATATGGACGGTCGATTAATTGAGACGGATTATTCGGCACCGTTTGAATGCCGTCTGTATCCGAACGAACTGGGGTTAAGCCCGGAAGAGTTTTTCGACACGCATGAGATTACAGCCGAGGCAACTGATTCGGGCGGTCTTTCGATCTCGCAAGCCACTCAGGTTGCCTTTCTAAGTCCCTGCTGGCCGGCCGTGTTTGAATGTGAATTCCCTTATAACGGATATAAGATTCTGATTCCGGGATCTACGGCGCCGGCCGATCAGTTTCCCTTGTGGATTCGTGTCAATGCGAGCGCCTCGCCCTGGCGTGAAGTCGTACGTTTCGGAGAACTGATCGAAATTGGTGAACCGCTGGATAAAATTGAATTGTACGTCAACGATGTTCTTTTTCACACCGAATATGATACGACGGAACTGCGTCATCCGATCGATATTGTTGGCTGGCCTCTCGGGGAATATCGTGTGAAAGTAACCGGATATACAAGCGACTGCATTCCGGTCTCTGCAATCCGGACCGTGTATATTGCCAATCCAACCCCGGAGCTGCGTCTTTGTTCCCGGACTATCACCCGGGACGGCACCCGTTTTACGGTCGAATTGGAATTTTACAATGCCGGCTCGGCCGATGCCGAACTGCGGCGTGTTATCGATAATGTGACCGGTTTTCAGGTGGTTCCTTCCGCAGATGGAAGCTACGGCAGAATCTATGATATCAACTCACGGAAAACGACCGTGCGATGGGACTGGCCGGACGGTGAAATAATCCAACCACAACATGAGCTGACGATTTCCTATGAAATGATTCCGGTTCTCTATCAGGGATTCGATTCGTATTGTGCAGGAGAGGACGCCGTGCGGTTTGACTGGGGAGATACGTCCGGACACGGTAATGAAACCCGTACAGATATGCCACATTCGGGTCGGACGTTTCGCGATGAAGTGTATGCGGCTTTTCGTGAATCGGACTATTTGATGATTACCAGTCCGGCCAATCTTCGCAAACATGATAATGCGGGACGGGTGCGGTCGCTACTTCGCAAGATGACGGAACTGGCCAAAGCCCGCAACGCCGTGTTCGGTTTCTTTGAATCCAACGTCCTCATGAGCACGCCCTTCGACAAAAACGACATGATTGCCGCAGGAAGCATTTTCGGCTCTCCCGACAGCGGTGAAATCTATCTTGCCGACGAAGAGAACGATCGTATTCATTGCTATGACGCCACGGAAGAGAGAAAGCTGAACGATGGCGACGACTGCCTGATCGAGCATGAGGGACTTGATGTTAATGACCGGCTTCTCGTTGCTAATTTTATTGGAAGCGGAGGCGGTGTTTCCCACCGTCCGCATGAGATTCTTGTCATGAGCGGAAGTCCTTCAGCGCCCGGAGAAGAATCGATCCTGTACAAATATAAACCGGATCTAAACAGGTTTGATCATTGGCATATTGATACGGACTTTGAAGCGGGCGATCCGGTTGCGGCCGGGAACGTCTACTATAACGCCACATTTACGGAAGATGAGCTGATGATCGCCAAGCCGGACGGAAGGATTCTAATTTATTCGGATTCATTGAGCGAGATGGAGGAGTTTTCCAGTGTGTATGTGCCCGGCGATCTTCTGGCGGCGGGCGACGTCATCGATGATTTTTATGCGGAAATCATTGTCGGAGATGTTTCCAGCAACCGGTTGTACATCTATGACCATGAAGGAAATGTCCTTCGATTTTACACGCTTCCCCATAGCCGAGACCTGGCCACAAACGATCAACTCGTGATTGGGGATGTATCCTATGACGACCGATGCGAGATTCTTGTCGTCGATGATTCGGAGGAACGTGTTTATCGTTATCGCTATTATGAAGACATGGGCGCCTTCATGACGGGAGGTGATTTTGCCATGGCCAATCACCCGGACGACAAGGTGCTGCTGGGCAATCCGATGGGGCTGGCCAAAAACCAGTTCATCTATGCCTGCGGGGAACGCCGGGACGGACGGATGCGCGGAGATCTTGAGATCGGTCCGTTCTCCGAATCGTCGGTTTCGCCCGGTGACCGTCACACGCTGGACAGTCTGCTGGAATGCGACGGGGCATGGGCCACGAAGCTTTGCCCCGGCTGGTGCGACGGCGGGTATCTTCTGATCGTCGGAGAAACACGGATCATCCCGGCCTTTTCCGCCAAATATGGAGACGTCGGCAAGGGAGACAAGATCATCGAGTACACAGATAATTTTTACGCCAACACAGCCGGGCATGAGAAAAAACCGGAGTTGTGTATCGGCCGTATTATTGGAAATGATGTGGATGCCATGTTAAAACCTCTCGAAACCACATTACGCATCTTAAACGGTACACGCGACTTCAATCAGTCTCATGCCTTGATCGTCAGCGGGCAACCCCGGGGAGCCAGCGGCGAGGCAACCACTATTAATTTTAATAAGGAGCGCAACCACATCGAACGACGGATCGATGATAACTGGAGCCATACAACGGAACTGGATGAGCCAAGTGAATCGAACTGGATTTCCAACATGGTAGGCAAGGATGTGATTCACCTGGCGGCCCATGGCTGGGAGAACGGCATGGACGTGCTGCGTGACACCACAGTGCGAGATTCCTGGGATCCCGGTGCAGGTGCACCACTGGTGTATGCCAATTCGTGTCTGACCGGACGTTATCCTCCGACCAAATGCCTGGGAGAACGATTCCTTTATAAAGGGGCCAGCGCCTATATCGGGGCGACCGAAGTAAGTTACAGCCCTTATAACCGATGCCTGGCGGAGGGCTTCTGGGATCGATTTGATATAGGCTATACGGCGGGAGAGGCTTTGAAGAACGCCAAGCGAAATCGGATGGGGGACAAAAGTTATGGCAAGTATAATTCGGCTATTTACCATTTATACGGAGACCCGAAGCTGGAGCCGGTTATAGCAGCTCCCAGTGAAAAGCAGACTGCCGTACCACCGCCCGCCGAGGATTTACAGGGTCCATTGAGTTCGGTTCATGTCACGGTTCCAATGTACGAAGTGGTTTACACCCAAGATGATCCCCTGCCGGATGTATCCATTCCCGGCGGAACGATGCTGATGGTTCCCGACAAACCGCTTGTACCTGGTTTCGATGTCTATATTCGTTTCCCCGCCGGATATCGTGTACAGAATGTGGAACTTGTTGAAAAAGGCGGTTTGCTGGAGGATACATTGAGTTTGCCGGTTGTTACGCCGGCGGAAACCGGTACGACAAGTCCTCCTCCTGCGTCTCCCGCAACAGAGGGCTGGTGGCCAGAGGAGGAATTCGGATGGTCGAGTATTGAGGAACCCGGGGATGAAACGACGCTGGTCATTCATGTGTATCCTTTCCACACGAATCCCAGTACAACCCATGTACGATTCTATCAGAGCTTCGACTTCGACATCGACTACATTCAAACCGACGTGGCCATTCGTAATCTCCAGACGACGCAGACCATGTATCGATTGGGTGAAACAGTGCGATGGGACCTCCTGCTTCAAAACAGCGGTAAAAAACCTGTCGACCTTCTGGTTGAAACGGCGATCCATACCCCGGACGATGAAGTTCTGACCGGCCTTCCGATTCGCCGGCTGCATGATGTCGAAGGCCTGGCAACTCTCGAACAGAGCTGGGACAGCACAGGATACGATCCGAACAGCCTGACTCTTGAAGTGCTTATACGGAATATGTCAGGCGCCATACTGGATCAAGAAGCCACTGTTTTTTCCCTTGGTCAAACGGATATTAGAATGGGCGGAATCAATGTAAGCCCAAGATGTTTTTCCGTACAGGAAAGCGTCACCATCAAAAGCAAATTTCAGAACATGGGAGATCAGCCGGTTTCGGGAACACTTATGGTCGAAGTACTGGACATGGAAGAGGCTGTACTGGAAAGTTTCGAAGAGGAATTTGAGGATCTGGAGCCGGATGACACACTCATTCCTGCATTTAAATGGGACGCTACGCAGCCGCGCGGTGCATGCCGGATTAAGGCATATGTTCTATACGACGGAAAAATGTCCGAGATTGCCTCCTGGCCCAGTCCCTCTCTCCGGGCGGACGGGGATTTGAATGACGACGGTCGGATTGGCCTTGAAGATTTTGCCGTTGTCGCCGAGTGCTGGCTTACGGATGACACCACCGCGGATATCGCACCAGACGGCGGAGACTGCCGTGTCGACTGGCAGGATCTTTCCGTTTTATTAGATGACTGGACATCTGTTCTGGAATAGAATATTTCCGGATAGGTCAGAAAATACTACGG
This sequence comes from Sedimentisphaerales bacterium, assembly GCA_016926155.1. Lineage (GTDB taxonomy): Bacteria > Planctomycetota > Phycisphaerae > Sedimentisphaerales > Anaerohalosphaeraceae > JAFGGE01. Next base: position 7,750 of record JAFGPC010000065.1, read on the forward strand.
TCTGGAGGACTCTATGATGAATCAATGGACTCGTCGAAGCTTTTTGAAGAGTACAGCGTTTGGAATATCGGCTGTATTACTTCCGTTTTCCAATGTGCTCGGGGCCAACGATAACATCCGCCTTGCCGTCATCGGGCTTCATAATCAAGGCAGCAATCATGTCAATTGGTTTGGCAGAATTCCAGGAGTGAAAATTGCAGCGCTTTGCGATCCGGATCAAGCTGTCCTAGCTCGTGAGGCAAAGAAATTCGCCGAACGGAATGAAACAGTGGCAACCCATACCGATCTGCGGCGGATTCTGGATGATACGAGCATTGACGCGGTTGTGATCGCCGCTCCGAACCACTGGCACGCACTGGCGACGATCTGGGCCTGTCAGGCGGGTAAGGACGTGTACGTCGAAAAACCTGTCTGTCATAATATCACGGAAGGTCGACGAATGGTCGAGGCCGCCCGGAAATACAACCGGATCGTACAATCCGGGATGCAGCGGCGCAGCGATTCTGGCTTGCAGGAAGCCATTCACTATCTGCAAGCCGGCCATCTGGGCAAGATTATCCTGGCCCGGGGATTGTGCTATGTGCGACGAGACAGCATCGGAAAGATCGTAGGGCCCCAACCGATTCCGGATTCATTAGATTATAATCTCTGGACGGGACCGGCGCCGCTGGCACCCCTGCTGCGTACACGGCTTCATTATGACTGGCATTGGGTGTGGCCTACAGGCAATGGCGACCTGGGAAACAATGGGATCCACTTCATGGATGTGTGTCGCTGGGTGATCGGGCAACAGCGTCTGGCGGATCGTGTGTATTGTGTGGGCGGACGATTTGGTTATGTCGATGATGGAGAAACACCCAACACACAGGTTGTGATGCTGGAGTATGACGATGCTCCACCGATTGTTTATGAAGTACGGGGATTACCTCGGGCCAAGGGCGATTCGGCCATGGATCATTATCGTGATATTCGCATCGATGTGGTGATTCATTGCGAGGGGGGATATCTGGCGGGTGGCTGGATCTATGACAAGGACGGCAAAAAGGTCAAAGCATTTCCTCGCGACGGCGGCGGCGGACATCATGCCAATTTTATCCAGGCAATTCGAAGTCGCAAGAGCAGCGATTTGAACGCCGACGTGCTGGAGGGGCATTTGTCCAGCAGTCTTTGCCACATGGGCAATATTTCCTACCGGCTTGGCAGGCAGGCATCCGTCGATGAGGTCCGTGCTTCCTATTCCGACAATTCGATTCTACAGGACTGTGTCGAACGAATGGAATCGCACCTGGCAGCCAACCAGGTGGATTTAAAAATTACACCACGCATTTTGGGTCCCCTTTTAGCGTGTAATTCTCAAACGGAACGATTCTCAGGGCCTTTGAGCAAACGGGCCAACGCTCTGCTTTCGAGGGAGTATCGAAAACCCTTTATGGTTCCGGAGCAGGTTTAATCGCTACGAAGTTCGGGGATGTCCGGCTCGATATGCACCATGATATTCAAAGGCCGCGACATTTGATCGTGCAGAGAACGTTCGAGGTTGTCGGCAATCGCATGCGCTTCGGTAATGCTCAGATCCGGATCGACCAGGATATGCAGATCAAGAAAGATTTCCCGTCCGACGGTTCTTGTCCGAAGTTTATGCCAGTTACGGATGCGCTCTTCGGACGCAATGATTTGACAGATCTGTTCCATCGTTTTTGCATCGGCAGAGCGTTCGGTCAGTTCCTGGAAACAACCTCCAATCACCTTGACTCCTACCAATATGATCATCAAACCGACGGCAATAGCGGCAATTTGATCGCCGTGTTCATATCCGAACAGCATGGCAATAAAACCGATGAAAACCGCCACGGAGCTGAGAGCATCACTTCGATGGTGCCAGGCATTTGCATATAACGCCGTGCTATGGGTGACAATCGCCACGGAACGAGTCATCCAGTATAAAAGTTCCTTGGCAAGAATGGAAAGGACTGCGACCAGGATCACCCACGGTCCCACCTGAAAAGCAGGTTTCAATCCACCGTGGACCCTGGCAATCGCCAGACTGGCCTGTTGAATCATGCCTGCTCCTACGGCCATAAGAGCCAATCCAACAAACGCAGTAGCAAAGGTTTCAAATCGTCCATGCCCATAGGGATGCTCCGAATCCGGCTCCTTGGCGCTGAAATGTGCTCCCAGCAGGACAGCAACATCGGTCGCCATGTCCGAAAACGAGTGGATTCCATCGGCGGCAAGGGCCATGGAACCGGTAAAGAATCCCATAGTCAGCTTCAAAGCGGCCAAGGCAATATTCACCCATAATCCCAAAAAGGTGATTTTCTTAATCTTCCGGTTGGCTTGTTGGAGTTTGCTACCGTCCATTATACTCTTCTCATCCGATCTGATTTCGGATCTGTTCCACGGCGCTGATATACTGTTTTGTTAACTCGGGATTACGGGTTTCAATAATCGATCGCATGACCGGCTCGGTATTACTCGTACGGAGATGAATCCAACCATCGGGCAGGTCGAACCGACATCCATCCGATTCATCGACTTTTGCATTGGTAAAGGTTTCTTTCGCCTTTTCGATGATCCGGCAGGCCTGCTGCATGTCGGCGGGAAATTTGCTCTTGTGCATGTCATAGCCGCCGATTTCATCGGCCAGGACGCCGACCGGTTTTCCGGTTTTAGCCATCAGTTGCAGGACCATTGCCATCGCTACCAGGCTGTCCCTTACCGGCCCGATCCGCAGATCGATCACGCCACCATTGCCTTCACCGCCTATGATACATTGATTTTCGATCATTGCCTGGGCCACGTTGGCCTCTCCGACCGGGGTGCGAATCACCCTGCCTCCCCTTTTTGACGCAATATCATCAATCATCCGGGACGTGGAAAGATTGGCAGCGGCAGATCCTGTTTTCTCCATATAGACCAACTTTGCGGCCAAAGCCAGGGTGTATTCTTCGCCGATGTAGCGTCCGGCCTCGTCGACAATCGCCAGTCGATCGGCATCCGGGTCCTGGGCAAAACCGATGCCCGCCTGCGCCTGTGTGACCTGGGTACATAAATCTTTAAGGTTTTCGGCCGTCGGCTCAGGGGTATGGGCAAAAATACCGGTTGGTTCAGTATTGACCTGAGTGATTTGGCAACCCAGACTTTGTAACAGGTGAACACCCGGCCGGCCGCCGGCTCCATTGACGCTGTCCAGTACGACTTTGAAACCACAGGCGGCAATTGAATCGACATCGACGATAGACAGCACTTTATCAATATGGATCGAATCCGGATCTTCGACCAAAGTGATCTTCCCACAATCGATAGAAGAAACCGGTTTGGATTTGCCTTCCAGATACTTCGAACGAATCTGTTCGGCCAGAGGTTTAGCCGGGGCAATCCCATTGTCCAGTAACAGTTTGATCCCGTTGTATTCGATTGGATTGTGGCTTGCGGTGATGACTACTCCGCCGGCACAGCCAAGACGGCGAACCATGATTCCGACGGTGGGCGTTGTAACGATGCCCAGATCGAGTACGTTCAACCCGATACTCATCAATCCCGATGCCAATGCCGAAGCCAGCATGGATCCGGATGGGCGGGAGTCCCGTCCGATACAAACCGGGGCGTTCTTACCACTCTCCTTTAAAAAGGTTCCAAATGCGGCACCATACCGCGCAGCGATTTCCGGATGCAGATTGTCTCCGATAATTCCACGCATCCCACTAATGCTGATGATGAGTTCGGGCATGTTGTTTTCCTAGACTTTTCGAGAGCGTTCCAATGTTTCTTTTAATTTTTCCACGACCCGTTCGACCTGATTTTCCTTGAGTGCGAGGATGTCTCGAAGGGCTTCCCCGATCGGCGGCAAGTACGTCTCGATATAGGATCGTTTTTTCATTTCTTCGCGAACGCGCCGCTGTCGCCGGACATGCAGTCCGAGCTTGCGGCCACATTCCTGAACGGCCAGCTTGATCTCCTTGATGATCTCAGGGTAATGGGCGATGGCTTCCTTGCTTTCGGACGTGAAAGGCACCCAGACCGAAGCAACGTGCACCATCAGGACCATTGGGCCGGTGGGCAACGCTCCCCGGCTTTGTGACAGTCCGTAGTTGCGCCAATTCGTGTCCAGGACCGCTTTATAAATCGCTCCGGCCGACTGCTGATATAACAGCGGTACACGATTGGCAATTCGCACCAGCCGCAACAAGGGTTCCTTGTCGGAGTCGCCATTGGATTTGCCGGTGTCCTCCTTAAATCCATACGCTAAAGCCGCCTCCACCAGGAAGGGATTGCCGCGGTATACAGAAGGCTTACGAGTACAGGCGGTGTAAAACTGGGCTTCGACCACACGCTGCAGGCCTTCCACGAGCTTCTCTTCCCCGATCGGTCCGATACAATCGCTGGACGGGGCCATGATCTTGGTGGAGTTGATTGCATCATGCAGTTTTTCTATCTCTTTAACCGTCACCTTGTTCGGTCTAAGCCGGGAAGAAAGCCTGGCTTTTTTGACAATTTCCGTTGCCAACCGGGGGCTGATTCGGGAAAAATCGCGGCGTAGGAATTCCGACAAGGTTTTTGTGGGGCTTTGTCGGGCCATCTTAAAGAGCACGCCTATTTCGACACCGTATGGATGCGGTTTGATTTCTATCGGGATAAACGGCATTTCATGGCTTTGTCGTTCATACGAATTCGTCGTCCCATCCGGCGCTTGATATACGATGGCGGCATGGGGATTGGCCATGGCAGTCTGGGCAATGTATTCATCGACCGATTGTTTGCCTTTCTGGTACCGCCCTTCCAGTGATATGGTAACACTGGTACCGGTAGGCAGATCGAACTGGCACTCTTCATCCAGAACCACTTCCGGGCGGTTACGGGTGGTATCGATTTGTACGTGATAATGCACGGCCATCTTCGAAGCATTGGTGCGAGTGATAATCTGCACCGGCGCTCCGGTGGTTAACAGACCATACATGCCCGCTGCGCTGATTCCGATGCCCTGCTGGCCACGGCTCATCTTTAATGTATGGAACTTGCTGCCATACAAAAGTCGTGCAAAGATATTGGGCACCTGGGCTTTGATGATCCCCGGCCCATTATCCGTAACGTTCAAGACGAACTTGTTTTCAGAGTTCTCAATCGAAGCGATGGTAATTCGAATATCCGGCAGAATATGAGCATCTTCACAAGCGTCCAGCGAATTGTCTACCGCTTCTTTTACCGCGGTTAACAATGCTTTTCGCGGATTGTCAAATCCCAGCAAGTGGCGATTTTTGGCAAAGAATTCGCTGACGCTGATGTCCCGCTGCTTGGCGGCCATGGATTCAGCCGTTGCAGCTTCATGCTTTCTGCTGCGTTTGGAAACGGAAGCAGCCCGGGCCCGAGGGGCCCGAGCTGCTTTTTTAGGAGTTTTTGTTTTCGTAGTTTTCTTTTTTCTCGCCTTCCGCGTTCCCGCCTCAGAGGAAGTTTTCGATATGCCCTCTGTCTGTTTTGTTTCGGCTTCGGGTGTATCGGCTTGGTCAAAACCAAAACTTAATTGGTTGGTTTTTCTGGCCTTCCGTGCCATCCGCAATACTCCTTTTCAGCCCATAGCGCCCTTCCATTCTCATTGGCAAGAGCCGCGGGACATATTTCTTTCATGTCAACTGAGTTTACAAACATACAACTCATTGACGAAGTCAAGCTGCGTAATCGCCTGTACCGCCGCCTTGTCGGGAGTCTTATCCAGGCTGACGGCCAGAACGGCTTTTCCCTCACCCAGTTTCTGCCCTACACCCATTGTACTGATATTGATCCCGTATTTGCCACATACAGTACCGACGGAGCCGATTACACCGGGTTTGTCGTCATTGAAGATTACCAGTAAGGTTCCTTCCGGGGTAACTTCCACATTAAAGCCATCGATTTCAATGATTCGCAGCAACCCGTGGGCAAAGACCGTACCTCGAACCGATCGTTTGACCTGGTCTGTTTCCACCCTGGCGGTGAAACTGCTTACGACATCCTTCACATCGGCATTTTTGATCTCATCGATACTGATTCCCCGTTCTTTTGCCATCAATCCCACATTGACCATATTGATCGGCATGTCAAAATGCGGCTGCAGCAGACCGATGGAGAAAGAGGTGGTTACGGCGGTGATTTCCTTATCGGCGATTTCCCCTCGATATTCCACCTGTACGGCTTTGATATGACCTGGAGCCAGAGTGCTGATAATGGTTCCGATCCGTCGGGCCAGTTCGGCATAGTTGGTTACGATCGGCGGCGCTCCCGCACCAACGGCCGGAGCATTCAGAGCGTTCTTGATCGGCCCGCCCTTGATAGCGTCACAGAGAATTTGCGCCGCCTCGACAGCTACCTCGGTCTGTGCTTCTTCCGTGCTGGCACCCAGATGAGGCGTTACCAGGCAGTTTGGAATTTCCTGGAACCCTATATTGTCGGGAGGCTCTTTGGTAAAGACGTCCAAGGCGGCTCCGGAAATCGTGCCTTTTTTGATCGCTTCATACAAATCATTCTCGTTGACGATGCCGCCCCGGGCCACGTTGATGATTCGACATGTGGGTTTCATCATTTTCAATTGCTCGGCACTGATCATGTTGAGTGTTTGCTCATTCCTGGGGACATGCAAGGTGATGAAGTCGGCTTCCCTGAAGATTCGCTGCAGGTCTTCCGTGACCGTAATTCCCAGTTCTTCGGCCTCCTTAGGGGCGGCAAAGGGATCGTATCCGATCACCTTCATGTTAAAGCCAATGGCCATTTTGACAACCGCCATGCCAATCCGGCCCAATCCAATTACGCCGAGTATTTTATTATTGAGTTGGTTACCCATATATTTCTTTCGGTCCCACGCCCCTTGTTTAAGGCTGTTGCAGGCCGGGACCACACTGCGGCTCAAAGCCAGCATCAGGGCCATTGTGTGTTCGGCGGCGCTGAGTGTATTTCCGCCAGGCGTATTCATTACCAGCACGCCTTTTTTGGTCGCGGCGGGGATATCGATATTGTCCACCCCCACACCAGCTCTGGCTACGCCTTTGAGCTTGCCGGGTTTTTCCATGACTCTGGCTGTAACTTTGGTCCCGCTGCGGATAATCAAACCGTCGAAATCACCGATAATGGAAGCCAGTTCGTCCTCGGGAATCCCCGTTTTAACAACCGCTTCAAATCCATCGGTGCTGTTAATCAGATCAATGCCCTCCCGGGCCAATTTGTCCGTAATTAAAATCTTATACATATATCATTCTCCAAATCGTTATGACGTTACCGTATTTCCGTCGGAACGTCGGTTTGTTCTTCGGCGCTTTTGTACGTGTCACGAGGACAATCATACAGGTTGCGAACAATGCAATGTGCTGTCGCCTTTGCCAGGCGATCCAGTGCACTTTTTTGCCCTTTTGTTTCAACTTCCACTTTCACTCGAGTCACATGCCCTTGCGATTCCATCGGCCATATAACCTGATCAGCGGCCGAATCAATCAACATGGCCCGGCTTGTCATGGAAGCGGCCAGAAAATCCGGCCGGCTCATGTGATCTACTCGATAGTCTTCCACACGTACGTATAATACAAATCCCGCATTGACTTCCCGACCAATCTGATCGGGTGATTTCTGTTGGAGTACTTCTATATTCGCCCTTTCGGGCGAGTCGGCGGCGGCTACAAGATACCGCTTGTTGATGCGAGCCCGCTGTACCAGATATCCGTTAATAACATGGACCAGATCATTCTGTATGGAAGGAGGGGCTTTGGACGTATAGGCCAGATCGACGATAACAACGACGTTTTTTTCCTGCACGTCGCGCAGTCTGAATTGGGCAGGGATCTTTTGCTCGTGTCGTGTTGGAGCAACAGCCCATCCAAAGATGTTACAGCCACAAGCAAAAACCATTGCCGCCACGGCTATCCAGCACATGATTATCCAGAACCATTTCATCGTCTACGGATACCCCTGCACCCATGCTCTTGCCAAGGTTACTGCCCATCCGGCCAGAATAACGATCACGGCTATGAAAATCCCATACTGGATAAGCCGTATCCGGAGCGGCGGATGAAGAAACCGGAATTTTACTCCTCTCCATGCTATAAGTAAAGCAAAAAACGCCGTTATGAGCAACATCGTGCAGAAGAAAGCGGCCGCCGGCTGGGTGATAAAAGCCGAGAAAATCCGTCCCCGGGCATATAACCGGGCCGCCGTCGTCCAGTAACACCCGGCACAAGGCAGTCCGTACTTCTGTTTGAATCCACAGATTCCGAACCAGTCGGTCAAATCAATCCGGCCGGAAGCTGCCAGGTTCAGTACAATAAAGAGGCACAGGATGGCGACAAACACCATTCCCGCAAGAATTCGCCCTCGAACCGAAACCCTGGATCGACATACAACGGAATTTGACTGTTGGCTTGTCTGCACAATTTCGGTACAATAATAGGGTAACAGGAAATTGTCAAGGAACAGGTGCCAAATGAAATTGGAACACAGTGATATTCGCGCAATGCTTGAAACGGCGGTGGTCGCGGCCCGGCTGGCCGGTCAACGGGCCATGGAGGAAATCAAATATCTTAAATCCTCCCTGAAAAACGAGAACGAAATGGTCAGTCATGCCGACACTCTCTGTCAGAAACTGATCATATCGCGTATTAAAGAGAACTACCCGGACCACGGTTTCCTGGCCGAGGAAGGGGAAAACGGAACTCTATATAAACAACCCCCCCGCTCCCAGGAGGATTTCTGGTGGGTCATCGATCCTATCGACGGAACAAATAACTATTGTCACGGACTATTATGTTTTGCCGTGAGCATCGCGGTGCTGTATCAGGGGCAGCCGGTGGTGGGTGTGATTTTTGACCCAGCCAGCGAGTGTATGTATACCGCCGCACAGGATATGGACGCTCAACTGAACAATTCTTCTATTACTGCGAGCGAGGAAAAAGTAACTCCGTTTGCCAGTTTCGGGATTGACAGTCATTTTCAAATGGAGCAGACTGCGGCAGTTAATAAAGTTATGCAGGCAACACGATTTCGAAATCTGGGGACCACAGCCCTTCATATGGCCTATGTTGCCAAGGGAGCGATGGTAGGGATGGTCTCTTATGACACAAAATTGTGGGATATTGCCGCCGGAGCCATGCTCGTCGAAACGGCCGGCGGAATTGTCTGTGATCTATCGGGTAACCACATCTTCCCGGTCGATTGCAATGCCTATCAGGGTCAGAAGTATTCGATTCTGGCCACCAATCAAAAAACCAAAGAGGAATTTCTAACACTTTTCGGCAACTGATGTGAACTTGAATCTATGAATAAGAAAACCGGGAGATGTAGTATGTTTTCCAATCGATTCCGAACAGCAATCCTGAGTGTATTATTAATAACGATCACCCTTGGAACAACGATAGCCCAAGTGGGCAGTCAGGATATTGGTCGCAAAACCATGGAGATGTTCCGCCAGAAGCAAACCGGCCAGACGGAGCTTAAAGCACGTCACGAACCGGCCAAAGGAGCTCCCCGACGGATCTGGCAGGTTGAACGTGACCGGCAGCTTCAAAAAGAACAACCGGCGCAACTTGTCATGGAACCGATTCCGCCCAAACCGGTCGAACCAAACACTATGATAATCCCTCCTGTCAAAGCCGATACCGGTCTGCCGATGGTTGAACCGATCGAGGTGACTCCGTTAACGGAACAGCCCGTTCCAACGGCAACTGTTGGTTCAGCCCCGGAAGTGCTCAGTCTGGTCCCGGCCGAGAGTCTGTTCTGTGTAAAGATCCACAATTTCGATTATGCCATGGGCCAGTTGGACAGCTATCTGAAGGGAATCATTCCGATCCCGATGGGTCTGACCTTAACGGTTCGAGGACTGGCCGGGGGGGCACTGGGAGATCCCATGCTTACGAATATCCAAACCAATGGCGACCTTGCTGTTTTTGCCGTGATGGCCCAGGCACCCGGCACCCAGATGCAGGTTCCGCAAATTGCGGTTCTTACGCCTTTAACCGATTTTGAACAGTTTGCATCTCAAAACCCAAACGTCGGTGCCCCTGATCCAGCTAATATTTACCGTATTAAAATCCCCAATTCTCTGGTTGCCGAATTAGTTTGCACTCCTGTCGCAAAGGGAAAATATGGCCTGTTTTCAGCCGTTGATACAGGTACCCAATTGGAAAGTATCCTACCCCTCATGCAGGGGCAGACCATCCCGAACACACTTTCTCCCGATCTACAGAAGCAATTGCAGGAAGCTCCATTCTGGGCATACGTTAATACAGGTCAGGTATCACAACTGGTTTCTACGTTGTCCCAGGCTCAGCAAGCCCAGGGGCAAGGCTCCGGTCAGATGCAAATGGTTTTACAGCAAAGTCAGGGTCTTGTTGATTTCCTCTCTCAATTACAATGGCTCACCCTTGCACTGGAACCATCGGCACAAATGCTGAATGCTCACATCTGTATGGAAACCATACCGGATTCAGACCTTTCCAAGGGGATCAATAAGAATATGTTCAACTTACAGGCCGGTCCCAATGCCCCGCCCGAAACGGCTCAATTGATCACTCTTCTCAAGCAAATGAAAGAGACTGCTCAAACCGCCCCGGCGGCTCAGGCCCTCCAAACGGCAGATACAGCCGATTTTGTAGGAGCTTTTAATATTCTTGAATTGATCGGCACAATCGCCACAATCGGCATGCAACAGGCACAAAATCAGGATCCTCAACAACAACAGGCCATGATGAGTGCTATGATGATGGTCGGGATGCTCAGTCAGATGGGACAGCAACTTAAGACCAAGATGGCGGTAGCTATTACGGTTCAGAATAATACTATGAATTATGAGTTTGCGATTCCAAAGGACCATCTTGTGGAACTTATCAACTTATTTAAAACATTGAATCCCCAGGGTGGAGGTGTGCCGAATGCGGGTATGATGCCTCCCGGTACAATGCCCTGAGAAAAATTCAAATTTTCTAATTTTTGGCTTTGACTTGAATTGGTAAATATGGCATAATTGTTTCTATGAGCAGAAACATACGAGCACGTTTTGGATGGTGGTGGCCTGTCGTGTAATCCGGCAGGCAACGGTGGTTCTGTTCTCGAGTTGAAAGTCCGAAACGAAATCGCAGCCTGTCGCAGGATGGGTTGCGATTTTTTTGTATCCCGCCTGTGAACGTTCCCGGAAATTGAACAGGAGAATGAAAAACAATGGAAGATTACAGAAAATCAATTGAAAATGCCCAACCCGGACAGATTATCCCGATCGTCAAAGAAATCGAGATGAGCGATCCCCTGGAATTTTTCAGTAAACTCAGTGATTTCGGTCGAAATCCGCACTCCTGCCTGTTTGAATCGCGGGATTATCTGACCAATGGAGGAGGCGGCGAGTTGACTTTCGGCACGGCTCGACCGGCTCTTTACCTGACCGGCAAGGGCGAGGAATTTTCCATCCAGGCCCTGACCGACACGGGTAGGCGGATGCTGCGGTATCTGGCCCGGAATAAAGATCGATTCGGCTTCTGCAAATCCGTTACATTCGGTGAAGACACCATCACAGGCACTCTCAAAGAATCCGAGGGTATCATTGACGAGCAAGCACGTCTGAAGGCCGTCAATCAGATGGATGTCCTGCGGGCCGTCGCATTTTCTTTTACTCTTGCCAGTCATCCGTTCCGGGTCACTTGCGGGCTTCTGGGGGCGTTAAGCTATGATTTTATCGATCAATTTGAAACGCTGCCTCCCAACAAGAGCGATATTCTAAACAATCCCGATTATGAGCTTTATTTTGCGGACAACATTTTCCTGATGGATCACACGGCCAACCAGGCGTATGTCGTTGTCAATGTCATGGTCACGGATGATGATCGGGATACGATTCTGGAACAGGCTGGGAATTGTTTCGATCATTACTATCAAACCGCCGCATCACAGGGGAGAAAAGCCCAAAAAGAGCCTTTGCCCGCCTTCGCCGGAGGGACTGACACGCCGCGTCAGGACTATGAAAAAATGGTGGAAACGGCCAAGCAGCATATTCTGGACGGCGATATCTTTCAGGTGGTTCTTAGCCGGACGATTGCCGAACCCTGTCCGGATGAGCCACTGGATGTCTATCGTCGTCTGCGAAAGCTCAATCCATCGCCTTACATGTTCTATTTGAACACACCCACGACGATTCTGACCGGGGCCAGCCCCGAACTGAATCTGCGGGTTCGTGGCACCGAGCAAAGAACCGTCGAAATCCGACCGATTGCCGGCACCAAGCCCAGGGGGCGGGCCGATGGACAAATCGATCCGGAAACCGACCGTCGTTACGAGGCAGAGTTGAAGCTGGATCATAAAGAACTGGCTGAGCATATGATGTTGGTTGATCTGGCAAGAAATGATATTGCCCGCGTCACCAAACCGGCGTCACGGCTGGTGACCGAAATGCTGATAACGGAAAAATACGAGTCGGTCCAGCACCTGGTCAGTAACGTCCGGGGATTTCTGCGGGATGATCTGGACGCCCTGAGCGCCTATCTGGCCACGATGAATATGGGCACCCTGACCGGGGCTCCAAAGATTGAAGCCATGAAGATCATTCGGCAACTGGAAAAGAACAAACGCGGATACTACGGAGGTGCTGTGATGTACCTTACGGTAGATGGGCAGTTCGATAGCTGTATTACGATTCGCAGCATTCAAATCCGCAACAAGACGGCATTTATCCGGGCCGGGGCCGGGATCGTCCACGACAGCGTACCGGCAACCGAATTTGATGAAACCGAACACAAGGCTGCCTCGTGTCTGCGGGCGGTCCGAGGTCAATAGGAGCCTTTTCATGCAAGCCAAACCAATTAATGTGTTATTTATCGATAACTTCGATTCGTTTACGTATAACCTGGTCGATGAATTCGCCAGACGCAATTGCCCGACTTTGGTTTATCGGGCCGACACCCCCCTGTCGGAGCTGATCAAGGTTGCCGCGGATTTCGCCCCACAATTGTTATTGATTTCACCGGGACCGGGGAATCCCGATACGGCAGGGGTAACGCTGGAAGCCATCGGGCATTTCAAAAATACACTACCGATCTTTGGAGTCTGTCTGGGGCATCAGGCCATTATTCAGCATTTCGGCGGAAAGATCGGGCATGCTCCGCAGGTTATGCACGGGAAGGCTTCACGTATTATCCATACAGGCAAGGGAATCTTCAAGGATTTGGAAAATCCACTGCACGCCGGTCGGTATCACAGTCTTTGTGCGACGACTTTGCCGGAGTGTCTTGAAGAGACAGCAAGTTACGAAGGGATCGTTATGGGCATTCAGCATAAACAATTGCCTATCCATGGTGTACAATTTCATCCGGAAAGCATCCTGACGCCCGCGGGAGGAAGGATCATCGAGAATATGATCCAGATTGCGATTAGCAGCTCGGAAAAGGTATAGAATTAAGGTATCACTTTCTACAGGAGGCATGAGATGGCGCAAATCAACGAATATCTGGAAATCCTTGTTTCGAGGAACGATCTGAGTTTCGAACAAGCGACTGCATTACTCGATACGATTTTTGGGGGAGAAGTGTCCGAGATACAGGTTGCCGCCTTCCTTACAGCCATGCGTACCAAAGGAGTCACTGTGCCCGAACTGGCGGGATTGGCTGGATCTTTGCGAGAACACGCCGTTCGTGTTGAGACCGGTCTGGATGACATGATCGACGTTGTGGGAACCGGCGGAGCCAAATTGAAAGTATTTAACATCAGCACCGCGGCAGCGATTGTGGCAGCGGGTGTCGGTGCCCATGTCGCCAAGCACGGCAATCGTGGCATTACAAGCAAGTGTGGTGCGGCCGATGTCCTGACAGCCCTGGGTGTAAACGTTTCTCCCGGGCCGGATGTGGTCGCCGAATGCATCCGGACTGCAGGTGTTGGATTTATGTTTGCACCCAGTTATCATCCGGCTATGAAATATGTCCAGCCGGTCCGCAAGGCGCTGGGTTTCCGTACGGTGTTCAATATTCTGGGGCCTCTGGCCAATCCCGCTCGTGTCAAACACCAAATGACCGGTGTTGCCTCGGAACCACTGATGCGGCAGGTCATGGAAGCCCAGCAGATGCTCGGGATGGAACGCGGCATGGTTGTTCACAGCGAAGGGTTGGACGAGATCAGCACAATGGCCCCTACCAAGATTTTGTCCCTTCAGGATGGGAATATCACCGAGTTGACAATCCAGCCGGAAGACTTTGGAATGGCCAAGGCAGAATTTGATGTCCTTAAGGGGGGGGATGCAGAGACCAATGCGGCAATCCTCAAAGCGATTTTTTCGGGTAAGGATACCGGGCCTCGAAAAGATATCGTGGTGCTCAACGCCGCAGCCGCTATAATAGTCGCCGGTCGGGCCGAAGATTTTGCTTCCGGAATTGAACAGGCCGATGCGACAATCCGGAACGGCAAGGCGCAAGCGGCGTTGGAGAAGCTCGTGGAGATTTCAAACCAGGCGGGATAAGGATCAGACGAGTGTCTATATTGTCAGTAAAAGTCAAGATATGCGGGATTACCAACCAAGAAGACGCACAGGCTGCCGTCGATATGGGAGCAGATATCCTGGGATTCAATTTCTACCCGCGAAGTCCCCGTTATATCGAAGTCTCCAAGACTATGGAAATTATCAACCAGATCCCAACCTATGTCGATACCGCCGGTATCCTGGTTAATCCGACCGAAGAGCAGATTGGTGATATTTCCGAGATCGGTTTTCTCAACTGGATTCAGTTCCATGGCGATGAGACACCTGAATTCTGCAACTCATTGACCTGGCTTCATGCCAAGACGATCAAGGCCCTTCGCATTCGAAACCGGAAGGATCTGGATCCGGTTAAGGAGTATCGGACCGATGCAATCCTTCTGGACTGTTTCAATCCCAAAGCCTACGGGGGAACGGGGGAACGATTCGACTGGGACTGGATTGACAACGGCTATTATCGTTTCTTTCTAGCCGGAGGCATCACTGCCGACAACGCCGCCCAAGCTATCGAAACCGGCGTGTTTGCCATCGATGTCTGCAGCGGGATTGAGGCTACTCCCGGCCGCAAAGACCATCAAAAGATGAAACAATTATTCGAAAACATCAAGCACTTGATCCATTAAGGTTTTTCATGAAACACAAAGGCAGATTTGGAACATTCGGAGGTTTTTACGTACCCGAAGTGCTCATCCCGGCCCTGGAAGAGATTGAGGTCGCTTTTGATCGCTGGAAAGACGATCCTCAGTTTATCGCCGAGTTGGATGGATTGTACCGTTTCTACGCCGGTCGGCCAACACCGCTCTATCGTGCCAAGCGGTTCAGCGAGCTAGTCGGTTTTAATGTCTATCTCAAGCGGGAAGACCTGCTCCATGGTGGCGCTCATAAAGTAAACAACACTCTTGGACAGGGGCTTTTGGCTCGATACATGGGCAAGACCAAACTCATCGCCGAGACCGGCGCCGGGCAGCATGGTCTAGCTACTTCCATGATCGGCGCTCTGTTCGGTATGGAAACCAAAATCTTCATGGGAAAGACCGACATCGCCCGTCAGAATGTCAACGTCCACAAAATGAAACTCTGTGGCGCGGAAGTCATTCCTGTCGAAGGCGGAACCGGGACGCTTAAGGATGCGATCAATGATGCTCTGCGATACTGGACGGCGCATGTTGATGATACGTTTTACCTATTCGGAACGGCGGGCGGACCGCATCCTTATCCGACGATTGTCAAACATTTTCAAAGTCCCATCGGCGTAGAAGCTCGAAAGCAATGTCTCGAACAGATTGGAAAACTTCCCGATATCGTCACGGCCTGTGTCGGCGGCGGTTCTAACGCCATCGGCATTTTCTGTGGTTTCGAAGCGGATCCACAGGTCCGACTCGTCGGAGTGGAAGGCGGGGGTAAAGGACTGGATACGCATGAACATTGCGCGACCCTTGTCACGGGATCGGTCGGTGTTCTTCACGGAGCGCAAACGTACTTACTTCAGGATGAAAACGGACAGATTCGTGAAACCGAATGTATCAGCGCCGGTCTGGACTATCCCGGGGTTGGGCCGGAGCACGCCTACTTAAAAGAGACGGGTCGGGCCGAATACGTTAGCGCCGACGATGAGTCGGTACTTGATGCGTTTGCGGCTCTGATCCGTACGGAAGGGATTATCCCCGCGCTGGAAAGCTCTCATGCCCTTGCCTGGCTGATGAGCATGAAAGGCAAACTGCCACATGAAACCAACATCGTCGCCAATCTTTCCGGCCGGGGTGATAAAGACGTGGGTATCGTCGAATCGTACCGACCGCTGGAATAAGGAATCAACATGACTACATACAAAGAAACGTTCGGCAAACTCAACCGGGCCGCCCTGATCCCGTTTTTTGTCATCGGCGATCCCGATTATGATACCTGCCTGGAACTGGTTAAGGCAGCCATTGATACCGGGGCAGATATCCTCGAACTCGGGATACCCTTTTCCGATCCTATCGCCGACGGCCCCACGATCCAGAAGGCGGACATTCGCGCCCTGGCCAATGGCATGACACCACAAAAGGCTCTCGAATTCATCGGCAAGGTTACGGAATACAAACCAGTTCCGATCGGCCTGCTGGTCTATTACAATCTGGTCTGGCAGTACGGAATCGAGAGGTTTTTTAAAGACTTCAAGTCTGTTGGCGGCTCATCGGTCCTGATCGCCGATCTCAGCATCGACGATGCCGATGAAGTCCTCGCCCCCGCGCAGGCCGCCGGTCTGGAGACGGTGTTCATGACAACTCCCATCACCGCCGAGGACCGCATGCAGCGGATTTGCGAAAAGACCACCGGTTTTATTTACACCGTTTCCACACTCGGGGTTACCGGGGCCCGCGATACGCTTTCGGACAGGGTGAAACCGCTTATCGGCAAGCTCAAGGCCATGACGGATACACCTGTTTGCGTGGGTTTCGGGATCAGTAGCTCATCCCAGGCCAGGGAAGTCGCCGATGCCGGCGCCGATGGCGTGATCATCGGCTCGCGGATCGTAAGGATTATCGAGAATAACCTTGGTAACAAAGCCGCAATGAAGTCCGAACTTACCGATTTCATTAAAAACGTTCACGAGGTCTTGCAATGAGATTAGAACATATCGGTTTGAATGTGCCCGATGCCCTCGCAATGGCAACATGGTATACCGAACATCTGAACATGCAGTCAGTCCGCTCCATGGAGGAACCTCCCTATGCCCATTTTCTCGCAGATGCCACCGGCCGGACAATCCTCGAGATCTACACCAATCCAAACGATCCGATCCCTGATTATATCCAACAACACCCGCTTCGATTTCATATTGCCTTTGCCGTTGAGAATCCCACTACGACCAAAGACAAGCTCCTTTCCGGCGGGGCTACACTGATTTCCGACGGCATCATAGAAGACGGCTCTCACATGGTTGTCCTTCGTGATCCCTGGGGGCTGGTTCTGCAATTCGTCAAACGAAAAACGAGCCTACCCTGATCAGACGCCAGACCGTATTTTCAATCTTTCCGGTCGTTATCTAGTTTTCAGGATATCCCGAATTTCCGTCAGGATTTTCTCTTCCGCCGAGGGCGCCGGAGGTGCTGCGGGAGCGGCTTGTTCTTTCTTTTTCATGGAATTCATGGCCTTGATAACCATAAATATCGAAGCTGCAATGATTAAGAAATTGATAACGGTATTGATGAACATCCCATACCCAAGGGTAACTGCAGGAACCACAGCACCTGCAGTGTCTATGCTTTCCTTCTTCAGCACAATCGCCAACTGGGAAAAATCCATATTACCCAGAAGCAGACCGATCGGAGGCATTATGACATCATTGACCAGCGAGGTGATAATCTTGCCGAAGGCTCCACCGATAATGATACCCACGGCCATATCCACAACGTTGCCCCGCATCGCAAATTCTTTGAATTCTTTTACCAGACTCATTCTGTGCCCTTTCCTAATAATGGTTTTTCCGAAAAACCTTTGATTTCAAATGAATGATTACCGTTTTTCCCTATTATACAAATGTAAAGCTGTAGGAAATCAATCATAATCCGATGAAGTCCTACAAATTTCCAATCCATAGTTGGAATCCGTAAGGCTGACGCCGATAATGGGCCGATACACAGATGAGGTACCCATAAATCCTTTTGTTTATAGGACTTAAAGTTTTGAAACGGCATGCTTTCAAAAAGCGAATGCGATTAGCCAAAAACAGCGATTTTCGAGCTGTTCTCGCTCGTAAATGCTCTTCAAGTAATGGCTTAGCCTGTCTTTATGTGGCCGAGAATTATCTCAATTACTCCCGTTTCGGCGTATCAGTCCCGAAACGCTGCGGCTCGTCTGTTTTCCGCAATCGCCTGAAACGGCTGGCCCGCGAAGCCTTCCGGCTGGAACAGCAGAATCTGCCCTGCGGCAGAGACTATTTCTTAATCTTCACCTTGAAATCGCCGAAAAAGGCAACATCGGAGAGTCCGCCTAAGTGCGGTCCTTATCATAGTTTAACGTTTGATCGTATGCGGCAGTGGCTGTTGGATCTGACTGCTCGAGCCGGAAAGCGTCTGGATCGCATCCAGCATGATAAAACGGATGGATGCGATGAATGAAATCCATGGATGGAGCATGGGAGGCAGTGTAAAAGCCAGTGGCTGAGAAGGAACTTATGCAGATCGGGGCGGCAGCCAAAGAAGCCGGCATCAGCCGCCAAAGCGTACAATATTATCTGATGCTGGGATTGCTGGAACCAACGAAAGTAACAGCCGGCGGGCATCGTCTCTTCGATGCGGAAGCCGTAGAGCGGATCAAACTGATTCGAAAGCTCAATAAGAGCGGGTATACGCTGCGGGGTATTCGGGAATTGTTTGTCGAAGGTCGGCTGGGCAAAAAGGGAACTGAGAATGGTTGATTATAATACGGCACAACGACGTCGCAATGTGGTGGTCGGGGCGTTTGTGGTGATTGCATTTGCGGGCTTTCTGGGTATGGTGTACTTGTTCGGCGAACTGCCCGTGGCGGTGGCGCGGATGAATTCCTTTACTGTGATCGTCGAGTTTCCCAGCGCACCGGGTATCCAGCAGAACACGCCAATCTACTATTGTGGATACCAGGTGGGCAAGGTGATTCATGTCATGGCACCAGAGACCGTGGAGGACCGTGAAACCGGTCAGCCACACCATAAAGTGACGGTCACGATGGCAATCGATAAAGAATACCAGACGATCCCCTCCAATACCGATATCGTGGTAATGAAGCGGTCGATGGGCAGCAGCTTTATCGAGCTTCAGGTCGATCCGGAACGGGAACCGGTGTTTTTGATGCCAAGCAATCCAAACAGCATGTATCTATGCGAGGGATTGCCTCCTTTGAAGGGGGAAGTGAGCATGAGCAGCGAGTTTTTCCCGAAAGAAACCCGGCTCAAGCTCGAGGGGCTGATGGATTCGATCAAGCGACTGGCAGATAATGCCAATGATGTGGTCGGGGATAACGAGAACAAACAGAGTGTCAAGGAAGCGCTGGCCAATCTACGGGATGCGACGGCCCGGGCCAAGGACACGCTGGCATCGATCAAGGGCTTTACGGATAGCGGTGCAGTGGCTATCGAAGATGTGGCCGAGGACTTGAACGCGACACTACGCGATATGCGGGATCTGCTTTCACGTGTGCGGGATGGAGACGGAACGGCTTCCCGTGTGCTCAACGACGGACGACTCTATGAGAACCTGTTGGACAGCAGCCAGGAACTGGAGATGGCGCTGGAACAGCTTAAGAAGCTGGCGGCCGAGGCACGCGAAAAAGGCATCAAGCTCAAGCTATAGAATCTAAGTCAAACTCATTCCCAGACGGAGAGGAGTTGCCAGATTTCCAGGGATTCGACACGGATAGCGGTGGATGAAGAGAAGAGCTTGACGGTTTTATCCTCTTCCGGCAGTATGCCTCCAATGGGCATATAGATCCGACCAACGTTGGCAAAGATCTCGATGCTGTTTCGATCGATGAGTAATTCCAATTGAGTCTTTCCCTCGATAGGTTTGAGGGGGGCTTTTTTATCCAAGCAGGACAATTCAGCGTTTTCTACATCGTAGGACACTTTCATGCCTCGGATGATAAAACCGAATTCCTTCGCATCCTCGACCAGAAAAGAGGCTTTGATGTGGAACAGGTCACCAGACAATTCCGACAGGATTCTCTCTCCCGCCTGAACCGATATCTTGTTCCAGGTGTGTTTGCTGTCATAGATTGTTTCGATCTCACGGACAGGCTCGGCAAACATGCGGACGCCCTCGTCCGTAGTCCGCAAGGTTAGTTCCACAGGGAAGAGCATGCATTGGTTAAAAGGCATACCGGGCGTGTCGATACGGCCCCAGGCGATCTGGATACGGCGACCATCCGATTCGGGAATGTTGTTATATGTCTGTGAGGCATAGAAGCAGTTGCCGTACTGGAATTGACGCTTGGGGCCATCGGGGGTAAATGTTTTGCCGTCGAAATCTCCGAGAAGGTAATTTCCATCGGCCGCATAGAGGACCCAGCGGGTATTGTCCCTGTCGTCATCGATAGGAAGATCGAAGATTTCCGGACATTCAAAAAAGCCATCGATATGGCTTTGATATTTCCAATCCTTTAAATCAGGCGAGGTATGGAAAGCGATGGTTCGTTTGCCGTCGATCTCACTGTAGAGGGCCATCACCCAGTGCTTGCCCGGTTTATACCAGATGACTTTCGGGTCACGACCTCTATGCCTGACGACGGGATTACCGGAGTAGTCGGTAAAGGTTCGGCCCCGGTCGTTGCTGTAGGCGATGGCCTCTCCACGGCCTGTGCTGGTATAGGCGGCGACAATGACATCCTCGGCATTGATTTTAAAGCCGGCGGTATTGTCTTTGTCGAGAACCGCGCTGCCGGAATAGACCCAGTCGCCGAATTGATGGGGATAGATCGCGATGGGCAGTTCTTTCCAGTGCACCAGGTCCGTGCTGACGGCGTGGCCCCAGTGCATATTGCCCCAGGCCCAGCCGTAGGGATTGTGCTGGTAGTAGAGGTGATATTCGCCTTTGTAGTAAATGAGTCCGTTGGAATCGTTGTTCCAGCCGCGGCGAGAGGAAAAATGGAACTGCTGGCGGTTTTTTTCCTGATACAGATTTTCGGTTCCGGTGATCGTATCGGCCTGGTGGATCTGCTTTAATGCTTTCGATTTGGACGCCAGAGTGTTCACCTGCAGCGTGGCACTTTTTCCCTGGAACGGAGTCAGATCCAGAAATACCCAAAAATCCGGCTCTTCATCGGCCAACTCGATTTCAAACTCGCGAACCGTTTGTCCATCGATGATAACTTCCATCCGCCGTTTGGGGGCACCGGTTTTGACAGGCAGGTTCAGATACTGTTTGGTAAATCGCATCTGCCGACTTCTTTCCTCCGCCATTTTTGTATTGCTTTGCATAATGTGATCGATGTTGATATGTCCCCAGCCCCCCTTCTGTTGATCGACAATCTGAATTCGAACGGTCTTACCCATCATATCGGAGACATCCCACGTAGCCCAATCGAGGGCTTCGCTTCCGCCGGGGCGATCGTTGGGGCCGGTGGCGGTACGAACAATTGTGTCACCCAGAAGAAGGTTTATACATGCCTTGGCAGGGTGCATGCCGCCGCCGATGAGGAAGTTAATGTAGTTGCGCTGAATGATAAACGGCGGCGAGGTTAATGTGCCGGTGGAATCGTCGCCATTCGTGAAGCTATTGACCAACCCATTGCCCAGGTATCCAGTGACGTTCATTTGATTCGGGAGTGTTCCCTTTGCCGGGCCCGAACCGAAAGCCTGCCCTTCGATAAGCCAATCACCATAGGTCGAGCTTTCAAAATCAGCGACCAAAATAACTTCCTTCTCCTCGCCTGCAATGCTCATAAGGAAACAAAAAGCCAGTATGCCAGCCGATGTAATACCCATTTCCATTCCTCTTTTCAATATCATTATGCATCTTGCAGCAATCGAGCCAAACTACAATATACATGATCGTAACAAAGTCGATTGAGTTTTGCAATGGACCAAGCACCAAGGTAAGATTTTCGAAGGACCTAATCCAGGATTTGTGCAAATTCGTGCATTACTCGTTGTGCTTCAGCACTCAATGGATCGGACCATTGATCGACAGCGTCTTCTCCGACAGGATTGACAATGATATGGTCGTATTCCCTGCCGGCCTGGATTTCGCCCCAGGCATGGGCGGCGCGGTCCTCGATTTTTTCGGGGGCATCCTCGCCACGCCGTCGGAGTTTGGCCTTCATGATTTCGTACACAATTTCTTCGCAGGTCTTACCTTGCTTTTTCGCTCTTTCCTGGATTTCACTATCGCTCAAGGGCGAAAGGAAAATTCGAACTACTTTCACGTCAGGCCGGTTGTTCACCATCCAATCCTTCAGCATTTTTCCCAGCGTTGTGTGTAATTCAACGAGAACCAAGTCGTGCTCGGAAAGCATTTCATCGAGCAGATCCAGATCGATTGCCTGTATAACACTGCGGACATCGGCAACCAGAAAATGCTTCGGATCCATGGTTGTAAATAATCCTCTTGGCAGGAAATAATAATCCCGTCCATGGACCTCATACTGGCTGTTGTGTTTCTTGAGACGAGGCTTGCGGCTGGTGGAAAGAACCAGGGGCACCCATGAAATCTGCGGATAGTGTCTTTGCATGGCGGCCAGTAATGGCCCTTTGCCAACACAACTGGGACCGCTGAGGATTACAACACGCTTGTTTTGCATGAATGTGCCTTTCCTTGTTATTGATCGATTTGACACGAAGAAGTATACTATATTCAAAGGTGTTTTTGGAGAATCATTTGATAAGAAGACAATTCTATGAAGATTTTTAAAAGGAATGAGAAGGGGGAGCCAATCAACCTCCTCGCCGTTGTTGGACTTACACTGACAGTGCTTGGTTTAATTGGTTTAATCATTCTAATGGGAAAGTCCTGGATGACAGCCTTTGTCGGTGTTGTATATTTGTACTTTTTTGATGTCATCTTGGATTTGATTTGTAATCTTCTTTGTCCTTTACCAAAAAAATCATTACATAACAACTTGCCAATGAACAATTCGTCTTTGATCAATCATGTTGGAATCTGTTTGACATCGTTACGGCCTTCGGGATTTGTGGAAATTGAGGGCAATAAGCACAATGCTCAGACTGAGGGGGATTTCCTTGAGGGTGGGACTGAGATCGTTGTCGTATCACACAATGGCACTAAACTGGTCGTCAGGCAGAAAATAAATCCAACCTTGAACAAGAATTGCTGATCGTTTTTCCTGCAATTAAACAGAAAAGCCCCTTCTATTTTTTTGTTCCTGGCAGATTGACGGCCTGGTTACATTTTCGGGCCCATTGCATGGTTGGCATGAATTTGGGCGATTGAGCCGGATCTTCATCATAGTACTGCAACAGGCCCCAACTGCCCCACTTGCTCCATTTGCTGACCGATGAAAAATAGCAGAACAGGTCCCCGCCGGCATCTTCCCATGCGGCATAGTACTTTGCGTAAATATCCGCCATGCGCGGATGGGCATTGGCTTTATGCAGCAACTCGGTGAGTTGCTCGATATTTTCCCCGCCGCCGACACCGACCATATGCTGTCCACCTTCATACGTCATCAGCTTGAGTCCGTATTTGTCGGCGATTTTTTTACTGTCCTGAATCCACTTGATGGATTCGGGAAGGGCCTTATTCTCCAGGTAGTCCAATACCTGTTCGACGCTCCAGTTGGCCACCTGCTTTGCATCGGGTTTTCCGCCGGGGCTCAGATTCATGCTGATATAGGGAGCAATCGCCAGGGCATCGGCATGTTTGTAGGCATCCTGCCATTCAACAACCCGCTCGGAAACATAAGGATTGGCCGCCTGGGAGGGGAGAATGCGCACCAGACGCTCGGAACCACCGAAGACCTGCTCCCAGATCCTGAACACCTGTACGGAACGATAAGCCGTATACCTCCAAGCCGCTTCCCACGATTTTTCGGCAAAGCCCAGCTTGATTCCTTCCTGGCCGGCAAATTTACTCTGCTGGAACATGCCGTTCCATACTTCATTGGAATATTCCACAACAATCTTGCGTGACGGATCGAGCTGCGATTTAACCATCTGTGCAAAATTGCGGATATATTCATCGTCGGCCAGATGCGGCATACAGAACCAGGGATCGGCTCCGAGACGATTGCACAGATCAATCAATAACTCCAGCGCGATCCCTTTCTGGCTGAAAGTCGCATCCTGCAATGTCGGCCGCTGGGACCAGTGAGCAATCCTGCTGTTGTTGGTATGCATAAAATCCATAAAGCGCAGGCAGGCCATTCCCTTCCAGCGATTCAGAAAGACCGGATGCCAGGGATTGGTCTTGTAAGTGTCTTCAAAGCCCGGCATAATCACACGGATGTTGCGGATGTAATCATTTGGGTCGGTTTCCAGCAACCGCAGGAAGAAGGCTCCTTTGGAAGCATCCAGTTCCACGATGAGCCGGCCGGGTTCGTCGGAGACGATTGTGCCTGCGTTCCATACGCCGAGCTTGCCTTTGCCGTCATAGAAAATGGCATATCGGCCGGATGGATAGTGACCACCCTCGATGGTACACATAAGCGTTTCCGCCCAGCAATCGGGTTCCAGCCGTCGGATCCAGCCATGCTCATCCAGATCGAGTTCGGGTCCCTTTCCCCAGGATTTATCCTTCTGCTGGCTGATCCAGGAGCGGCTCATCCGAAACACATCCACAAAGGGCAGTTCGGTATTCCAGTCGGCCGGTCCGGCGAGGTTCATGCCCAGTTGCGGAATCGGCTCCGAGAGGGCTTTTCCTATCGATGAGATCAAGAGGAGACAAACAAGAACCATCAAACTAAAGTGCTTTTTGTTTCGATAGAACATACCTTTCTCCCTATATTATACTTTACCAACTGACCGATATTTTGCCGACTGCCGAATGGGATTCCAAAAGTTTGTGTGCTTCGGCGATCTCTGTGATGGAAAATCGCCGGGAATCGATCAAGGGACGAATCCGGCCTTCATCCACCCAACGCGCGAGCCGGCGTAGAATGGATCCGTGCCTCTGCCTGTCTATGTTGAACATCAAAGGGATCAACATAAAAGTTGTATGGAGGCTCAGCCCGCGACTATAAACCGGCTTCAGATCAATCGTTACCCTGCCGTTGATAACGAGCACATGGCCGTTATATCGTGTCGCTTCAATCGCCTGAGACAAGACCTCACCGCCAACCGTATCAAAGACCGCGTCAAAACCTTCTCCATCCGTATATTTTTTCACATAGTCCCGGACACTTTCGGTTTTATAGTGGATTACACCGTCAGCTCCGAGACCGTGAGCAAAGTCGGCTTTTTCCCGGCTGCCGCAGGTGACATAGACTTTTGCGCCTTTGGCTTTAGCAATCTGGACGGCCATATGACCGACACCGCCTGTGCCGCCATGGATCAATACCTTCCAACCCGGCTGAATTTGAGCATGATCCACCAGGGCCTCCCATGCCGTAATGCCTACCAGCGGCAGGACAGCGGCTTCAGTAAAGGACAATGACTTTGGTTTGGGCGCGAGCAGATGGGCATCGGCCAGCATATACTCGGCCAGTGCGCCCTGGTATTCGGTCAATCCTCCGGCACAGCCGTAAACTTCGTCGCCAACCTTGAACTGTTCCATATTGTCGGCCACCTGTTCGATCACTCCCGCCACATCCATACCCAATACGGCCGGGAATGGGGGATTGATCGGGACCTCGCCGCGTCGAATCTTCCCGTCGATCGGATTGACACTGCTCGCGGCTACCTTGATCAGCACATGTCCGGGGCGAAGCTCAGGGACCGGTATGTCCGCCTCACGAAACACCTCCGGTGTTCCGTATTCGTTAATCACCATCGCACGCATAGTGTGTTCTCCCTACACTCTTCCTCACCCATTTAAGGCAAGATACTGACTTTGAAATACCGTTTTTTCCCTGATTTAACCTGTACGTCCAATCCGTTTGTAAGTTCCTCGCCAGATGCAATTTTATGTGGGCCTGAGATTTCCTGTATCTTATACTTCTGCAGATCATCCACTGTAAACCATTCCGGGAACTGATTGATCCGGGGCCAGTCGATAGGCATGTGCATGATCTTTTTATGGCGCAGAACATCGAAAAGGAGTTTACCCTTCCATGCTTTCTGTGCAGAGAGAGTAATGTACAACTCATCATCGCTCTGAACCGCTCCGAAAATCACATCTTCACGCCATGGCTGGACGGTTATGCCCTGGGTTTTCCAAAGGCAGTACATGATCGTCGTACGGGCAAAATTGCCGTCACCATGCCAACCTTCTATAACACCGTCCTCTTTCTGAATGGCCCACATGACCTGCATATCGGCATCGATCCACTTGGCTGTTTCGGGCATCGGTTCACGATTGTACAGATTCAGGGCGCTTTCGATGGAGTCGGCATGTCCGTCACTGCCGGACCCTTCCCATGCATAGTTGTAGTAATTACTAATCTCCCGGAGGGCCTTGCGAGTCGCATCGCGATAGGCCGAAGTTCCGTCGATCAGGTAGACCGTATAATACCCGTTATACGTATATCCCCATGTATCGGCAATATCGGAATCATGCTGTCCTGTCGCGGGATCGATCCAGTTATAGAACATCCCATGCTCGTTTCGCCCGATTTCGAGGATGTGATCCAGCATGTCATGAATGGGCTTTCGGTATTGCTGTTTCTTCTGAGGCCGGGCAAAGTGGACGGCGGCATATAACTCGCAGAGACCGGAAACAATTTCACAGCCGTGGTCCCGGAGTCGTAATCGGTTCCCCCGAGCGGAGCCTCCGACAGACCATCTTGTATTCGGATTTTCGTCAATACTATTTTCGGGTGTATTCGGCTGTTGAAAACCGCTCGCAGAGATTTTCACAATCTTCACCTTCTCGGTGTCAGTATCATACACAACAAGGTCGGCAATATTGGTCCAGTCGTTTTCGTTATTGCCGTATCCGGTAATCCTAAGGTGATTGGCCTGGAAAACGGGAAATGCAACTTTTTCAAGCTCATTTGTCGTTCCGCTGGAGGCACCTTTATAGACAGTCTTCCATGCCTTGCCATCCTTTGAAACAGAGATATCAAACCGGTATTTTCTCCGGTCACCATAGATCCAGGCAATGTCCACATGGGCAATGGAAGTCAATCCGGCCAGATCAAGCTGAATCCATTGTCCGGAATCACGTCCGGTATAGGTGGGATGATTGTCGGTCAGGAGATAATAATCCCCCAGGCGGATCGCCCAGTCCAGGTATTTCGGATCGCCCGTCATCCAATAGATGCGACTGAGTACCTGGAGCATCTCACCGTTGACTTCCACATTTGTCGAAACAATTCTGCCAAATGGGGTGTCGACCGGGGCATGCTTCCACATGTCGTCCAGTATGGAAATCATACGCTCGGACCAGGGGCTAGGACCGAGCCACTCGGTCAGCGGCAATAAGCCGTCTTTAATGTATTCCGAAGATCCAAAGAGGATCGAATCAAGATTGGGCGAACCGGAAGTAAAACCTTTCCTGGAAAAGGAATAAGTATCCGGTAATGCATCAATGCGGCTTGTTAATTTTATCTCCGTATGGAGCATATCGAGCATATGTCCATGGAATCGGTCCGGGTTACAAATCGCGCTGGTCAAGACCATGAAAGGATAATTGTCGGCAGCGGCATCCTGTGCATTCCATATGTCCTTGCCGGAAGTCAGATTACGGGGAATCAAGCCTGTTTCCGAATCCGCCTGCTTGAGCCAGCCTTCTACAAAACGATCACATCGCCGAAATCCTTCGTTGGCCAGTTTGCCATTGATTGTTGCCTGTCTGAATAAAACCTCCGCAGGCTCGGCCTGGACGACGAATATTGCCAATATTATAATAATGCATAATAAAATTTTCATTTCACCTCTGTATTAATTCAGCAGTATCTACCTTTTATTCATGGATTTCCACGGTTATGCCCTCAGGATGATTGGGGAATTTCAGGAGAGTTGTATTACTGTCGGGATCGGTTTTTATGGCCACTTTCACATGTTTTCCCTTGGCATCCGTGGCAGTGACTTTTGGTTGCTCCTTCTTCGGGAAGAATACTCTGGCCACAGCCGGGGTTTCGGCCGGACCACGAACCAGGAACCGCAATCTTCCTTTGATCAATTCCTGCTCCATCAAACGATGTGTTGTATGGAGAACGATCGGCTTTGTTCCCTGAACTTGTTTTTTGATGTTTCTATAGAGTCCGCTTTGACCGGGATCAAGCTTGATCCGGTCTATGACCTTCAGAGCCGGATCAAATACATCAATCCAAAGTCCCTCTTTGTTAAAAGGTTGGGATTCAGCATGAGCCACCAGAAACGGTCCGCGCCGGAGGGCAAAGGTACCCGGCCCATAGAGAGAAGGCAAGGCTTCGTAATTCGGCCACATTGTATGCCCTAGCGATGTTAGATATTCCTGTCGAATTTTATCGGAACGTGCAATCTTTCTGGAGGATACATCCAACTGTGTTACACGACCTTTTCCCAGAATCCAATCCTTCCTTGTCCCTTGAGAGGATAACAAAGACAGCAGGTGTTCCCGAGCAGAGGTAAATCCGGCCTTTTGCCACCACATGTTGGGACAGTGGTCCAGTTCATCCGGCTCCGAGCTCAAGAGAATGAGTTTGCCGCCCTGTTTAACCCACTCGACAAGATTTTCGTGCCAGGAAACATCCAGTGGTTTGAAATCCTCATACGACAGGACAATCATATTAAAGCGTGACATATAACGCTGATCTGCCGACCGTTCGAGAATACAGGAGGAGACAGGAATGCCCTGTCCAATCAGGGGAAGAAGCATTCCGTACATGCCCTGCAGCCAGGGGCCTTCGTGCCGCTGCCACATGAGAGTATCGGACACAGCAATTCCAATTTTTTCGCTTTGACGTGAAGATTCCGAACGCCCGCCGGATTCCCAATATCCCCCCTTGGGAATCTCCTGGAGCACCTGCGTAACGGATAAAATCGTAATGCGGTACTCTTCCGGAGCGGGTGTACTGCCGCCGGTCTGGTAGCCGGGCAGAAAGATGCGGTCCGGCCAGGGCATGATTTCGTAGGAATCCACATCCTCCATCAGGAGCATCGCCGCGATACAATGCTTGTACCATTCGGTAAACTCTGCCCATGTGTGAGCGGGATTATCCTCTACCGGATCGACCAGGAGCCAGAGTTTTTTATCACTCTCGACCGTAAGCTGTGTAAAGTAATCATAGAGGGTATAGGCGGATGCGAAAAAGCTTTTGTCGGGAGCATCATAATGGCCTAACGCCCAGTTGACCGGTCCGGTCCAGATCTGCCCGATATATCCATCCACTCCATTCAGATTGACCGAAGTCCCCAGAGGCGCCACAAGTTGGGCGGCAATGTTGCTGTAAATCGAGTGGATCGGCAATATAAAACCAAGTTCCTTGCTATGCTCGCGGGCATACTGCAGCGTTTTGTCGGCAAGTCTTTTTTCCAGCTTAATGTACAGCTCGTTTTTCAGTTGTGCAGTCAACCAGCGAGTTTCGGCATCCTCGTGCTGGCCGCGCCAGGGAATATCGTAACGCTGCCGCCAGAGGTCTTTAAAACTTTCTTCATAACCGGTGAAAACATGGGCCAGCGGCTCTTCCGGAAGGATTGCTATCGCGCCGGCATCAAGGGAACGAATCGTATTTTCTTCCAGGAACCGAATCCAGCCCTCAGTGGGCAGCATATATGGGCGGACATTGGCACACTTGACCACCTGCCCATCCTGACGCCGCTCCACATCGCCGGGATATTCCTTACCATCCCAGTTCCCTGTCCAATAGATATTGCCTGCATCCGAGTCAGCAAAGAACATCCGTCCAACGGCAAATCCATGATCCTGCCAGGAATCAATCAGTCGTGTCGGATCATTGGCATGTTGATGCATGACGACCGCATCGACGGCAATGGCAATACGCGGATCATAATGGGAATTGGTCTGGAATAAAGTTTTGGACCGGATAACTTCATTTTTTCCGGATTGTGCAAAGACAGCGCCGATACACATCCAAAACAGGAAAGATAAGAAACATATTCGCTGCATCATTTCATCTCCAAATCACCCATGTAACAGGTCCACATTATAGACGAAATGACGAAACAACTCAATCGGCCGATCTGTAATTCGCCAATAACAAGTAAAAGAGGGGGCACAAGAACGTGAAAGGAATTCGCCTGTTTATCCCCGCGAATAGCGTTTGGACAAGCAGACAACAAACAGGGACATGAGGCAGGCACCCGAAATGGCCTCGCCCATTGCCATCGATCGGGTTAACAGGTTCGTGCCCTCCGGATATAAATCCCCAAATCCGAGGGTTGTAAAGGTGATCGTACTGAAATACATTCCATCCATTAAGGAAAGTCTTTCCACTGCCTGTGCACCACGCCCATGCACGGCAGCATAAGGAGAAGCATAGAAAAAACCACAAACTAGGATGACTGAGAGACTTGCCAGTAGGACACGAATCGGTCTTTCCCCGTATCCAAACAACAATCGCCCAAGAACAAACTCCGGAAGTAATCGAACGCCCGAGATCCAGCGAAGTATTTTTCGCCAGGTAGGGAGTTCATCATATCCCAGGCCGCGAAAACGGCGCCAGAAAGCGGAACACCGCTCATTATAAAAACTTTCTCCCGCTAACTGATAATAACCGGCCTCTTGTGAGGCTTGTTTGATGAACCTCCAGAATGACTCGTCATCTCCATAGCTCTTTCGCAGGAAACGGACCGATTCATAAATCGGCACGCTTTTGCTCCGGGAATAGACTCCGGCAAAATCTGTCCTTCCTTTGAAGAACACCCGTGTGAAATTGCCTCCCTTGCTGAAGCACGTATTGTTGAAAAAGGCCTCATGTTCAAACACGGCCCCATTGAACAGGCCATATCCATCGAATGTCACGGTCCGGAACATCCCCCTGCCTACAAAGTGCGCTCCGCGAAAACAGGATACCCGGTCAAAGGTACAACCATCAAAGCTGCCGATTCGGTTGAATATCGCTCCACTGAAACGCGCCTGCCCGCTGAATCGCGATGAATTGAACACGATTTCCCGCTGAAAAATAACAGACAACTCGCCCGGTCGGTCCCAGGGCGGGGCAAAAAAAACATCGTTCTCGAAGGTACAGGAATTCATAGCAATCGGCATCGAAAGGGTAATGGTTCTCCGTACGCCTTCCAACCGAATGGATAAAGCAGAGGTGTCAAAATCCTCCTCTTTAACGAAAAGCCGGTTGAGGTCCAGCTCCCCGGAAATCGTACAACGATCCAGCTTGATCTCTTCCCCGCTAGCGATGGCCTGCAGGAGGTCGCTTGAGGTTACACGCTGATTTTCTCGATGAAAGGCCATTGTTTGTTCGTGTACTCCTCCAGGCTACTCATCCGGCATTGTTTGCAGTATTTCGATAATCTCGGCCTTTTTCGGTAGGGCTTCGATCCCTCCGAATCGGCTGCACGCCAGTGATCCGGTTACACAGGCAAATTTTGCCGCCTGTACCGGTGTATCTCCGGCTCCGATCGCCGCGGCCAGAGCACCGGCAAATGCATCTTCACAGGCCGTCCGATCTACACGTTTACATTCCGGGACAGACACATGAATTGGACCATTGCGGTCCACAACAACTCCGCCCCGTGATCCCATAGTAAGCATGACGGCCGAAAAGCCTTTGGCGACCAATTCGGTCCCGATATATTTCATTTCACTAACGGTGCCTGCACTGGATTCGGTGCGGGGAACAATCCACATCAATTCCGGAACCAAAACATCCACCAGGAGATATTCCTTGGGCCAGTCCTGAGCAACCAGTTGTCCATTTTCCTCGACGCGGACTTGGATCTGTAAAATCACTTTGGTTTTATTAAGTTGAGCGGTTCGAATCGCGGTTCCGGCCGCCTCATATCCCACTTGACCGCTGATGATGCAGACATCGGCCGAACCGATCAATTGCTCGGCGAGAGCACACCCAACCTCATCATAACACAGAGCCCGATTGGCGCCCTGAGAAATGCAACCGCTATTTTCACCCTGCGCATCGACCATCGTGACAATAATGCCAGTACTGATGGCCGGGGCTTTGTAAATAAAGTCGGTATTGACGTGATACCGCTCCAGACTCTCGCAGGCCAAGGCGCCGAATACATCATTCCCCACCTTACCAAGTAAATGTACTTCGCAATCGCAAATCGCCGCCTGCACTGCAATCAAGGGACCTGACCCAGTGGCGACACACGAAAAACCTGACCCTTCCACGATCTGGCCGGGTTCTGGGAATTTCCGGCACCGGACGGCCATATCCACATAAATCGGCCCCAGCACGACGACTTTCGGAATCCTTCCTGCCATGGCTACCTTCCTGTAACTTAACGTTCGTGCGTTCGACAGTATAGCTTTCGCTTTGAGCCATGCAATCTCTTTTTTCCATCTTTCAGAAGCATTTGGACTGTCCTGACAGGATAGGTATAATTAGAAGCCGGAAAAAGTTCCAAAGGAATACAAAATACTCGAACCATGAAATATGGAATCGTCATAAATCCGGCTTCAGGCCCTATGAATTTGAAGGCCAAAAGGGCTTTGGTTGACACAATAGGGCGTATCCTTGGTAACGATTGTCGTATTCTCGGTCTTGATACATCATCCAAACTCCAACTCTGTGATGCGGCCCGGGAACTGGCCGCTCAGTCTTCGATTCTAATTATCGCCGGAGGAGACGGCACTTTTTCTCATATCCTCAATTCACTCGGGACCGAACCCACATACGCCCTGCTGCCGATTGGCTCGGCCAATGCCCTTGCTCAGACCCTTGGCATGCCCAGGAATCCCCTCCAGGCAATCCAACGGATTCAGGAAGGGCAGGTCCGAAAGATTGATTTGATTCGTTGTGACGGCCGACGTTTGGGAGTACTGACGGCAGTCGGTATCGAGGCGGATATCCTGCGCAGACGAGATCGGCTCCTGGCCAAAGGACTCCGCGGAGCAACGCCTTACTTCATCGCAACGGCACAATCCATCTGGCAATATAAACGAACGGACATGATTCTCACCTTGGACGATCAGGTTCAACATATCCCCCGCGCCGTATCGGTGATCGTAGCCAAGATTCCCTCCTATGGTTTCGGTTTGAACCTGATTCCTCAGGCCAGAATGGATGATGGATTGTTACACATTCTCACCGGAAACATCGGAAAACTTCATCTGACATGGGCGATTTTCAAATCGTTATTTGTTCCCAATCATACAGGGCTTTATTTGAGAGGTCAAAAACTTATCATCGAAACCGCCCAGCCCCGATGGCTTCAGACCGAAGGCGAATTATATCAGGAAGGCACCCGCTTTGAACTTGAGGTACTCCCGGGCGCATTGAAGATCATCCGCTGACCAGGGTTGCAATCAAGGGGACCAGTGCCTATGATACACCAATACATACGTTTTAATGAAACGACCTAACAGAAAAAGCTTGATTCGGGGAAAAGGGAGGATCTATGAGTTCTGCAGACGACAAGATGAATTGTTTGAAAAATCTGGTTGCGGTCATGTGCTGTGACGGCACAATAAGCAATCCGGAGAAAAAATTTCTGGCCAAAGCCGCCCGACAATTGGAAGTCCAGGTGGACGATTGGAATGCCCTTCTAAAACAGATCCAGAGCGAAAATTTTCCCGTTTACCCTCTTCTTACGCAGAACAAAGCCATCGCCACGCTGCAAGCGATGATCCTGATGGCCAAGGCTGACAAAAAGGTGGACGAAAAGGAAAAACTCTGCCTGATGCAATTCGCTAAGTCCATCGGCATCAGCCCTGCGCAGTGGAATCAACTGATTCAAAACATCAATGGAGTAACCCTCTTTGAACCGTTTCAAACCATACCAAGAGGCTCCATCACCGTACTCAAGGATGATTTTGAACAAATTGACAGATTTCTGCAAACCGCTCAAGAGAACGGCGCCCAGGTTCAGATCATCGAAATGAAACATTATCTGCAAGATTCTGACCATCCTGCCGATCTTATTTGTTTTCATGCCGCACCGGATTACTGTACCTCGGTGAGTCGATGTCAAACATTGCTGGAGAAGGCCGGCGAGAAACTTATTTGTCTGCTCACCCGGTGGCAGGGCATGCAGGTTCAGTACTTGCTGGAAACAGGTCTACGCAAATGTGTCATTGAGCCGGTTTATCCCCGCGATATCGAAAAAATGTTGCAACGCAGATAATCGTTTTACCTTTTGTTATCCTTCGGCTCTGTGTGTTTCGGTTTCGTCGAACGACTTTCAATGGATCACCTCTCAAAGTACACGTTATCTTTTTCCAGCGTGGTTCGCAATTCGATATAGGGTAATTTCCTTAGACCGCACGCTCGACGCGCACTTAATGCCGCTGCGGTTCCTGCCCCCTGTCCCTGGCCCATACTGCACACTGTATTTCGTGTAGACATATGGGCCCTATGATCGGAAGTGATCATCATACCGCAGGCCAGCAGGTTATCGATTCCCTTAACACACAGGGCCCGATAGGGAATTCCATAGGTGCCTCCATTCCGGATCTGCAAACGAGGCGCCAAATCATGGAATCCATAGACCATCACCTCATCATCGAAATGCCTTCCTTCAATCACATCCAGATGCGTAATATCGTAATCACAGGTAATCAAACGTCCACGACGAATGTTAAGCGAAGGGCTGGTCCGGGCAATGAAGGCTTTCTCACAGCCGGGCACATATTTACGGAACAGTTCTACTGCACGAGCCTGCCGTTTACGCAATTCCAGTTCCGCTTTGGCAACCGTATCACGATCAGTCGGACTTACAGGCAGTTTCAGATTGAGCTTGATGAACATGAAATAGTCATCGTGTACCGTTGTCGTCGTCATGGACATTCCGATCTTGTTTGCCTCCCGGCCAAAGGCAGCAGGAAGCTCGGCCAACGTTCCCTGGAGACGGACGATCTGTCCTTCCTGACCGCTGCGAAGCCCTTCGGCACGCTGCACCAGAGCATTATGATCCTGCAGATAGGCATGTAGCTTCTCTACATTCACATTCGCCACACCGATGCTGTTGCAAACCGGATAGTCATTGGGCTCCGAATAGTCCGCTCCCGCCCGGGCGCATAAATCACCATAGGCCGTACAATCAACAAACGTTTTGGCAAAAATTGCCTCCCGGCCGGAGCGACTCTCGGTTATTACTCCACGGACGTAAGGACCGTCCATGATCGCATCGGTCAAGAGCGTATTCACCGTTATAAACACGCCGGCCTCATCCAGCATTTCAAACGTGACTAACTTGTACATTTCCGTATCGATCGCAGTGCATACCGAATCATAATTGAAACCCCTGGACATCTCCGCATGACCGCTGCAGGCGCCCACCTCAATCAGTCGATCCACGATTTGCTGTGGAATGCCTCTGACTACCTGCCTTTTTGGCACACCGGGAAACGCCTTCCAGAGATTGTAAAAGCTATGCAGGGCCGTTCCACCTTCGCTTATCGTCCCTCCGGGATAGCCCTTGGCTTCGATGAGGATCGTCCTGGCCCCCTGCCTAGCAGACGCCAATGCGGCCACAACCCCCGCTGTACCGCCGCCGGCTACAACGACGTCGAATTCACGAACAGGCAGTTTACGGGATGGTTCTTTATAATACTCTAATGTGGTCTTTGCACCTTTACGATGTTCTCCCGTCTGACAACCGGCCACTACACCAGCCCCCATCAACATACTGTATTTGGAAAAATCGCGACGATCCATATCTGTCTCCTACAATAACTATTTCTCAATCTTGCCAGCAAGGTATTGAAAACTTACCTTGTTCAGGGATAAAATCAGTATATAGGAACGTATCTCTCATTGGCAAGCGGCAAGGATCTGGAACTACAATGGCCTCCAAAGCGATTGTTTCTTCTTACAAATGGTTTCAACCGACGTATTATACCGGTCCAATCCTGGATAAGGAGATGCGGGTTTCCTCTCGACGACGCCGGCACTATTTCCTACGCAGTCTGTATCTGGGTCTGCTCATGCTGCTGATCGTCCTGTTCTGGTTTGAAGCCATGCAATCGTTCGATCCCAATGCTCTAATGACCTCGACGATGTCTGAAACAGGGAAATTTATCATCGCATGCATTACATGGTTTCAGTTTATCGTCTTGCAGATCATCACTGTCATTCTTCTCAGCACAGCGATCAGCGAAGAGATCGCCCACAGAACCCTCTCGGTGTTATTAACCACTCCGATTAACAGTCATCAGATCGTCACGGGAAAACTGTTAAGTAAATTATTGCAATTGTTCCAATTGTATGCCGTCAGTATCCCATTATTGCTTCTGCTCCGTGTGTTTGGGGGGGTTCCCTGGAATTATCTAATTTCCTCCACATGCATTACCCTGACCATGGTAGGTTTTCTGGCCTGTATTACTCTGTTCTTTTCCATTTATTTTAAAGAAGCATATGTTGTCATGATCTTTTCCGTTATTACGACAGGACTTCTATTTGGCCTGATTCCGATAGTTCTATTTTTTATTGGAGAATCGTACAGATACCCAGTTATTCATACTATCGATCTCAATGAGATTGTACAAATTACAAACAAACATATCTGTCCTTATGTGGCTTTTTT
Organism: Sedimentisphaerales bacterium; assembly: GCA_016926155.1. Lineage (GTDB taxonomy): Bacteria > Planctomycetota > Phycisphaerae > Sedimentisphaerales > Anaerohalosphaeraceae > JAFGGE01. The sequence continues at coordinate 44,388 of JAFGPC010000065.1, forward strand.
TGTTGAAACAGAAACCATGTTTTCTCCGACCTGGAGAGGAGGAGTTTCTTTTTATTGGCCCATCCATTGTGTTCTGATGATTGGATTAACGATCCCCGTTTACCTACTGGCTTGTGTCAAGGTTCGTAAGGCATCCCGAAAACATATGACAGCTCATACGCAACGGAAGGAATACAAAATCCCCAAACAAAAACGCAAATCAGATATCCTGTACCGTCCCATTTTTCTGCATGCTCTAATTCAAAAAACAATCGGTTCCGGCATGATCTGGAAGGAATTTCTGGTGCCCGTTCTCGGACGCTGGCGATTTGCTGTATATGGGATTTTCCTTGTATTCCTGATTCTCCTGGTAGCGGGTGTATTACTGACGATCTTTCTGGAACAGATTGAGCTGATCGGCTTTGTTATGGTAACTTCCGTGCTGGCCTTCTTTGGATTGGCAGTGATATTCACAATGACCGTCCCAGCCGCCTGTATTACCCAGGAAAAGGAGTCTCGCTGCTGGCCGGTCCTGCTGACCACCTGCATATCGGATTGGCAAATCCTTGGCGGAAAGATGGCCGGAGTGTTACGACGAATCGTACTGGCCTGGTCTCCATTCCTCTTTATTTTTGTCTTGATAGCATGCGCAGCTGATTTTCCCTGGCCGGCTGTCTTTCAAGTCAGCACATTAGTTCTGACGGCCATTTTTTTTCTCATCAGTTCGGGCCTCTATTTCAGCGCCCGACTTCGGCGAACCACACCTGCCGTCATCTCAAATCTGGCACTGGTCGGGATTCTCTGGGGCTTGATCCCCCTGGTCTTCGCTGTGCTGTATGATTTATATGGCTGGGGCGGCAGCGGCTATACAGCAGAAATCCTGAAAAACATTCATTTAATCACCTGGAAACTGAATCCGATAGGGCTTGGAACAATTATGATTGACAATCTCAGCCAGAACCATAACTACAGTCGGGGATATACACATTTCCATGTTCTGAAATATTGGATCGTTTATCTCGCCTTGTACGAATCGGTCTCGTTCCTGTTCCTGTTCCGCGCCAAGGCCAACTTGCGGAGACATATAGTATAACCATCTTTGAAAAAGGTACAGTAAACCGCAAACAGAGAATTGACTTTAAATTTCAAGCAATAATATTATTTACAAGCCGTTTGCCGAGAATCGCATACCCCAGGACGCCCAGCAGCACAATTGCCGAGACATGCCCCCACCAGGGTGTAGCCATTTGATGCCAGTGAGACTGGACCGCCAGTCCCAGATCCGGAAAAACGAGATCCATTGCTAATCCGGCACCCAGTGCGCAACCGGCGACGGTTATTAGATAAACAATAGCAGTGCGTGGGCCCAGTGTGGACCAGATCGTCATAAAACCGGCTGCATTGGTAGCAGGACCGGTCATCAAAAAGACCAACGCGGCGCCTGGGCCGACCCCTTTGGCAATCAAGGCCACGGCCACCGGCACCGAAGCGGTTGCACAGACATACACCGGGATACCCACAATCATCATCGCCAGCATCGCCAGCAGGCCTGTCCCGAGTACATCCGTAAAGAAATCATCCGGCACAGCGGCCCCGATCAATGCGGCAAGCACCAGGCCGATCAGCATTGCCTTTCCGATATCCCTCGGCAAAGTTACAAATCCATGGTGAAAAATACGTACGATGCGAGGCGAAGATTCGGAATTGCTGTCTTCGTCAGAATCCTGATCGACAGATTCGACCTGTTGTCTATCTCGATCCACGAGTTCGACAAGTCCCCCACCAATCAAGCCCGTGATCAAAGCCACGAGCGGACGAACGATCATAAAAATCGGCCCCATCAGACTATAAGTTACTAAAATCGAATCAACTCCCGTTTGCGGTGTTGACAAGAGAAAGGCAATCGTGGAACCCTTACCGGCTCCGCTTTTTCGCAGTGACATCGAAACAGGAATCACTCCGCACGAACAAAGCGGCAGCGGCACTCCGAAGGCTGAGGCTTTTAGAAGCGGCCATAATCCTTTACCGCCCAGATGACGTCGCACCAGTTGTGGAGAGATAAAAACTGACAAAAGCCCCGCAACCAGGAATCCAAACAATAGATACGGAGACATCTCCGCCAATGTCGCCCAGAAATCCGCTCCCAGATTTTTCAAAAAATCAATCATGAAATACCCCTGCTGTAGGATAAGATCAAACTTCCACCCTTGATCCTTCCTTTCTGTACTGATTTGGTGAGACTTGGTTCACATGGAAATATTGCATTTCCCTGTGGTTCGACGGATCATGAATGGTGCAAAGATCGCCATTGACGTCCGTCCGACTCAATCAAATGGTCGGCTTCGGGAAAGCTTTCACTCCCGGCCGAATAAGCATACAGCGGAAAGTCCTCGTGGGACCATACTTCCAGAATGGGATCGAGCAGTTGCCATGCAATCATCACATCATCCTGACGGGCGAACAAGGTCTGGTCTCCCAACATACAATCCAGCAAAAGACGCTGATAAGACTCGGGGGCTTCGGATCCAAAGAGATCGCTATAATTGAAGTTCATATGCAGTGTGCTCATACAGGTCTTGGCCCCGGGACGTTTGGCCTGAAAACTGAGGTTGATGCCTTCATCCGGCTGGATTTTCAATACCAACACATTCGGCGGCATTTCCTCCAATCCAACCGAGGCGAACAAAGAATGCGGCACTTGTTTGAATTGGATGGCGATTTCCGTTCGCTTGGCGGCCAGACGTTTGCCCGTACGAAGATAAACCGGCACATCTTTCCAACGCCAGTTATCTACGAATATTTTTGCCGCCACAAATGTTTCTGTTTTTGAGTTTTTACTCACATCCTTCTCTTGCGTGTAGCCCTGCACTTTCACTCCATTGACTGAACCGGGGGCATACCGGGCCCGAACGATATCGCTGTTCCATGGTCCGGCGATCTGTAAAGGGCGAATGGACCGAAGGAGTTTGACTTTCTCATCCCGGATCGCCTCGGCATCGAAAGAAGACGGAGGCTCCATCATCGCAAGCGACATCATCTGAAGCATGTGATTTTGAAACATGTCCCGCAATGCGCCGCTTTTGTCATAATAACCGGCCCGATGTTCCACTCCGACCGATTCGGCAATTGTGATCTGAATGTGATCGACATAATTGCGATTCCAGATCGGCTCAAAGATGGCGTTGGCGAAACGCAACATTAGAATATTCTGGACGGTCTCCTTACCCAGATAATGATCAATGCGGTAAATCTGAGACTCATCAAAGTGACGACGAATCTTTCCATCCAGTTCCCTCGCGGAAACAAGATTGTGGCCAAACGGTTTTTCCACAACCAGCCGAGGCGGATATTCACAGACATCCTTTCCGCACTGGTTCAGGCCCGAAGCGCCAAGCTGCTCGGTAATGCTACCATAAATCATCGGAGGCACTGACAGATAGAAGATATGGCATTCCGATACGTTGTGCGTCTGATCCAGTTCGCCCAGCCGCTTTCGGATTGACGCGTAAAAAGCCGCATCGGTATAGTCCCCAGCGAGATAATAAAACGAAGACAAAAACCTGTCTATCGCATCAGGATCAATATCCCCCGTTTCGATCGATTCCCGAACCGTCTGGCGATACTGCTGCTCCGAAAATTCCGACCGACCGCTGCCGAGGAAATAAAAATGAGGCGACAGAAGATCCCGCCGAAACAAGTCGAAAAGACTACCCACTATTTTACGCCGGGCCAGATCCCCGGAAGCCCCAAAAACCACCAGTCCACAAGGTCGACCCTGCGTTTCAGCGCACAGGATTTCCTCTCTGGAAATCGAAGGTTGAATCTCCGGTATCACACCGGCTCCTTGTGGATTGGCGGCACGGTTGCCAACTCAATCCATCGGCTCAAATTCGTCTTTACCGACGCCGCAATCCGGGCAGGTCCAATCATCCGGCAGGTTGTCAAACGAAGTACCCGGTTCGACTCCATTTTCAGGATCTCCCGCTTCCGGATCATATATGTACCCGCACATCAGACATCTGTACTTCTTCACATTGTGCTCCTTTGAATTTGGCTTCCTTGGTGATATCCCTGTCTACTACAGACCCTAATGCAAACACACTCTGATTCTCGATTGCACTGCAGAGTTGTTTCGTGATAACGGAGAATCAATCAGTTTCGCAATTTAACTAACTTGCCCTTCAGATCGGCCAGATGTCCAATCTCTTCTTTAATAATGACCTCGATCTTGTCCTGACCCGCCTTGGCAGGAACCATTTCCTTGATTCCGGTATAAAACGCCACCGAATCGGCCTCAGCCCGGACAGCGGCTTCCAGCACTTCTTCAATGCTCTCATTGCCCGTAAGCATTTCGGACGGACTTTTTTTACCCTCGGTACCGTGACTGTCGGCCATTGCCTGCAGGTACATCGCTGCCTGGCCTTGTGGATCGAAGATATTGTTTTCCTTTTCCGAAGTAGATAGATCCTTGCGCATCGCAGCGAAGGCGATCTTATGATTATCTTCCATAGCCGCCATAGTAAGGAACATTTTCTTCGTCGCATCATCCGGGGCATGTTCCGCCGCCTTGCGATAAAATGTTGCTCCCTGATGTTCTATTTCTTCGGCCATTTCAAATATTTCGTCTGCATTAAATGTGATTGCCATGCTCGTTAATCTCCTTCCGCTGCAGGGGGGGTAAAGGTTCGTTGTCCCAGTTCTTTATTCAATCCAAATAAGGCTTGGGGGTGATCCTTGATCCACTCTAACTGTCCAAGGATCGTATTTACATTATCTTCCTCTTCCACCTGTTCCGTAACAAACCACTGCAGAAAAATCTCGCTGGCATTGTCTTTTTCGTTACGAGCCAGATAGACCAGGTCATTAATCAGGCCGGTCACCTTCTGTTCGTGTTCGAGCGTGGCCTCCATGGCATCCAAGGGGGAATTCCAGGCGGTTTGAGGAGCCTCAATGGCCGTCAAGGTAACCGTGCCACCACGCTCCAGAATATAATCATAAAACTTCATGGCGTGGAATTGCTCTTCCTGGAACTGGACGCACATCCAGTTGGCAAAACCCGACAGGTTTTTTGATTCGAACCATGCCGCCATGGAAAGATACAAATACGCAGAATACAGTTCCGCATTCACCTGCCCGTTTAGGGCTTTTTCCATTTTCTTTCCGATCATTGAATTAACCCTTCCATAATCCATGTACATTACAATATTCCCGAGCGCTGACATTTTCGGCCGTCACACAAAAAACCGCTTCGGCCGGTTTACCGGGTTCGAGGAATTGGAAATACGATTTACCGTCGGCCAGGAGTTCGATCCACTGAATGTAATGCTTCGGTTCCATCGGATGGGGGATTGAACCGACCTTGACCTTATATCCGCTGTCTGTTTTTTCAATCACCGGTACATGCTTTTCCGTCTTGGCATCGGCCGTTTTTTCCTCCAGCCGTTTCATAGACTGATTGCAGCATACCAGTTCCCCATCGCCGGCATTGAACACTTCTACAATGTTTCCACAAATCTCACACTTATACACTTCCAGTTTCTTTGCCATTATGTCTCCCTTTCCCTTTGACAGGTCTTCAACTTGTAATCCAACCTCCGTCTAGGCCGCCATTCCCGCATTTTTATGTTTTGCCAGAATGCGATCCGCCAGAGCATCCAGCTCCGTATAATTTTCATCATGGGCCAATCCTTTTACCACTACCGGCTCGAGGAATTCGGCCTTGAGCCCGGAAAGGATCTGCTGCAACTGATCAGGCATCTTACCGGCCCATCCATACGATCCAATTACCGTGAGATATTTGGCCTTGGGCCGAAGAGCGTTTATCAATGTCGCCGCATAGGCCGCCATCGGATGCGGCCCCACCAACACTGTCGGCGAACCGATGACCACTGTTGCCGAATCCACAAGGCTCATCGCCAATTCTCCCAGGTCGGCATGCGTCAGATCAAACCGCTCCACTTCAATTTCCCGTTCCATCAGGGCTTCCGTGAAGTGGTCTACCATCTTTCGGGTGCTTTCATGCATGGATACATACGCCAACGTCACTTTATTACCCGGCTCAGCTTCAACCCATTCGTGATACGCATCGACGATCAACGCCGGTCGATTGTATACCGGACCATGGCTGGGAGCAATCATCTCAATTTTCAAGTCAGCAAGCTTTTTCAGGTTGCCTGTAATCGCCGAACGGAACGGCATCATGATCTCAGCATAATACCGCTTGGCATCCTGCAGCACCTTCGCTTCATCCTGCACAAACAGATGGCTAGAGGCCAGATGGGAGCCGAAGAAATCACAGGAAAAGAGAATGCCGTCTTCCTGCAAAAACGTGCTCATAGTTTCCGGCCAGTGGACCCACGGCGTATAGATAAACTGCAGGGTCTTATCGCCCAAGGACAGGATCTGACCGTCCTCGACGGTAATAAATCGATCCTCTTCGATATGAAGATGGTCGATCAGCATCTGCCTGCACTTGGGATTGGTTACCACTTTCGCCTCAGGATGCAAGAGCAGCATGTCGGGAATCGAACCGGAATGATCCTGCTCGGCATGATTAGAAATAATGTAATCAATACGGTCGGCGCCGGTATCGATCAGGTGCGACATCAGATCTTCAGTTTTGCTGAAATCAACAGTATCAATCAGCGCGGATTTCTCGCTCCCTTTGATCAGGTAGGAATTATAAGTTGTACCATCCGGCAACGGAATTAATTCGTCAAAAAGACGCCGTTCCCAGTCGATAGCCCCGACGGAAAATACATTTGGTTTTAACTGTCGCATTGGATCGTTCCCGCTGCAATAACTTACGCATGCACTATTACTATTTATAATAAGGCTTTTGCCGCCTTGATTGCCGCCTGGTAATCCGGCTCGGTGGTCACTTCCGGTACAATCTGCACATATTGAACTGTGCCGGCCTTATCCACTACCAGAACAGCCCGAGCCAGCAGGCGTAATTCTTTAATCAGAAGGCCGTACGCCTTGCCGAAAGATGCATCGCGATGGTCCGACAGGGTCTGCACCTTATCCACACCCGCCGCACCACACCAGCGTGCCTGGGCAAACGGCAAATCCATACTGATTGTCAGGATCACGATATCTTCACCCAGTGCTGCCGCCTGTTCATTGAACGTCCGTGTTTGCGTATCGCACACAGGGGTGTCCAGAGAGGGCACAATGGAGAAAATCCGCACCTTGCCCGCCGAAGAAGAAAGCGTTACCGGAGAAAGATCGTTGGCCAGCACCGTAAAATCGGGGGCCTTCCGGCCTACTTTGATATCCGGACCGATCAGCGTCAATGGCCCGCCTTTAAAGGTGACCACGCCGCTTCGTTCCACTGCTTTGTCCGTCATTTCAGGACTCCTTTCACAACCCGCAAAGCATAACAACAATGTTGCCAGGATAAATTTGAAATTAATTCTCATTTTTAAAACTCCTGACCGCTCCGGGGTATTTCCTACGATTTCAGAGATTAGAAGTTCGTTGCTTCCAGTTCAAAATAGGCCTGTGGATGCGTACATGCCGGACATACCTTCGGAGCGGTGGGCCCTTCATGCACGTATCCGCACTTGCGGCACACCCAGCGGACAGGTTGGTCTTTCTTGAACACAGATCCGTCAACTACGTTCTTATCCAGCGCCAGATAGCGATCACGGTGCCGGGCTTCTGCAACGGCAATGCTGCGGAACAGTCCGGCGATTTCCTTGAATCCTTCCTGGTCGGCAACGTTGGCAAACTCCGGATACATTTCGGTTGTTTCATAATTCTCCCCGGCGGCGGCATGCTTCAAATTGTCACTGGTCGAACCGATTACACCGGCCGGAAACGCCGCCGAAATCTCCACCTCGCCGCCTTCCAGATACTTGAACAGCCGCTTGGCATGCTGACGTTCCTGGTCGGCCGTCTCCTCAAAAATAGCGGCAATCTGCTCATACCCCTCTTTTTTGGCAGTAGCCGCAGCGAAAGTATAACGGTTGCGAGCCTGTGATTCCCCTGCAAATGCCGTCAATAAATTCTTCTCTGTCTGTGTTCCCTTCAGTCCCATTCGTTCACCTTTCTTACATTTCCTACCATCTATCTATTTCCCGATTTTTATTGGGATACATTACCGATTTGGTCTGCTGAACATTGATCGCAATATCCTTCCAGACAGACCGTCTTGTGCATGACAATGAACCGCCCAACCAACGTATCGGGAACGGCGACATTGTCAAACGGGTCATGATGGAAGTCAACGATTCTTTTGCACTTTATACATCGAAAATGCTGATGATCGGATAAATTCCCGTCAAAATGCCGGACATTGCCCGTCCCGGGCACCACAAAGGCCGCCCCGATCTCACACAGCGTATTGAGTGTGCGGTTGACCGTATCGAACGAGATATGCGGCATCTGACTGCGAACCTGTTGATAGACACTCTCGGCTGTGGGATGGTCCGTGGAATCGACTAAAGCACAAAATACAGCCTCCCGCTGGGGAGTGATCCGCAATCCGCTTTTCTGGCATTGTCGCCGGAAGTACTCCATTGGATCGGACTCATGGCCATGTTCGTGTTTATCCTGGTTTTGCATTCTAGGATTTCCTCAAACCGGATATCCATAACTCGAGCAAATATCGAATCATGGGCATTAACAAGAATAGTTTTAATTACTATTTAGTATGAAATACTATAAAGACGAACATAAAGATCAAGTGAAAATCTGAAAAAACACTACGAAAGACAAAAAAAGCGTGTAAGCCTTTATATTATAAGTTTTTATGGAAGTACAAAAGAATGGAAAATTGGTGATTCCAATATTGGGAGAAAAAGTATTCTTCTGTGAAAAAATTCTTGAAACCGATGGCTCCGGGTGGGATTATCGTGTTTTGGAGGATTGGATTTGAACTTTGGGAAGGTTCAGACGTCATAAAAAGGCGGTGAGGAAGAAACCAGAACCATCAAACAGGAAAGGGGCTTCTTATGCGATTTTATCTGTTAACAGTGGGTATACTGGCAATGATGTCAGGCTTTCCGAAGATGCGGAGTTGGGATTTCGAAGAGATTCCGGAAGGAAAGGTCGCTCCCGGCTGGATCGTTGAGGCAACGGGCCAGGACAAGCCGACGGCTACCTGGCAGGTCACGAATGAAGCCGATGCCCCGCTGGCCCCCGGCGTGCTGGCCCTGACAGCAACCAACCACACCCAACGCAGCGTGTTCAATCTCTGCTGGACCCGGGACTTCAGCTTTTATGAAGGCCAGATTGCTGTCTTCCTCAAGGCCCACTCCGGCAAAATTGACCAGGGCGGCGGGATCATCTGGCGGGTGCAGGACCGCAACAATTACTATATCTCCCGCTACAATCCGCTCGAAAAGAATGTAAGCACCTATTACGTCAAGGACGGCAAACGCGTGATGCTGGGCTATTCCGGCACGCTGGAGCTGGACGATGGCTGGCACCTGTTCAAGATCCGTCATCAGGGCGGCCGGATACGATCCTATGTCGACGGCAAGATGATGCTGATGGTCAACGCCGGCGACTACATCCCCGAACGCGGAGGTGTGGGACTGTGGACCAAGGCCGACGCCGCCACCTCATTCGACAACTTCACCGTCGTGCATGAATAATCCCCGATGAACTGATGGAAAAGAGTAAAAAAAGGTTGTGTATCCAAGAAAAAGGCTTGAAATTAATAGGATTGAGCAGGATTATCGTATTTGGATGTATCATAATATAAGAGCAGAGGTGCGAAAATGGCTAGTGACAAATTCAAGCTTCCACGAAGTTCGTATGAGGAATTATGCAAAATAATCATTGCTTACAAGCTACATCCTACAGGGGCAAGCTTGGAGGATATGGAAAAAAGCAGCGGAGTTAGTCGTACCGTTGTAAGCGCTAATAACTCATTTTTAGCTGCTGTTGAGATTATTGAAGGAGGCAATAAAAAGAAACCAACAGAAATTGGCTCGAATCTTGGGAATGCGCTTGAACACTCTGTCCAAAATGATATCCAACGCTATTGGGAGGAGGTCATAACAAAAAATGAATTCCTTAATAAAATGGTTATGGCAGTACGTGTACGAAAGGGAATGAGTTCAGAAGATCTCACTGCACATATTGCATATTCTGCTGGGGAAGCTAAAACCAAGTCCGTAGCAACTGGAGCTAGGGCGGTCGTTGATATTCTTAGAAATTCGGACTTGGTTCTTGAAAGAGATGATAAAATTATAGCTGCTAAACCGGAAAAAGTAGAATCAACTATTATTAACGAAACTCAGACAGAAAAGACTCAGGAGTATAACAAAATCATTGGAAAAGAGCCGCAAGTTAAACTTATAAAGACTAAATATCGGCAGCATGATGTAATTGTCCAACTAGAAATAAAGATTAATGCAAAACCTGAAGAGCTTGATACTTTAGGCGTAAAGGTTAAGAAGTTGCTTGATGAGATAAGCCTAGAATCAAACAGTGATTGATTACACTGGTAGTAGGGAAAGGGCAGACTATGCATTATGAAGTCCTGAGAACCAGTGCTGAACACGTTGTTGGGGCTGTTGACGCAACGTTACAAATGAAGAATAATGCAGATGCAAAAACTGTTGCTGATTTTCTAGACACTACCGAAGATAACGCAGAGAATGCACTCAAAATGGCTGTAGAACTAGGTTTTTTAGAGAAGTCTCCTAAAGGATATTCTTCAGCTTTTCCTCTTGCCGAATATTTGATTACAAGTCGTCAAGAACAGAAAGCAACAGTTTTTCGATTTGTCCTTGAGAAATATGAGCCATACAGGATTTTCAAAAATCGGCTCCAACTGAGTAATCGAGGTGCTGATGCAGCGAGAGAGACAAAAGCGCTTCTAAAACTCAAGACTCATCAAGAAGACATAAAAGACACCTTAGTAAATTTTGGAACATACGCTAGTTCTCTGGTAGTTGGTGCGGGAGGACAACATCAAATAAGATTGGGGGAAGCATGGGATTTTATTAAGACACTAGATAATGCAGCTAATGATAGACAGACAGCAGCAAGTTTCGTGCGTGAGAGGCTTGGTAATGTTGCTGTCGAGTGGGTAAACCATGATGACGTTCTGGAAGAATTAGTGACAGCCTATCAAAAAGCTTGCTCCGATGATAGAGATAAACGATCTGTAGTGGTACATGCAGGCAATGCTGTGGAATCGTTTTTTTCTCAGCTTGCAACACATCATAGAATTAATGTTTCTAATGCACCTGGAATTAACGCAAAGGCTCAAAAATTAGCCAATCAACAGCATTTATCCAAGAAACACTTGGGGATATCGAAATATCTTGGTCACGTTAGAAATGCTGCTGATCATGGGATAGATCCTGAGATTGGAAATGCTTGGGCTATTTCAGAAAACACAGCTACTGAATATATCTATGTAGCAATCTCTATGATAAAAAGTGTTATCGCAAAAGAGAATGCACACTTTCAACTTTAATTTCTCACTTAAGCCACATGACTTAAAACTGGATATGAATCACTTCTAGTAGTCCGGGATTTTTATGTAAGCCAATAACGCATGTATCGATGGGGGCAAATCCGAGTTTCAGGATCGGTGAATTGGGGCATAAGACGGACCTTTGACTCTTCGACAGGCTCAGGACAACATTACCCAATACTATTTTTGTTTTCTTTTCTTTTCCCGGAGGATTTGGCGGATTCGGACGATGCGCTCGGCGAACGGCGGGTGGCTGGCAAAATATTGCCCCAAGCCGGATGGGTCCTGAGAGCGTCGGGCCAGATGCAGGAACAGCCGCTCCCCTCCGCTCGGATCGAAGCCCGCCGCCAGAGTCAGCAGCGTCGCCAGCCGGTCGGCTTCGGATTCCACATCCCGGGAATACGCCCCGCTGAGGAACTGGATGCCCACCCGCTTGATCCAGCCCGACAAGGCTCCGCGCATCGGCGTCATCCGGGAGGCAGCCTGCAGGGCCGAACTGGTCATGATCCGCTCCATGGCGTGGCCTTTGATCACATGGGCCATTTCGTGAGCGAGTACATAGGCGATCTCATCGGTGTCCCATTCGCACAATTCCAACAGGGATCGCGTGACAAAAATCCTCCCGCCCGGCAAGGCGAAGGCGTTTGGCTGATTGCCGCGGATGACTTCGAAGCGAAATTTCCGCTTTTTATTGGCTACTTTTCCGGTCAGGACGGCACCGATCTGTCTGACCTGATGACGGATTTCCTCCGTCTGGTCCATCTGCACCTGGGCGCAGACCTCAGCAGCCAGGTCGACCCCGACAGCTTCTTCGGCGGCGATCATTTCCGCTTCGGTGCCGACAGCCGACTTCCACATCCATTGGCCCCGCCGTACTTTCGGCCCCAGCTTCTTGCCCAGATGATAAAATAATCCGCCCACGTATTCTTATCCGTACCTGGTAGTTGCACCTTTGTTTCCTTATCCACAAGAGAACCGCTATTGTAGCAAAAAGTTATAGCAAAGTCGAACTTCTCTTCGGAAAGACCTTTATGCAGGATTGAAATATCGACTCATTCTGATACCCTGTTGTCACCGTCGAACAGAATACCGAGACCAAAGTCGCTTTCGATCTACGATCTATCTCGTTCAGGATGGCTTTTTGAAACGTAAAACTACAAAGCAAAACCGCCAGAACCGTCTGCGGCATCTCCGGGCCAAGGGCAAGACCGTTCCCGGTACGCATAAACCGGTGCTTGTTCAAGAAGTGCTGGCGGCTCTACAGCCCAAGCCGGGCGAAACCATTCTCGATTGCACGGTTGGTTTTGGGGGCCATGCGCAGGCGTTTTTAGAGCAGATCGGACCGGAAGGTCTACTTATCGGCATGGATATGGACGACAACGAACTGGAACGAACTCGATACCGGATGAAAGATTATGATAATGTGCATTTACACCATGCTAACTTTTCCGAAATACAGGATGTCCTTCACAGGGAAGGCCTGGAAAAGGTCGATGTGATCTTTGCCGACCTTGGCGTATCCAGCATGCAGATTGACGATGCTACTCGCGGTATCAGCTATAAGGCTGATGGACCGCTGGACATGCGTATGGATCCGACTCTAGAGAAGACCAGTTCCGATCTGCTTGCCGAGATGAGTGAGTCCGAACTGGGCCATGCCTTATGGGAATTAAGCGATGAGCCGGACCACGCCATAATCGCCCGATTCATTGTAGGCCAGCGACAAGCCGAGTCCATCACGACCGTCGATCAGCTTGTCCGCCTGGTGCTTAACGCAAAAGGACTTACACCCAGAACATGGAAACAGCAACTGAAGCGCTCCGGTTTCGGTTCCCTGCATCCGGCCGCCCGTACGTTTCAGGCCCTGCGAATATTGGTTAACGATGAGCTCGGCAGTCTCAGCAGACTGCTTGAAACAGCGCCGAAAAGTCTTGTCCCCGGCGGGCGCATCGGAATTATCAGTTTCCACAGCGGGGAGGATCGTCTGGTTAAAAATTCCTTTCGTGATGGATACAAGAAAAAGATCTACTCGGCAATCCGCCCTCAAGTCACCACCCCGCGAACTTCAGAGATTGTGCGAAATCCGCGCTCGGCATCGGCCAAATTCCGGTGGGCACAAAAAACCTGATTGACTGCACTTCTCCTCGTTACGTCAATTCGACCGACCAGTAGGCATGATCCAGAAACTGTTTCCAGCTCTTGTACCGGTCATGATTCAAGTGGACATGAATAACCGGATTACGCCGTGGTTTTGCCGGCACGGTAATCAATGTCATATTAGCCTGCTTGGGAGTCCGGCCGCCCTTGTTACTGTTGCAGTCGGTGCATGCACATACGATATTATCCCACGTGCTCTTGCCCCCCATCGTACGCGGAATGACATGATCCAGCGATAGTTCCGAAGTGGGAAATTTTTTTCCGCAATACTGACAGTGGTTACGGTCACGGGCAAAAATGTTGCGTCGATTGAACTTGACCGACTGACGGGGAAGGCGATCATAAAACAGAAGCCGGATGATCCGCGGCACGGCGATGTCAAAATTAACCGTGGTGATCCAATCGTGCTGATGTACTTCGAACTGCTGCTTAAATGCGCTCAACTGTCTCCAGCTTTGAAAATCGTAATTGTTATAGGAGCCGTCCTCGCAAGAAATAACTTCCGCCAGGTCGCGGAATAAAAGGGAAAACGCTCTGCGTACTGAGACGACACGGACAGCCATGTAGTGCTTGTTCAGGACGAGCACTCTGCAGTTAAGAGCGGATTGGGAAGTGTCCACAATCATACATCTCCGAAGAAAAACCAACCTCTTTTTGGATTTTCTCTATTTGTACAAATATCACAAACCAGGCCGAAGATCAAGTATAAATCGTCAATTCATAAGTGCCAATTTATTGGAAACGAACGGTATTTCTTGCTTATCGGGCCTTTTTGCTCTATCTTGTTTACAAGTGTAATAATAGAATATTGATAAGGAGCATACGATGCGATGGGAGCGGATTTTTCAATATTGGTTCCGGATGAAAATAGTTGCCTTTACCTTGGTCTGCGGGATCGTCATTTCGTGGCTAAATCCCGGATTGGGATGGACAGCCGACACGGAAAAACCGCTGGATGTTAAGGTAATGACATTCAATATCCGTTATGGTACAGCCAATGACGGGGACAACCGATGGGAAAATCGCCGAGAAATGGTCTTCGAGGTAATCCGGGATTCCAAAGCGGATGTGATCGGTCTGCAGGAAGCCTTGCTGTTCCAAATCCAGGAGATTCTGGCTGCCGTCAAGGGTTATGATTCCGTAGGAGTCGGACGGGATGATGGCAAGGAAAAGGGCGAATTCAGTAATATCCTCTATCGAAAAGACCGGTTTACTATGGATACGTCCGGCACATTCTGGTTGTCGGATACTCCGGAAGTACCCGCTTCACGATCCTGGGGAAATTCCATTCCTCGGATCTGCACATGGGCCAGACTGGTAGACAAAAAAACCAAAAAGGCATTCTACGCCTATAATGTGCATCTGGACCATCAATCACAGCCATCTCGTGAAAAGAGCGTTGTCCTCCTTTCACGTCGGATCGCCGACCGTGAGAAGAAAAACGAGCCATTTTTCCTGACCGGTGATTTCAATGCGGGTGAAGACAACCTGGCGATCCAATATCTCAAGGGAGACGCCTATCTGGCAGAGGTCGGCACCACGCCACAGATTATGATCGATACATTCCGCGTCCTGCACCCAAACGATAAAGAGGTGGGTACATTCAATGGTTTTACGGGCCGGAAGGATGGGGATAAAATTGACTATATCTTCACTTCTTCTGAAATGGAAGTCGTCGAAGCAGCTATCCATCGAACAAACCAGGAGGAACGATACCCTTCAGACCACTTCCCTGTATCGGCCAAGCTACAGTTTATAACCTTATCAAAATAACGTTTAGTCGCTTACCCGGCCTTTGATGCCTTCATGCCACAACGGCGAAGGATTCGGTCACGGCATTGTCGGGCACGTAAAGCTGTATGGGCACAGATTATACGGATTTTTCGGTCCTGTATAGCGAATCGAGCTTGTTTAAGTCGGGCGATAGTATGATTCAGTGGGGTCAGTTCGATCTGCCATGGGATCAGCGTGCCGGCTCCTAAAAATAAAGCCTCTTCGATCTCGTTGACATAGGCGACAACTTGCCTAAGTTCTTGTTCTTTCATCACTTCTGCCTCCCGACCCGTTCTGAGGGAATTGGAGCATCTTACCATAAAAGAACCTATTTTGTCAAGTCTAAGACGTTTTTATTTTCCCCAGAACCCCGAAACCTCATTTTCAGAGTTATAGTGAGGATTTTCAGTTGTCAGAAACCTAGACGTACCAAGCCGGCTATTTATCGCATAAGAAATTAAGAAATCGCGGACAACTCTTGACATGACCGGTTAAAACCTGCTTTAATACACTTTCTTGGGCGTTTAGCTCAGTTGGCTAGAGCGTACGGATCACACCCGTAAGGTCACAGGTTCGAGTCCTGTAACGCCCACATTATCTTTTTTGTCTAGAATTGAATGGGCTTGAATAGTGCGCTTAAGTGTTGAATTATCTTTCACTTGTGGCGTTTTTGAGTTCTTATCGTTCCTTTCCATGTCCCCCGGTGCGGCTGGATTCTGCATTGTTTTTTGCGTTGAGTGCGTTGCGTTTTGCGTTGCGTGAATTGCCTGTTCAAAATGATCGTCGGTAACTTGTAAATAGTTTTTCATGGCAATTGGGATCGAGTTCCCGATCCAGGCACAAACGACATGAACGGGATAAATCTCACAAAGTTCTGTTTCCCGGGTGCTACGTAAATTCTGAAATAATTTCGGCCAGGTTTCAATATGGGCCCTGCGGAGTATCCTCTGAAATTGTGTCCTCAGATTCAAATTTTTCAATCGGTATCGAGTGATAATCCATTGCGTACCCGGTTCAGCCTGCTCATATACATCCATAAGATAAGGCCGGATCTCCGGAAATAAAGGTATGATCCTGAATTCATGACCTACATGATGGGCAGTCTTGGGGCTCGTAACTTTGATTCTGCTGCGTTCCCAGTCGATATCCTGCCATTGCAGGGATAGGACTTCAGATGGGCAACGGAGACCCCCATAGCGGCACAGAACAAAGATCAAACGCCACTGGGCATCTGGACAGGCTTCCAAAACCTGATCAGCTTCTTGTCGGCTGATAAAATAGTGCCTGGATTTATTCTCTCGTAGGGCGGCAGGGATATCGTCAAACGGATTCGCCGGGATTAAGTGTGACCGGACAGCGGCTTTGAAAAATTGTCGGGCTTTGCCGATAGTCCGGCGCACCGTGTTTTCTGCTAATCCCATTTCCCCCAGCATGAACAGACGGAAATCATCGGCCTCCCCCGGAGTGATTGTATCCATTGGTCGATCTTTACCAAAGAAACGGACTAAACGGTTTCGCCCCTGTTCTAATGATACCTTTGTACCTTTTTTGAGATCAATCCGCTTATCGATATAGGTATCAATGAACGCCTTCAAAGTAACAGATCCTTTGCTCCGTTGTTTCTGCTGGGCCTGGATCAATCCAATCCGCTCCAGCTTCTGCCGGAGTACATTATCAATCGATCCGATCCATGCGGAGGTTTCATCCGGTACAGCCCTACCAGATAATCGGGCAGAGATCAACCGCTCAACATGTATTTGGATCTGCTGGGCATCCCGGATGGATACTTTCCCCAAGTATAGAGTCAACCTTTTTCCATCCAGAGAAAATAACAAGCGTTTTGTTCCATTTGAGTACTTTGCTAGGCTTGCCATGATTTCACCTTTTCCTTTCACTCTTCATATATCCATAGCTCCAAAACATTTCAATCCTCAAATCCTAATTGCGCAACAGTTAAGTTCTCGATTTAGCTCGGTCGGAGCGATTTTGCCTTCCCTTAAAAGCACCTCCTGAAATCGACGTTTTTGATGTCGAAAAAGGGGGTGTTTTTCGGTTAACTGTTGCGCTTGAACCTGTTTTTTTTCGGGCTTGCCGATACGTCTGTTTCCGATGGCGTAACTGGCATTTATCACAGTATCGCCGTCTCGGTTGCAGCGGCACTCCACAAGCACACAATCGGGGGGATTCATCCTTGTCGGACACCACAAGATTCTTGTCAATCGCTTGATACTGCCCAAGTAAGGTTTCATATTGACATGTCTCTGTAGCGAAAACATAGGCAGGATCACAAATCGGCCAGACATATTTTTTGAAATACTCACAGGATTTTCCCTCTGCAATGCGGCAACCAGTACGGAAGATACAAGAGTTCTCACTAGGATTCCAGTTCGCACAATACGTCTGGGCAAAAACAGCTAGCTTACATAGGTTTCTAACTCGATTCCGTACGTTCATAAGTTTCACGAATAAGATTATCCTTCTTCCAATAATTGCTTTGCTTGCTCGGTCAATTTACGTTTTCTTTCTTTCATGTTTGTCCGGCTTGGCTGGAAGGATTTCCCAGTCGTATTAATCATGTTGTCAAGTATCTTGCGGGTTTCTTGGTTAACGTGTGGTTGCAGTTCAGGTTCAGCTTGTAGCGGTCGGTTGGCCTGCCCCTCGGCAGGCAGAGGCTGACCGGCCGCGCCAGTTTTTTTATTTATTACTGTAGAAGTGAGAGATTTATCAGTAGTTGGACAAGTATGGTCATTTCGGTTAGACACATCTGTCCTTCCTGCATAGACAGGGGTGTCTAACCGGCCTAGACAATCTTGTCCAACCGGATTGAGTTTTTGCCGATCATCGCCTTTATTAGTAGTAGGACAAGTTTGTCTATCCACAAAGAGAAAGCGGGATAATGAGCTGTTTACCTGTCCTGTCTTTTTCTTCATGTAATAAATGGCTGTTTTTTTAGCTACATCCGGATGATTCTTAGCCCAAATGGTTCGCCATTGGTTTTTACAGGTCCGGATTGTCAGGGGATTTGTTCTAGGCGTGTAATTTATCGTTTTAATTCTGAAAGCTTATATAAAGTTTCTTATTGCTCTTTCTCTGATCCTTCATGTTCTCCTTAATACCTACAGAAAACAGCCCTATTAAAATGTTTTTCTGAAATGGAATGATAATTACCTGTAGGTAGAACAGTACCAAAAGAACAAAGAGTAATCGAAAATAAATTCATATGCAGATTATTTTCTCATAATGTGCACACGTCCATTGAATAATGGCATAATGAGGACAGTTTGAGGACAGTGGGCCAGTTAAAAATAGTGAAGAACCCGCAAGTGCTTGAATTACAAGAAGTTATAGACGTGTTTTTAGCAATTCAAAAAAAGGGCGTAGAATGCTATACTCTCTTTGTGGTATATCGTAACTGCTTTATTTAAAACAAGTTATGAAGCAATATAAAGAAGCGGAGAGGGCGGGATTCGAACCCGCGGTAGGGACAAGCCCTACACAGCCTTTCCAAGGCTGCTCGATAAGCCACTCCGACACCTCTC